>NZ_JBFUKJ010000017.1:0-180388 GCF_056400905.1 Cellulomonas sp. P4_H12
GCGCTGGAGCGCGCCGAGCTGGTCCTGCGCGGCGCGCGCCTCGTCGCGGGCCGCTGCCGCGTCGGCTCGCGACCGCTCGACCTCGGCCTGCGCCCGCTCCAGGCGGGCGCGCAGCTGTCCGGCGTCCGGGTCGGCGACCGCCTCCTGGGGCGGGAGCAGGTCGGGCCACCGGGACGACCCCTGGAGCCAGGCGCCGACGGCAGCGGCGACCGACGGCTCCGGCGTCCCCGGTCCGTCGGGGGCGACCTCGGTCGCCAGCTCGGGGTTCGCCTGTGCCCACACGCGCGCCACGCGGGCGCGGAACGCGTCGTCCTGCAGCGCGGACCACAGGGGTCCGGCGCCCGCGGTGGCGCGCCGGCGCGGGGCGAACCGGTGCACGGCGCGCAGCGACGCGGGCACCTCGGCCGCTTCGGCGGCCCCCAGCGCGTCCGCGGCGGCCTGCACGAGCGCGGCCCGCAGCGGGGCCGGCACGTCGACCGCCTCGTCGCGTGTCTCGTCCGCGCTGCGCATGTCCAGCACCCTAGGCGGCCCGGATGCGCGACGCGGCACGACGGGCGGGCGCGACCGGGTGATCGCCGGGAGCGCGGTGACCGGGTGCGCGACGCACCGGGCGAGGAGCGAGGGCGTGTCGGTGCGCGTAGGTAGCGTCCGGGTCATGTCGCCCGTCCGCCGTCTGCGCCCCGTCTGGGCGGACGCGACCCCGGACCCCGCGGCGCGACCGGTGCAGCTGAGCCTGGACGACCTGGGCACCCCGCTGTCGGACGTCGTCTTCGTCGTGGTCGACCTCGAGACGACGGGCGGCACGCCCGCGGACTCGGCGATCACCGAGATCGGCGCGGTCAAGGTGCGCGGCGGCGAGGTGCTGGGTGAGTTCCAGACGCTGGTCGACCCCGGCGGCCCCGTCCCGCCGTTCATCCAGGTGCTCACCGGCATCACCACCACCATGCTCATCGGCGCCCCGCCCATCGAGCAGGTGCTGCCCAGCTTCCTGGAGTTCTCCCGGGGTGCCGTGCTCGTCGCGCACAACGCCCCGTTCGACGTCGGCTTCCTCAAAGCCGCGGCGGCCCGCACCGGCCACGCGTGGCCGGGCAACAAGGTCGTGGACACCGTCCGGCTCGCCCGCCGCGTGGTCACCAAGGACGAGGCGCCCAACCACAAGCTGTCCACGCTCGCGAACCTCTTCCACGCCACGGTGACGCCGAACCACCGGGCGCTGTCCGACGCCCGCGCGACGGTCGACGTCCTGCACGCCCTGCTGTCCCGGATGGCGCCGCTGGGCATCACGCACCTCGAGGACCTGGCGACGGCCACCGACCCCGTGCCCGGTGACGTCCGACGCAAGCGCACCCTCGCCGACGGGCTGCCCGATGGCCCGGGCGTGTACCTGTTCCGCGGCCCGGGCGAGGAGGTCCTGTACGTCGGCACCTCGACCACCTCGCTGCGGCAGCGCGTCCGGTCGTACTTCACGTCGGCCGAGAAGCGGAGCCGGATGATCGAGATGGTGCGCGTCGCGCAGCGCGTCGACCCGATCCCCTGCGCGACGCCGCTCGAGGCCCGCGTGCGCGAGCTGCGCCTCATCGCCGCCCACTCCCCCCGGTACAACCGCCGGTCGCGCTTCCCCGAGCGGATGCCGTGGGTCCGGCTGACGTCCGAGCCGTACCCGCGCCTGTCCGTCGTGCGAGAGGTCAAGGACGAGGACGGCGCCACCTACATCGGGCCGTTCTCGTCGGCCTCCACCGCCCAGCTGGCCGTGGACGCCCTGCACGAGACGTTCCCCGTCCGGCAGTGCACCCGTCGACTCCCGCTGGTCGCGCCGGCGGGCGCGTCGGCCTGCGTGCTCGCGGAGATGGGCAAGTGCGGCGCACCGTGCACCGGGCACCAGGGCGTGACCGACTACGCCGACGTCGTCGCACGGGTTCGCGCCGCGATGCTCGCGGACGCGACCCCGGTGGTCGAGGCGCACGCCGACCGGATCGAGTGGCTCGTGGCGCAGGAGCGGTTCGAGGAGGCCGGCGTCGTCCGGGACCGGCTCGGCGGCTTCCTGCGCGGCGCGAGCCGCGCACAGAAGTTCGCCCCGCTCGCCGCGTGTGCCGAGCTCGTCGCTGCCAGGCGTGCCGACGACGGCGGCTGGGAGCTGGTGCTCGTGCGCTACGGCCGACTGGCCGGGACCGCGCGCGTCGACCGCCGCACCGACCCCCGGCCCGCGATCGCCACGCTGCAGGCCACAGGCGAGCAGGTCGAGCCGCCGGTCGCGCCGGCCCCGGCGGCGCACCCCGAGGAGACCGACCTCATCCTGGCGTGGCTCGAGAAGCCCGGTGTCCGCCTGGTCGAGGTCGACCGCCCGTGGGCCTGCCCGGTGCGGTCGGCGGAGGCGCTCGGCGACCCCGCAGCCGCGGTCGCGGCCGTGGTGCGACCTCGCCTCGCGCCTCTGATCCAGCTCGTCACCGCCGGGTCCGGGGAGCGCGAGCTCGACCCCGCCGAAGCCCGCCCGGTGACGCTGGAGCTCGACGACGCGCGGGTCATCCCGATCGGCATCCGCGCGCCCCGCACGGCATGATGACGAGCATGCTGACCGCCATCGTGCTCATCGACTCGGACGCCTCGAGGATCCCGGAGGTCGCCGCCGCGATCGCCGACATCCCGGGCGTCAGCGAGGTCTACTCCGTGACCGGGGAGGTGGACCTCATCGCCATGGTCCGGGTGCGCGAGCACGACGACCTGGCGGACGTCATCGCGGACAAGGTCAGCAAGATCGAGGGCGTCATCCGCACGCAGACGTACATCGCGTTCCGCACGTACTCGCAGCACGACCTGGAACAAGCGTTCGCCCTCGGGCTGGAGGACTGATCCGGAGCGCAGCGCAAGGTGAGGGGCGCGGAGCGTCACTCGCCTGGAGCGGAGCGCAGGATCAGGCCGACCGACAGCTGGAGGACTGACCTGGAGCGCAGCGGAGGCTGAGGGGCGCGGAGCGTCACTCGGCCGGAGCGGAGCGGAAGGTCAGTCCGACCAACAAGCACAGGGGACTGTTGGTGAGCCGACGAAGTCAGGGCCGCCCCTACGCCCCGCTCGCCGCCCGCCAGCGCTCCAGCACGTCGGCGGCCGCGCCGGTGTCCAGCGACCGCCGGGCGTGCTCTCGACCGGCGACGAGGCGCTCGACGAGGGTCCCGTCGGCGGTGCCGGGCAGGGTCCCGTCGGCCACGAGGGCCGCGGCGACGTTGAGGACGACGGTCTCGCGCACGGCGCCGGGCTCGCCGGCGAGGAGTCGCCGCGCGACGTCGGCGTTGTAGTCGGCCTTCGCGCCGCGCAGGGACGCGAGCTCGATGCGCGCCACTTCGAGGTCGGTCGCCCAGTCGACGACGGACTCGGTGACCTCCCCGTCGCGGACCTCCCAGATACGGGTCGGGCCGGTCGGCGCGATCTCGTCGAGGCCGTCCTCGCCGCGGAACACGAGCGCGCTGGAGCCGCGCTGCGCGAGCACGCCGGCCATGAGGGGCGCCATGCGGGGGTCGGCCACACCGATGGCACCCGAGCGCGGCTGCGCGGGGTTGGTGAGCGGGCCGAGGAAGTTGAAGGCGGTGCCGATGCCGAGCTCGGTGCGGGCGGCGGCGGTGTGTCGGAACGACGGGTGGAACACCTGCGCGAAGCAGAACGTGATGCCGACCTCGGTGGCCAGCTCGGCGACGCGGGCCGGGGGGTGGTCGAGCCGGATGCCGAGCTCCTCGAGCACGTCGGCGGAACCGGAGGACGACGACGCGGCCCGGTTGCCGTGCTTCACCACGGTGATCCCGGCCCCCGCGATGACGAGGGCCGACATCGTCGAGATGTTCACGGTGTGCGAGCGATCACCGCCGGTGCCGACGATGTCGAGGGTGCGGCCGGGGACCTCGATGCGGACGGCGTGCGCGAGCATCGTGTCGGCCAGGGCCGTGAGCTCGGCGACGGACTCGCCCTTGGTCTTGAGACCGACGAGGAACGCGGCGACCTTGGGCGTCGACGCGGCGCCGCTCATGATCTCGGCCATGGCCCACGACGTCTGCTCGGGTGACAGGTCACGCCGTGCGGTGAGGGTGCTGAAGAGATCGGGCCAGCTGGCCGTCTGCGACCCAGCGGCCACCTCGGTCATCGGGTGACGGCCTGCGCCTCGACGAGTGCCGCGACGGCCCCGTGCAGCTCGACCGGGTCGAGCGGGCGGCTGACCACGCCGTCGGCGTTCGACCAGGAGGCCAGCCAGGCGTCCTGCGGCCGGCCGGTGAGGACGAGCGTCGGGGGGCAGCGGTAGATCTCGTCCTTGAGCTGGCGCGCGAGGCCGAGGCCGCCGACCTTGTCCGCCTCGCCGTCGAGGATGACCAGGTCGAGCCCGCCGGCCTCGGTCGTGGCGATGACGGCCGCGGCGGTCGCCACCTCCACCCACTCGATGTCGGGCGCCCCGCGCCTCAGCCGACGCCCGACGGCGAGCCGGACCTGCGCGCGCGCGTCCACGTCGTCGCTGTACAGCAGGATGCGCGGACCGGGGGCCGCGGCTGCCTGATCGGGGTGCGCCGTGCTCGTGGAGCTCATGGAGAGGGTTCCTCACTCGTCGTCGACGTGACGTCCGAGGGCATCTTGGCACGGCGCGTCCCGCCCTGTCGGTGAGGCCCGCGATCGGGTCGCCCGGACGCATAGCACGGGGCTCGCGACGCGCCGCACGACGCCGGCCCCGCACACCGCCCCGACGGGTTCTCCGGCACGGCCAGATCCGCGTGAAATCCGGCCGACGCCTCGCGCGCGAGCGCCCAGATCCTGACGGTGTGACATTTACCTGTGGCGACGCTGAGGGTCCAACGTCCCATGCGGGTGCGTCATCAGCCATAATGACGAACGTGTCGACCGCAACGGCTGCCCCGCGCACCAGCCCCCACGTGAGCGTCAACCGACCGAACCCCGTGTCGGTAGGGACGATCGTCTGGCTGGCCAGCGAGCTCATGTTCTTCGCAGGCCTCTTCGCCATGTACTTCACGCTGCGTGGCGCAGCGCCGGAGGCATGGGCGGAGAACACGCCGAAGCTCAACGTCACCTTCGCCGCCATCAACACCACGGTGCTGGTGCTGTCGTCGGTGACGTGCCAGATGGGCGTGTGGGCCGCCGAGCGGTTCCAGCCCGTCCGCAGCGGGTCGATCTTCCAGGTGAACCGCTGGGGCATGAACGAGTGGGTGGCGCTCACCTACCTCATGGGCGCCTTCTTCATCGGCGGCCAGATCTACGAGTACGCCGGGCTGGTCAGCGAGGGCCTGACGATCTCGTCGAGCCCCTACGGCTCGGTCTTCTACCTGACCACCGGGTTCCACGGTCTGCACGTCGTCGGCGGTCTGCTCGCCTTCCTCTTCCTGCTCGGTCGCTCGTTCAGCGCCAAGCGCTTCGGTCACCACGAGGCCACCACCGGCATCGTCACGTCGTACTACTGGCACTTCGTCGACGTCGTGTGGATCGCGCTCTTCGCCGTCATCTACCTCTTGAAGTAAGGAGCGCCGGGCGCCTCCGCCCGATGCTCCGAAGTCCCTATCCCCCACGTGCGAGACGAGGATCGATCCGTGAAGGCACTCGCAGCCCGCAGGCAGGATCGGCGTGCGCCGATCGTGCTGCTCCTGCTGGCGCTGCTGCTCACCGGTGGCCTGTACGCGGTGCTGGCACCGACGTCGGCCGATGCGACGCCTGTGAAGGCGAGCACCAACGACATCGCGGCCGGCGAGAAGCTGTTCCAGGCCAACTGCGCCTCCTGCCACGGGCCTTCGGCGTCCGGCACGGAGAGCGCCCCGTCCCTCATCGGGGTGGGTGCCGCGGCGGTCGACTTCCAGGTGGGCACCGGCCGCATGCCGGCGCAGATGAGCGGCCCGCAGGTGCAGGTCAAGCCCGTCCAGTTCGACCAGGACCAGATCAACCAGCTCGCCGCGTTCGTCGCGTCGCTGGGTGCCGGTCCGGCCATCCCGACAGCGGAGCAGGTCGACCCCAGCCTGGGTGACCCCGCCACGGGTATGTCGATCTTCCGCACCAACTGCGCGATGTGCCACAACGCCGTCGGCGCCGGCGGTGCCCTCTCGCAGGGCAAGTTCGCGCCCAACCTGTGGGCGACCACGCCCACCCACCTGTACGAGGCCATGCTGACCGGCCCGCAGTCGATGCCCGTGTTCAACGACGCGAACATCACCCCCGAGGAGAAGCGCGACATCATCGCCTTCATCGACCAGCAGGGTGGCGCGTCCCCCGGCGGTCTCGACCTCGGTGCCCTCGGACCGGTGAGCGAGGGCCTGTGGGCCTGGGTCGTCGGCATGGGCCTGCTCATCGGCGCAGCAGTCTGGATCGGAGCGAAGTCCTCGTGAGCAACCTCGAACGCGGCCACGAGGCCAGCAACGAGATCACCACCCCCGTCCCGGCGGCCGTGCCCGACCGGTTCGAGGACCCGGGTCACCCGGAGCACCACGACCGCCTGGGCGACAACGACCCGAAGGCGAACAAGAAGGCCGAGCGTCAGGTCGTCTTCCTGTTCGCGATCTCGGTCCTGGCCACCATCGGCTTCCTGGTCGCGTACTTCGCGATCCCGCCGGGCGAGTCCGTCGAGTCGATGCGCCTCTCGAACCTCCTGCTCGGGCTCGGGCTCGCGCTCTCGCTCCTGGGCATCGGCTTCGCCGCCGTGCACTGGGCCAAGGCGCTGATGAACGACCACGAGAAGTCCGAGGAGCGCCACCTCCAGCAGAGCGACGAGCCCACGCGTGCGGCGGCTGTCGAGGTGCTCAAGGAGGGCGCCGCGGACTCGGCCATCGGTCGGCGCGGCGTGCTGCAGGGCGCCATGATCTCCGCCCTCGCGCTGTTCCCGCTGGCCATCATCGTGCCGCTCATCGGCAACGTGGGTGGGGACTGGAACGTCTCGAAGTTCCGTCACACCCTCTGGAAGAAGGGGACGCGCCTCGCGACCGACCCCACGAACCGGCCCATCAAGGCGTCGGACGTGACGATCGGCTCCGTGTTCCACGTCATCCCGTTCGACCTCGAGAAGTCCGACAACCCGCTGGACGAGAAGGCCAAGGCCGTCGTCCTGCTGGTCCGGCTCGACCCCTCGGAGCTCAAGGAGTCCGAGGAGAAGAAGAGCTGGTCCTACAACGGGATCGTCGCCTACTCGAAGATCTGCACCCACGTGGGTTGTCCGGTCGCGCTGTACGAGCAGCAGACCCACCACCTCCTCTGCCCGTGCCACCAGTCGACGTTCGACGTGGCCGACGGTGCGAAGGTCGTGTTCGGACCGGCGAAGCGGCCCCTGCCGCAGCTGCCGATCACCGTCGATGACGAGGGCTACCTGATCGCTCAGAGCGACTTCAACGAGCCCGTCGGCCCGAGCTACTGGGAGCGTCTGACGAAATGACGACGACAGCCAACCCGTCCCCCGTCGAGAAGCTCGCGGCGGGTACGGCGGACTACCTGGACCAGCGGACCGGCGTCGGCACTGCCGTCAAGGTCTTCGCTCGCAAGATCTTCCCCGACCACTGGTCGTTCCTGCTGGGCGAGATCGCGCTGTTCAGCTTCATCACGATCCTGATCTCCGGCGTGTTCCTCACGATGTTCTTCGTGCCGAGCATGAACGAGGTCACCTACGACGGACCGTGGGCCTCCCTGCAGGGCGTCCACATGTCCGAGGCGTTCGCCTCCACCCTGCACCTGTCGTTCGAGGTGCGCGGCGGCCTGCTCATGCGGCAGATCCACCACTGGGCCGCCCTCATCTTCATGGCCGCGATCGTCACCCACATGATGCGTGTCTTCTTCACGGGTGCCTTCCGCAAGCCGCGTGAGATCAACTGGGTCGTCGGCTTCCTGCTGCTCATCCTGGGCCTGGCCGCCGGCTTCTCCGGCTACTCGCTCCCGGACGACGTGCTGTCCGGCAACGGCCTGCGCATCACCGACGGCGTCGTGCGGTCGATCCCGATCATCGGCAGCTACACGTCGTACTTCATCTTCGGCGGAGAGTTCCCGGGCGAGGTGCTCATCCCGCGCCTGTTCACGGTGCACATCCTGCTGGTGCCCGGCATCATCCTGGCCCTGATCGGGCTGCACCTCTTCTTCGTGGTGCTGCACAAGCACACGCAGTACCCGGGCTCCGGCCGGTCGGACAAGAACGTCGTCGGCTACCCGCTGTTCCCGATCTACGTGGCGAAGGCCGGCGGCTACTTCTTCACCGTGTTCGGCGTCATCGCGCTGATGGCGGCGACCATGACGATCAACCCTGTGTGGAACTACGGCCCGTACGACCCGTCACCGGTGTCGGCAGGCGCGCAGCCCGACTGGTACATGCTGTTCCTCGAGGGATCGCTGCGCCTCATGCCAGGGTTCGCCGAGGTGGTGATCGGGCACTGGACGCTGTCGCTCAACGTGATCATCCCGGCCATGGTCGTGCCGGGCATCCTGTTCACGCTGCTCGCGGCGTACCCGTTCGTCGAGGCCGCTGTGACCGGCGACCGCCGCGAGCACCACGTGCTCGACCGCCCGCGCAACCGGCCGTTCCGCACGGCGTTCGGCGTCTCGCTCCTCACCGCGTTCTTCATCCTGGTGCTGGCCGGCTCGAACGACCTCATCGCGACGCACTTCCACCTGTCGATCAACGACATCACCTGGGCGTTCCGGGTGCTGATCTTCGTCGGCCCGTGGTTCGCGTTCTGGGTGACCAAGCGCATCTGCCTCGGCCTGCAGCGCAAGGACCGCGAGCTGGTGCTGCACGGCCACGAGACCGGTCGCATCGTGCGGTTCGCCAACGGTGAGTACATCGAGGTGCACAAGCCCCTGGACGCGCACGAGCGCTGGCTGCGCGTGCAGCACGACGCGATCCGCCCGCTCGAGATCGAGCCCGCGGAGGACTCGCGTGGCGTGCGGCGCAAGGGCTACGCCCTGGACCGCATGCGGCAGCGTCTCTCGCAGACGTTCTACGAGGACCGCGTCGAGCCCGTCACGCCGGCCGAGCTGGCGGCGTCGCACTCGCACGGCGAGCACGACTCCCTCGAGGGCGCTCCGGAGCACGCTCCGGCCCAGCTGACCGGCGCCGTGGGCGGCGGCCAGCACCTCGTGGATCCGCAGGATGAGACTGCCCCCGACGGGCGGAATCGCTGATCCTGAGCAAGAGTTGATCGTGGAGTCGGGCGGCTCGCCGTAACGGCGGGCCGCCCGTTCTTCGTTCCGACGGGCCGCGGCACGCGGTCCCAGACCGACGCAGGAGAGGTGTACTCACGCATGGCTGACTACTCGCTTCCGGATCTGCCCTACGACTACGCGGCACTCGAGCCGCACATCTCGGGGCGCATCATGGAGCTGCACCATGACAAGCACCACGCCGCCTACGTGACCGGCGCCAACACCGCGCTCGAGAAGCTCGCCGCGGCGCGCGCGTCCGACGACTTCGCCGCCGTGAACCTGCACGAGAAGAACCTGGCGTTCAACCTGGGCGGCCACGTCAACCACTCGGTGTTCTGGGAGAACCTCTCCCCCGACGGTGGCGACAAGCCCACCGGCGAGCTGGGCGCGGCGGTCGACGAGTTCTTCGGCTCGTTCGAGGCCTTCCAGAAGCACTTCGCGGCCAACGCGATCGGCATCCAGGGCTCCGGCTGGTCGATCCTGGCGTGGGACTCCATCGGCCAGAAGCTCGTGATCGTGCAGCTGTACGACCAGCAGAGCAACATCGCGCTGGGCCTGGTCCCCGTCGTCGTCCTGGACATGTGGGAGCACGCGTTCTACCTGGACTACGTCAACGTCAAGGCCGACTACGTCAAGGCGTGGTGGAACATCGTCAACTGGGCCGATGCCGCCGCACGCTTCGACCGTGCCCGCACGCAGACCTCGGGCCTCATCGTCGCGCTCTGAGCGCACGGCGCACGAAGGCCGGCACCCGTTCGCGGGTGCCGGCCTTCGGCGCGTCAGCGCCCCCTCAGGAGTTCGGTTGGAGCGTGCCGATCTCGATCCCGAACTCGTCGGCGAAGACGAGGTTCTCGCCCTGCACCGTCGCCTTCACCGACTCCGACAGCCACGTGTCGACGCTCTGGCACGCCATCCGCGTGGTCGCCCACGGCCCGAACGCCACCTGGTCGCCGTCCTGCTCCCACGTGCCCGTCACCCGGTTGCAGCCATCCGTGCCCGAGATGCTGCCGTCGTCCGCCAGCTCGAGCGACACCACGCCCTCGGTGTCCTGCATCCCCCACACGCCCGCCACGTCCGGCACGGGGGCGGCGGGGGTCGCGCCGGCAGTCCCCGTCGCGCCGCCGCACCCCGCCAGCCCTGCGGCGGCCGCGAGGACGACCACCGCGAGACGCGCCCTCATTTCGTCTTCTCGAGCGTGCCGATCTCCTTGCCCTTGTCGTCCATCACCGTGAGCTCCTTGCCCGACACCGTCGCCGACGACGCTCCCGAGAGCCAGGTGTCCACGCCGTCGCAGTGCATCATCGTCGCGGCGAAGGCGCCGAACTCGATGGTCGAGCCGTCGATCTTCCACGTCCCGTTCAGCTGGTTGCAGCCGTCGGACCCGTTGACGGTCCCGCTCTCGAGCATCTGGAGGTACACCAGCGGCGACGACTTCGGCTGCGACCACTCGCCGGTGACGTCCTTGGTGCTCAGCGCCGAGCCCGAGTCGCCGTCAGAGCTGCTGCTCGCGCACCCCGCGAGCACGACCCCGACCGCGCCGACGAGGACGGCGGTCCGGGCAGCAAATGCGTATGAATGCCTCATTCCGCCGACGCTAGCGCAGCGGACGCCAGAAGGCCCCCACCGAAACGGCGGGGGCCTCCTCGAGACGTCAGATCAGTGGGCGTGCTGTCCGCGGGAGAACTCGAACACCCAGCCGACCAGGCCGATCACGCCGAGGGCGACGCCGATGTAGGACAGCCAGAACCCGACCGCGAGGCCCGCGAACGTGATCGCGGCCGACACGCCGAGCACCAGCGGCCACCAGCTCCACGGGCTGAACACGCCCTGGTCGCCGGCGCCCTGCTCGATCTCGCCCAGCGGGTCGTCCTCGGGGCGCTCGTCGATGCGTCGCGACAGCAGCGCGAAGTAGGCACCGATCATGCCGACCAGGCCGCCGACGAGCGGGATGCCGACGGTACCGACGGGCTCGCCGTGGCTCCACGCCGCGTAGATCAGGCCGACGGGGACGAAGAACAGCACCCCGTAGAGGAAGAGCTTGGTCTCGAGCTTCATCGCGTGCCCTCCTCGTCGGTCGTCGGGCGGTCGTCGACGATCGTGGCCGACGACTGCTCCGGCTCACCCTTGCCGTTGACGACGCGGTCGGTCGCGACCTCGTTCAGGCCACGCCGGTCGCCCTCCCAGTCCAGGGGTCCGGGGTTCGGCTCCACGTGGTCCATCGCGGCGACCTCGGGGTGGTGCAGGTCGAACGCGGGGCGCTCCGAGCGGATCCGGGGCAGCGACGTGAAGTTGTGCCGCGGGGGCGGGCAGCTGGTGGCCCACTCGAGCGAGGCGCCGTAGCCCCACGGGTCGTCGACGGTGACCAGCGGCGCGTTGCGCCACGTGGTGTAGACGTTCCAGAGGAACGGCAGCGTGGATGCGGCCAGGATGACGGCACCGACGGTCGAGAGCTGGTTCATCCACGTGAAGCCGTCGTCCGGCGAGTAGTCCGCGTAGCGGCGGGGCATGCCCTTGACGCCCAGCCAGTGCTGGATGAGGAACGTGGTGTGGAAGCCGATGAACAGCATCCAGAAGTGGACCTTGCCCAGCCGCTCGTCGAGCATCCGGCCGGTCATCTTGGGCCACCAGAAGTAGAAGCCCGCGAACATGGCGAACACGACGGTGCCGAACACCACGTAGTGGAAGTGGGCGACCACGAAGTACGAGTCCGACAGCGAGAAGTCGAGCGCCGGGCTGGACAGGATGATGCCGGTCAGGCCGCCGAACAGGAACGTGACGAGGAAGCCGATCGTCCAGAGCATCGGCGTCTCGAAGGTGAGCTTGCCGCGCCACATCGTGCCGATCCAGTTGAAGAACTTCACGCCGGTCGGCACCGCGATGAGCATCGTCATGAACGAGAAGAACGGCAGCAGCACCGAGCCGGTGACGTACATGTGGTGGGCCCACACGGTCACGGACAGGGCCGCGATCGCGATCGTCGCGTACACCAGGCCCTTGTAGCCGAAGATCGGCTTGCGGCTGAAGACCGGCAGGATCTCGGTGATGATGCCGAAGAACGGCAGCGCGATGATGTAGACCTCGGGGTGCCCGAAGAACCAGAACAGGTGCTGCCAGAGGATGGCGCCGCCGTTCTCGGGGTTGAACACCTGGGCGCCGAGGCGCCGGTCCGCGCCGAGCGCGAAGAGCGCGGCGGCCAGCGGCGGGAACGCCATGAGCACGAGCAGCGACGTCACCAGGGTGTTCCAGGTGAAGATCGGCATCCGGAACATGGTCATGCCGGGCGCGCGCATGGTGACGATCGTGGTGATGAAGTTGACGGCACCCAGGATGGTGCCGAAGCCGGCGAGCGCCAGGCCGAACACCCAGAGGTCGCCGCCGAGCCCCGGCGAGTACACGGTGTTCGACAGCGGCGCGTACGCGAACCAGCCGAACGACGCGGCGCCCTGGGGCGTGAAGAACCCGGCACCGGCGATGGTGCCGCCGAAGAAGAACATCCAGTACGCGAGCATGTTGAGCCGCGGGAACGCGACGTCGGGCGCACCGATCTGCAGGGGCATGATCACGTTGGCGAAGCCCGCGAACAGCGGCGTCGCGAACAGCAGCAGCATGATCGTGCCGTGCATGGTGAACGCCTGGTTGTACTGCTCACGGGACTGGAAGATGTCCATGCCCGGGGCGAACAGCTCGGCGCGGATGAGCAGCGCCAGGATGCCGCCGATGGCGAACCAGACGAACGACGTGATCAGGTACAGGTACCCGATCGTCTTGTGGTCGGTCGAGGTGATCCACTTGATCACCGTGCGTCCGAGGGTCTGGCGCGACGGCGCCAGACCGGGGATGTGCTCCGCGACGGCGGCCATCACTTATCGCCTTCCTTCGGAGCGCTGTCCAGGTCTTGCTGGCGGCTGTACTCGAGACCGAGCGAGCCCTCCTGACCCTTCGCCTTGAGCTCCTCGATGTGCGCGTCGTAGTCCTCGCGCGACACGACCTTGACGTTGAACAGCATGGACGAGTGGTACTCGCCGCAGAGCTCGGCGCACTTGCCCAGGTACTCGCCGACCTGCGTCGGGGTGACCTGGAACGAGTTCGTCTTGCCCGGGATCATGTCCATCTTGTAGAGGAACGCGGGGATCCAGAACGAGTGGATGACGTCGCGGGAGTCGAGCGTGAACTCGACCCGCTCGTTGACGGGCAGGTACAGCGTGACCTGGTCCTTGAGCACCCCGGTGCCGGCGCTGCCCACGTCCTGCGCGTGCTGGCCGGTGTCGTACGCGTCGTCGTCGAGGTAGTTGAAGTCCCAGCTCCACTGCTTGCCGATGACCTGCACGTGGACGTCCGCGTCGGCCGAGGTGTCCTGCACCGCGGTGGTGTCGCGGTTCGTGTAGTAGAAGAGCACCCCGACCATGATGATCGGCAGGATCACGTACATGACCTCGAGCGGGACGTGGTACCGCAGCTGCACGGGGAGGGTGTCGTCACCCTTGCGCTTCCGGTAGACCGCGACGCACCACAGGATCAGGCCCCAGGTGATGAGGCCGACGACGAGCGCGGCGATCCACGAGCCGACCCACAGGCTGGTGATCCGGCCGGTCTGGTCGGTGATCTCGTGCTCGGAGCTGCCGGGGAGCCAGCCGCGCTGCACCTCGGCGGAGCATCCGCTCACGGCGACGGCGACGACGGCAAGCAGACCGGCCAGCAACAGGGCTGGTCGCCGCGTGCGACGGGGGGTGTCCGGGTGCAACGGGGGGACCTCTCACTCGCGTCCCGTCGACTCCCCCGCACTACTGCAGGACGCCGCCCGGGACCTTCGTCCTCGACCCGTGCAGCCTAGCGCGCCGACCACATCCTTTCGTCCTGGCGACACCCCTTGACGACACCGTGTCAGCACCATCACACCGCGGGTCCTTCACCGGACCCGACGCCCGTCGGGCACCGACAACCCCGTCGTCGCGCGCCTGGTCAGGTCCCTGCGGGGTTACGGTGCCCCCGTGAGCAGCCAGCCCGACCAGGCCGGCGTCGACGCCCCGCGCGACGCCCGTGTGACGCACACCACTGCTGCGCGGGTCGTCCTGGACGCCGGCGGCCGCGCCCCCTTGCTCCCGGCGGCCCGCACCGCGTTCCTCGAGGCCCTCGACCAGGGCTGGGCGGACCCGCGTCGTCTGCACGCCGAGGGTCGCCGTGCCCGCATGCTGCTCGACGGCGCACGCGAGGCGATCGCGGCGGCCGTGGGCGCCCGGACGCCGGAGGTGGACCTCGCGCCCTCCCACACGGCGACGCTGCACGGCGCCGTCCGGTCCGTGGCCCGTGGGCGCCGACGCACCGGCGCGGACGTCGTCGTCGGTGCGGTGGAGCGCGCCGCCGTGCTCAACGCGGCGGACTTCGCGGGGAACCGCGTCACGGTCCCGGTGGACCGGCTCGGCCGGGTGGACGGGGACGCGTTCGCGGCCGCGATCGCTCGGCCCGGGGTCGCGCTGGCCGCGCTCCAGCACGCCAACGGCGAGGTCGGCACGCTGCAGCCCGTCGAGGCCGCCCACGCCGCGGCACGGGCGGCCGGCGTGCCGCTGCTCGTCGACGCGGGCGCGAGCCTGGGCCACGTCGACGTCGGTGACGCGTGGGACCTGCTCGCCGCGGACGCGGGCGACTGGGGCGGCCCCGGCGGCCTCGGCGTGCTGGTCGCCCGGTCGGGTGTGCGGCGCTCGCCGGACTGGCCCGAGGACGAGGACCGCTGGTTCCCCGGGGGCGTGAGCGTCCCCGCCGCGCTCGCCGCCGCGGTCGCGTTGCAGGCGGCGATCTCGACCCGCACGACCGACGACGCGGTGCGCCGCCGGCTGGTGGACGTGATCCGGACGCGCGTGGCGGCCGACGTCCCCGACGTGGACGTCGTCGGCGACCCGACGGACCGGCTCCCCCATGTCGTGACGTTCTCCTGCCTCTACGTCGAGGGCGAGGCGCTCCTGTCGGCGCTGGACGCCCGCGGCTTCGCGGTCGGCTCGGGCTCGGCGTGCACGTCGAGCGCGCTGGAGCCCAGCCACGTGCTGGCGGCGATGGGCGCGCTCACGCACGGCAACATCCGGCTCGCGCTCCCCCGCGCCACCTCGCCGGCCGACGTCGACCGGTTCCTCGCCGAGCTGCCCGGCGTCGTCGCCGGCGTGCGGGAGTCCTGGGGGGTGGGCGGTCTGTGATCACCGTCGACGCGCGCGGGCTGCGCTGCCCGGCGCCGGTGATCCGGCTGGCGCGCGCGGCCTCGGACGCCCCGCCCGGGTCGGAGCTGACGGTGCTGGCCACAGACCCGGCGGCGGTGCACGACGTGCCGGCCTGGGCCCGGATGCGGGGCCACCAGATGGTCGCGACGACGGAGGAGGACGGCGTGCACGCGCTGACCGTCCGGACGCACGCATGACACAGGCCCGGCCCCCCGAGGGGGAACCGGGCCCGTGGTGAGCTCAGGTCAGCTGAACGACCCGCCGCACGCGCAGGCGCTGCCGGCGTTCGGGTTGTCGATGGTGAAGCCCTGCTTCTCGATCGAGTCGGCGAAGTCGATCGTGGCGCCCTCGAGGTAGGGGACGCTCATGCGGTCGACGACGACCTCGACACCGTCGTAGTCCTTGAGGGCGTCGCCGTCGAGGACACGCTCGTCGAAGTACAGCTGGTAGATGAGGCCCGAGCAGCCGCCGGGCTGGACGGCGACGCGCAGACGCAGGTCGTCGCGGCCTTCCTGCTCGAGGAGGCTGCGAACCTTGGAGGCGGCGAAGTCCGTGAGGAGGACGCCGTGCGTCTCGGTCGCGGTCTCGGTCGCGGTGGTCTCGCTCATGGTCTCTCCTGGGTGCTCGCTGGACAGCACTGCTCACGCATCAATCCTGGGCAACAGCACCAGGTTCGAGGTTGTTCCCGTCCAGGGTACGACCCGCGGGACAAGATCCCCGTCAACGTGACCAGGTTCTCGCCACGCGGGCGGACCGCGCCGCCAGGCTCCCCACCGGGTCCGCCAGCGCGGCGGCCACCTGCTCGGGCGTCTCGGCCACGGCGTAGGCCGCGGTGATGCCCGCCGCGGACAGCTCGCGGCGCCCGACCAGCACTTCCCCGGCGACGACCACCGTGGGCACGGCGTGCGCGAGCGCGCGGGACGCCACCTCCGGGACGACCTTGCCGTGCAGCGACTGCCAGTCGAACCGGCCCTCGCCGGTGACGACGACGTCGTGGTCGCCGATCCGGGCGTCCAGGCCGACGGCGTCCGCGACGAACACCGACCCGGGCACCAGCCGCCCGCCGAGCAGCGCGAGGCCGAAGCCGAGGCCTCCGGCCGCGCCGGCACCGGGCGCGGCGGTGAGCCGCGTCGTCGCCGACGCGGTACGCGTGCCGGCGAGCAGGTCCGGGCGCAGCGCATCACCCAGGGCGGCCGTGGCCGCGTGCGCGAAATGCCCCAGGGCCCGCTCGAGCTCCTGCGCCTGCTCGGGCGTGGCGCCCTTCTGGGGTGCGAACCCGGCGCTGGCACCGTGCAGGCCCAGCAGCGGGACGTCGACGTCGGTGGCGACGACGAGCTCCACGCCGCGCAGCCGGTCCCGCAGCTCCCGCAGACCGGCGAGGTCGTCCGGACCCACCGCGGCCAGCGATCCGCCGCCCGCGTCGAGCAGGTCGCTCGGCCCGTCGAGACCGAGAGCGCGCGCCAGCCCGACCAGCGCACCAGCCCCGCCGTCGTTCGTCGCCGAGCCCCCCAGCCCGACGACGACGCGGCGGGCGCCCGCGGCCACCGCCGCGGCGAGCAGCTCGCCGACCCCGCGGCTGGACGTCCGCGTCGGGTCGCGGAGCTCGTCCGGCACCAGCGGCAGGCCGACCGCCTGCGCGGACTCGAGGTACGCGGTCGTCCCGACGAACAGCAGCACGGCGGGCACCCGCACGCGCACGGGCGAGGTCACGGTCACCGGCACGAGCTCGCCGCCCAGCGCGGCGTGCAGGGTGGCGACGAAGCCCGGTCCCCCGTCGGACAGCGGGCACGTGCTCACCTCGTCGTGCGGCGCGGTCGCCCGCCACGCACCGGCCATGGCCTGCGCCGCCTCGTCGGCGGTCAGGCTCGAGCCGAAGCTGTCGGGGGCGATGAGCACGCGCACGCCGTGCATCGTGGCACGGCAGTCGACCGGCGGCGTGCAGGCCGGATTGTGCGAGGATCGCCGCGTGAGCGTGAGCACCTTCTCCGAGCCGGCTCCGTCGGCCCTCCTGCTGCTGGGCCGCGGCGTCGACCTGGCCTCCGAGCGCGGCGTCGAGTGCGTCGGCGATCTCCCCGCACCGAGCGACCCGGACCTCGTCGAACGCGCCCGCGCCGCGCGTGCCGCGCTGGGCAGCCGGGCGTTCGTGCTGGGGCACCACTACCAGCGCGACGAGGTCATCGAGTTCGCCGACGTCACGGGCGACTCCTTCAAGCTCGCGCGCGAGGCCGCCGCCCGGCCCGAGGCCGAGTTCATCATCTTCTGCGGCGTGCACTTCATGGCGGAGTCGGCGGACATCCTGACGTCCGACCACCAGCAGGTGATCCTCCCGGACCTCGCCGCGGGCTGCTCCATGGCGGACATGGCCGCCATCGACCAGGTCGAGGACGCGTGGGACGTGCTGGTCGACGCGGGGATCGCGGACCAGACGGTCCCGGTGACGTACATGAACTCGGCGGCGTCGATCAAGGCGTTCACTGGCCGCCACGGCGGCACCATCTGCACCTCGTCCAACGCGCACGTCGCGCTGCGGTGGGCCTTCGACAAGGTCGGCGGCGTCGGCGGCACCGGCAAGGTCCTGTTCATGCCCGACCAGCACCTCGGCCGCAACACCGCCGTGCAGCAGCTCGGTCTCTCTCTCGACGACTGCGTGGTCTTCGACCCGCGCAAGCCCGGCGGCGGCCTGACCACCCAGCAGCTGCGGGACGCCCGGATGATCCTGTGGCGCGGGCACTGCTCGGTGCACGGGCGGTTCTCGGTCCGGAACGTCACGGACATGCGCGCGGCGGTCCCGGACGTCACCGTGATCGTGCACCCCGAGTGCCAGCACGAGGTCGTGCTCGCGGCGGACCTCGTGGGGTCGACGGAGTACATCGTCAAGGCGCTCGACTCCGCGGCGCCCGGCAGCTCCTGGGCCGTGGGCACCGAGCTCAACCTCGTGCGGCGGCTCGCGGCGGCCCACCCGGACAAGAACATCCACTACCTGGACTCCACGGTCTGCTTCTGCTCGACCATGAACCGGATCGACCTGCCGCACCTGGTGTGGGCGATGGAGTCGCTGGTGGCCGGTCGGCCCGTCAACCGGATCGTCGTGGACGCGGACGACGCCCACTGGGCTCGCGTCGCGCTCGACCAGATGCTCGCCCTGCCGGGGTACTGAGCGTGTCCACGGGGCACCACCTGCGAGTCGGCATCTTCGTCTTCGACGACGCCGAGGAGCTCGACGTCGTCGGCCCGTACGAGGTCCTCTCGTACTGGGCGAACACCTCCGAGCTGCGGCCCGAGGTGGTGACGTTCTCCGTCGACGGCTTCGGCGTGCGCTGCGCCAAGGGCCTGCGGCTCGTCCCCGACCTCAGCCGGGACGAGCTGGGACCCGTGCACGTGCTCGTCTACCCCGGCGGCGCCGGCACGCGCCCGCTGCTGCGGGAGCCCGAGCACCTCGAGTGGGTGCGCGGCATGCGCGCCTCGACGCCGCTGCTCACGAGCGTGTGCACCGGGGCCCTCGTGTACGCCGCCGCGGGCCTGCTGTCGGGCCGCCCGGCGACCACGCACTGGGCGGCCTTCGACGAGCTCGCCCTGCTGGACCCGACCGTGCTGGCCGACACCGAGGCCCGCTTCGTCGACGACGGGGACATCGTCACGTCGGCCGGGGTCTCGGCGGGCATCGACATGGCGCTGCACCTGGTGGCCCGCCTGGAGTCCGTCGACGCCGCCAAGGCCGTGCGCCGCGGCATCCAGTACGACCCCGAGCCCCCGGTATGACGGGACCGCTCGACGCCCTGGTGCTCGAGCACGCGCTGCTCCCGGTCCGCGCCGGCCACGAGGACGAGTTCGAGCGGGCGATCGCTGAGGCCACGCCGCTCGTGGCGAGCATCCCGGGCTTCCGCGGGATCCACGTGTCGCGCGGCGTCGAGAGCCCCTCGACCTACCTGCTGCTCATCGGCTGGGACTCGGTCGAGGCGCACGAGGTCGGGTTCCGTCGGTCGCCGCAGTACCTGCGGTGGCGTGAGCTGCTGCACCACTTCTACGAGCCGTTCCCGGTGGTCGAGCACTTCGTCGCCGTTCCCGCCGAACCTACTCGCGAGTAACATCGCGCGGGTGACCCGGATGATCCAGCTCGCACTGGCCACCACCCGCCCCCGACCGGCCGTCCCCGGTCGCGGTCTGTTCGACCCGTCCGTCACCCGCATGCGCGTGCACCTGGGCGACCTGGACTTCTACCGGCACGTCAACAACGGCGTCTACCTGCAGATGATGGACGTCGCGCGCAGCAACTTCCTCGCGGACCTGGGTGCCTTCGGTCCGCTCAAGGAGCACGGCTGGTATCCCGTCGTGGCGTCGTCCACCGTCTCCTACCGCCGCTCGCTCACCCTCGGCCAGCGCTTCGAGATCTCCACCCGGTTGCTCGGCTGGGACCCCCGGTGCGCCTACCTCGAGCAGACGTTCCGCCGAGGTGACCAGCACGTCGCTCGCGGCGTCGTCGCCGGCCGGTTCCTCGGTCGGGACGGGTCCCGCATCCCCGCGCCGGACGTGATCGACCTGCTGGGCACCCACGACGGCCCGTCGCCCGAGCTCCCCGGCGACGTGCAGGCGTGGGCCGAGGCCGTCGGCGTCGCGCACCGCGAGACGGCCTGACCTCCCGCCGCGCTAGCCCGCTGCCAGACGCTCCAGCAGCAGCGCCTCCGCGAGCACGACCTTCTCCAGCTCACCCAGGTGGACCGACTCGTTGGCGCCGTGCGCCCGACCGTCGGGGTCCTCGACGCCGGTCACGAGGATCGACGCGTCGGGGTACACCTCCAGCAGGTCCGCGATGAACGGGATCGAGCCTCCGACGCCGATGTCCACCGGATCGGTCCCCCACGACTCCGCGAACGCCCAGCGGGCGGCCTGCATCGCCGGCGAGTCGAGCGGCGCCTGGAACGGCTTGCCCTGCTCGCCGTCGGTCACGGTCACGCGCGCGCCGAAGGGCGCGTGCTCGACCAGGTGCGTGCGCAGCGCGGCCATCGCGGCGGCCGGGTCCTGACCGGGCGCGAGCCGGACGGAGAGCTTGGCGGAGGCGCGCGGGGTGATCGTGTTGGACGCGCTGGCCACGCGCGGCGCGTCGAAGCCGATGACGCCGATGGCCGGACGCGTCCAGAGCCGGGCCGTGATCGGTCCCGTGCCCGCGAGCCGGACGCCGTCCAGCACGCTGGCGTCGGCGCGGAACGTCGCCTCGTCGTAGTCCACGGTCGGGTCCGGCGCGCGCACCAGCCCCGCGACCGCCACGTTGCCCTCGTCGTCGTGCAGCGTCGTGATCAGGCGGGCGAGCAGGGTCGGCGCGTCGAGGATCGCGCCGCCGAACATGCCCGAGTGCACGGCGTGCTCCAGGACCGCGACCTCCACCACGCAGTCGACCAGGCCGCGCAGCGACGTGGTCAGGCCGGGGACCCCGATCGCCCAGTTCGACGAGTCCGCGACGACGATGACGTCGGCCGCCAGCTCCTCGCGGTACGCGTGCAGAAAGGCGGTGAAGGTCGGCGAGCCGATCTCCTCCTCCCCCTCGACGAAAACGGTGACGCCGACGCCGAGGTCGTCGCCGAGCACCCGCAGCGCCCCGACGTGCGCGATGACGCCGGCCTTGTCGTCCGCCGCGCCGCGGCCGTACAGCCGGCCGCCGCGCTCGGTGGGCTCGAACGGCGGGCTGTCCCAGTCGGCGTCGTCCCCCGGCGGCTGGACGTCGTGGTGCGCGTAGAGGAGCACGGTCGGCGCACCCTCCGGGGCGGGGCGGCGCCCGACGACCGCGGGGGCACCGCCCGGCACGGAGAGCACCTGCACGTCGTCGAGGCCCGCGTCCCGCAGCAACGCCACGACGGCGTCGGCGCTCGCCGCCACGTGCGCCTGGTCGAACTCGGCGTTGGACACGCTCGGGATGCGCACCAGGGCCTCGAGGTCGGCACGCAGCGCGCCGAACGCGGACGCCGTGCGCGAGCGCAGGGCCGCCGTGCGGTCGCCGGGAAGGATGGTCGGGTTCGGGGAGGCGTCGGTCACGGACAAGCACGCTACTCGACTACCCTGGCGGGGTGTTCGGACGCAGCAACGACCCCCAGCCCGTGACTCCCGCACTGACGGAGAGCGCGCCGCCGCCCACGGACGCGGGCAAGGGCCGCCCGACACCGAAGCGCAAGGTCTCCGAGGCCGCGAACAAGCGGCCGCTCGTCGCGCCGACCACCAAGAAGGCCACCCGCGAGCAGGCCAAGGCCCAGCGCGACGTCGAGTACCGGGCCATGCAGACCGGCGACGAGCGCAACATGCCGGCCAAGGACCGCGGCCCCGTGCGCCGCTACATCCGCGACGCCGTCGACGCCCGCTGGAACCTCGGCGAGTTCTTCCTGCCGATGGCGGCCGTCTTCCTGGTCATCCAGTTCGCGCTGGCCAAGACCGGGCTCGCCGTCGTGGCCATCCTGGCGCTGTACATCTACATCCTCGCGGCGGCCATCGACGGGTGGCTCATGTGGCGAAGCGTGAAGAAGCGCATCGTCGCCAAGTTCGGGGCTGAGCACATCCCGCGCGGCGTCGCGATGTACGCGGTGCTCCGCGCGTTCCAGATCCGCCCCGCGCGGCTGCCCAAGCCGCAGGTGAAGCACGGACAGCGCCCCTCCTGAGCCCGCCGTAGGGTGGCGGGCATGGTTTCCTACCGCTACCTGGGCCGCTCCGGCCTGAAGATCACCGAGATCACCTACGGCAACTGGCTCACGCACGGCTCGCAGGTGGAGAACGACACCGCGAAGGCGTGCGTGCGCGCCGCGCTCGACGCGGGCATCACCAGCTTCGACACCGCGGACGTGTACGCCAACACCAAGGCGGAGACCGTCCTGGGCGAGGCGCTGAAGGGCGAGCGGCGTCAGTCGCTCGAGATCTTCACGAAGGTCTACTGGCCCACCGGCCCCGGTGGGGCCAACGACTCCGGCCTGTCGCGCAAGCACATCCTGGAGTCCATCGACGGCTCGCTGCAGCGCCTCCAGACCGACTACGTCGACCTCTACCAGGCGCACCGGTACGACCAGTCGACGCCGCTCGAGGAGACGATGCAGGCGTTCGCCGACGTCGTCCGCGCGGGCAAGGCGCTCTACATCGGCGTCTCGGAGTGGACCGCGGACCAGATCCGCGCCGGCCACGCGCTGGCGAAGGACCTGGGCGTGCAGCTCGTCTCCAACCAGCCGCAGTACTCGGCGCTCTGGCGCGTCATCGAGGGCGAGGTCGTCCCGACGTCCGAGGAGCTCGGGGTGTCGCAGATCGTCTGGTCCCCCGTCGCCCAGGGCGTGCTCACCGGCAAGTACAAGCCGGGTGCCGCGCCGCCCGAGGGGTCCCGCGCCACCGACGAGAAGGGCGGCGCCCGGTTCATCGGGCGCTTCCTCGAGCAGCCCGACGTGCTGCAGCGCGTGCAGGACCTCACGCCCGTCGCCGACGAGCTCGGGCTCTCGCTGGCCCAGCTGGCCGTGGCGTGGGTGCTGCAGAACCAGAACGTCGCCGCGGCGATCATCGGCGCCTCGCGGCCCGAGCAGGTCACCGAGAACGTGAAGGCGTCGGGCGTGACCATCCCGGCGGAGCTGCTGGCCCGGATCGACACGATCCTCGGTGACTCCGTCGTCTCCGACCCGGCGGAGACCGCCAAGAACGCGCCGCCGGCGCGCTGACGTCGGGTCCGGCCCCGGGTCGACCCCGGGGCCGGACCCCCGTCAGACGGTGACCGGCTCGCGGACCTCGCCGGTCGGCACGGTCAGACGCGGCAGGAACACGTGCACCAGCGGGCCGATCGCCACCGCGTAGGCGAGCGTCGCGAAGCCGACGGTGCCGCCGAGCAGCCAGCCCACGGACACGACCGCGACCTCGATGGTCGTGCGGACGAGGCGCACCGAGCGGCCGGTCCGTCGCACCAGGCCGGTCATGAGCCCGTCGCGAGGACCCGGGCCGAGCCGGGCGCCGACGTAGAGCCCGGTGGCCAGCCCGTTGAGCACGATGCCGCCCGCCGCCAGCGCGATGCGGACGCCCAGCGCGTCGGGCAGGCCGCCCACCAGCGTCAGGAACGGGTCGACGAGCAGGCTGATCACGGCCACGTTCGCGATCGTGCCGATCCCGGGCCGCTGGCGCAGCGGGATCCAGCACGCGAGCACCACGAGCCCGACCAGCAGGGTGACCGCGCCGAACGAGAGACCCGTGCGGCGGACGATCCCCTGGGTGAGGACGTCCCACGGCATGCTGCCGAGTCCGGCGTCGACGAGCATCGCGATCGAGGCGGCGTAGAGCACGAGGCCGACCAGCAGCTGCACTCCCCGGCGCACGGGTCGCGCGTCGGCAGTGGTCCGGTTCAGCACCGCGCGAGCATACGTCCGCCCGCGGGGGGCCTTCACGGCCGCTCCTCGAACCACGCGTGGTGCGAGGCGGGCGGCGGGCGGTGACCCCGACCGTCCCGACGGACGACGATCGCCACGGCGACGGTGAGGCTCGCGACCAGGAGGATCGCTGATATCCACATGCTCATGGTGAGCCATGCTGGCTCGCAACTGGCATCGCTTGGAATAGCCACTTCTGGCATAGTGGCCTGGTGACCAGCACCCCCGAGCTTCCCGTCGACCGCCGGATCAGCGGCCACCGCCTCGGCTCGGTGCTCGGCGCCTGGCAGCGTCCGGGCCCGGCGTACGTCGCCCTGGCCGACGCGGTCCGGGCAGCCATCCTCTCGGGCACGGTCCCGCTCAGCACCCGCCTCCCCAGCGAGCGCGAGCTGGCCGACGCCACGGGCGTGTCCCGCACGACGACCACGGCGACGTACGGACTGCTGCGCGACGAGGGCTACCTGGTGAGCCGGCGCGGGTCGGGCACCGTCACCACCCTGCCGGCCGGTCCGGGGGCGCGGTCGTCGATGGCCGAGACGTCCCGCGCCGAGCCCGGGATCGTCGACCTCGCCATGGCCGCGCCGTCGGCCCCCTCGTCCCTGCACGGCGCGTACCTCGCCGCGCTGGACGCCCTCCCCCGGCACCTGACGGGCACCGGGTACGCCCCGCTCGGTCTGCCGGTCCTGCGCGAGGCGATCGCGCGGTGGTACACCCTGCGCGGCACGCCCACGACGCCGGACCAGGTCCTCGTCACCACCGGCGCGCAGCAGGCCATCCACCTGCTGGTCAGCGCGCACGCCGGTCCGGGCGACCGGGTGGTGGTCGAGCACCCGACGTACCCGCACGCCATCGACGTCGTCCGGTCCGTGGGTGCCCGCGCCGTGCCCGTCCCGTCCGGCGAGACCGGGCTGGACATCGACCTGCTCGAGTCGACGCTGCGCCAGGTGGCACCCCGGCTCGTGTACCTGATCCCGAGCCACCGGAACCCGACGGGAACCAGCCTGAGCGACGAGGACGCCGCCCGGGTCCGGGCGCTCGCCCGCCGGCACCGGACGACGATCGTCGGCGACGAGGTCCTCGCCGAGCTGACGATGGACGGTCCGGCGCCCGGCTCGTTCGCCGGCGACGCCACCTCGGCGTACGTCGTCTCCATCGGCTCCGCGTCGAAGAGCTACTGGGGAGGTCTGCGCGTCGGCTGGGTCCGCGCGCACCCCGACCTGGTCCACCGGATCGCCACCACGCGGGCGCACGTGGACATCGGCACGGCGCTCCTCGAGCAGCTGGTCGTGGCCGAGCTGCTGGCCCACTCCGACGAGCTCCTCGCCGGACGCCGGGCGGCCCTGCGGGACCGCCGCGACCTGCTCGTCGGGCTCCTGCGCGACCACCTGCCCTCGTGGCGGTTCGAGGTGCCCGCCGGCGGCCTGTCGCTGTGGGCCGACCTCGGTGCGCCGGCGTCCAGCGCGCTGGCCGCGATCTCGACCCGGTACGGGGTCCGGGTGGTCCCGGGCACCGCGTTCGGGGTGGACGGCAGCTTCGAGCGGAACCTGCGCCTGCCCTTCACCTCGACGGCCGACGACCTGCGCCGCGCCGTGACCGGGCTGGCGGACGCATGGGCCGGCCTGGGCGTCACGGAGCCCGCGGCGCCCCCGGCCGGGGTCCACGCGATGGTCTGACGGTCAGATCAGGGGCAACGTCAGCGTCGCGGTCGCCTGCAGGCCCTCGTGCAGCAGCCCGACCGCCTGGACGCCCTGCGCCGCGAGGGTCCGCCAGTGCTCGCCCAGCCACTGCTCGGCGTCGTACTGCGTGGTGAAGACCGGGCTCACGGGCCGGTCGAGCACCGTGCCGTCGGCCCCGTCGAACCGCCACTCCCACTGCGGCCGGAGCACCATCACCCGACCGCCGTCCGGTGGTGGGTCCCGCGCAGCGCCTGGTCGGCCGCGAGCGCCCGGGTGATCCGCGACGCGTAGGCCGGTCCCTCGTAGATCAGCCCGGTGTAGCCCTGCACGAGGGTGGCGCCGACGGCGACGTACTCCCGGGCGTCCGCGGGTGTGGTGATGCCGCCGACGCCGATGATGACCGCGTCGGGCCCGAGCCGGCTGCGCAGGCGGGCGACGACGTCCAGCCCGCGCGCCAGCACCGGCGGACCCGAGAGCCCGCCAGGCCCGAGGTCGTGGCCGATGGTGGTGTTCACGGCGACGATCCCGTCCAGGCCGAGCTCGGCGGCGAGCTCGGCCACCGCGTCCACGTCGTCGTCGGACAGGTCCGGCGCGATCTTGACCAGCAGGGGCACCGGGGCGAGGCCGGCGGCCGCCGTCGCCTCGTCGGCCGCCACGCGCGTGGCCTCGAGGATCGGGCGCAGCGCCTCGACCGACTGCAGGTCCCGCAGGCCCGGCGTGTTGGGCGACGACACGTTGACGACGAGGTAGTCGGCGTACGGGGCGAGCCGGCCGGCGCTGGTGGCGTAGTCGACGGGAGCCTGCTCCGCGGGCGTCACCTTCGTCTTGCCGATGTTCACGCCGACCACGAGCCGACGCCCGGCGGGTGTCGCGCGCAGCCTGCGCAGCCGCGCCGCCACGGCCTGCGAGCCCTCGTTGTTGAAGCCCATCCGGTTGCGCAGGGCGCGCTGGTCCAGCACCCGCCAGAGCCGCGGCGGCTCGTTGCCAGGCTGGGCGTGCGCGGTGACGGTCCCCACCTCGACGAAGCCGAACCCGAGCATGGTGAGGCCGGCGACCCCGAGCGCGTTCTTGTCGAAGCCTGCGGCGAGGCCGAAGCGCGACGGGAAGCGCCGACCCCAGACGTGGACCGCGCCCCGGTCGGACGCGGCGAACGCGCGGCCGACGACCTGGCGCAGGCCCGGGACCTGGGCCACCACCCGGATCAGGCGGAACGCGACCTCGTGCGCGCGCTCGGGATCCATGCGGCGGAAGACGAGGTCGAACAGCAGGCGGTACACGCTGTTCACCCTAGGTCGTCGGCGCGGGAGCGGCCCGTGCGCCACAGCCAGAGCAGCCCGAGGAACGGCAGCACCAGCGGGATGTAGCCGTAGCCCTGGCCGAACGCCGACCACACGGTCTCGTCGGGGAACTCGCCCACGTCGACCAGCGAGAGGACGCCGACGGTGAGCACGCCGACCAGCTCGATGGTCACGGCCCACCAGGCGAGCCGCCGCCGGTCGGTGGCCAGCGCGACCGTCGCGACGATGTAGACCAGCCCCGCCGCGAGCGAGAGCAGGTACGCGACGGGCGCCTCGTCGAGCTTGGTCGCCACCTGGTAGATGCCCCGGGCGGTCGCGGCCAGCGCGAGGATCCCGTAGACGGCGACCAGGAGGCGGCCGGGCCCGCTCCCCGTTGGTCGGTGTGCTACCTGTCGATCGGTCACACGGTCCCCCAGATCTGGAGCAGTCGGAGTTCGAGGAAGGCGACGGTCAGCGCGGCGACGAGCAGGACCACCGAGCTCCAGCGCGTGCGCTCGGCGAACGCCCACGCGGCGGCGATCGGCAGGATGAGCAGCTGCGTCAGCACGTACCCCCACAGGAGCACGCCGTCGACGTCGGGGCTACCGGTCGCGGCCAGCACGCCGGCGACGACGGCCTGCACCACGAGGACCGCCTCGACGACCGCGCCGCCCCACAGCTGGCGCAGGACCACCGCGCGGTCCCGGACGACGAACCAGAGCGCCCAGCCCGCGAGCGCGAGGCACAGCGCGGCCACGAGGAGGGCGAGGGGGACGATCACGGTGCCCCACCGTACCGGCGGGGGCCGCGCCGACCGTCCACCGTCCGGATCTATCATCGAGCGGTGACCCTGACGCTGACCTCCCAGGACCCTGCCCGCCTCGCCGTCGACGCCCTGGTCGTCGCGGTCGCCCAGCAGGACGGAGCGCCCGTCGTCCTCGGCGCCGAGCGCCTGCCCAAGGACCTGCGCGCCGTGCTGGCCGACGCCGCCGCGCTCGGCATCACCGGTGCGGCCGACGAGGTCCGCCGCCTGCCCGGTACCGGGCTGGTCGCCACCGTCGTCGTGCTCACCGGCGTCGGCCCCGCCGACAAGGTCACGCCCGAGGCGCTGCGCCGGGCCGCCGGTGCCGCCACGCGGGAGCTCGCCGGCACCGCGCGCGTCGGCCTCGCGCTGCCGGCCGACGACACCGCGTCCGTCGCCGCCGTCGCGGAGGGCGCCCTGTTCGGCGCCTACTCCTACACCCGCTACCGGGCGTCCGAGGCGGCGAAGCAGGCGCCCGTGAGCGTCCTCCAGCTCGTCACCGCCCACCCGCGCGACCGGGCCGCCACGGCTGCCGTCGCCCGCGCCGAGATCGTCGCCGCCGCCGTGCACGGCACCCGCGACCTGGTGAACGCGGCGCCCAACGACCTGTACCCGGCGGCGTTCGCGGAGATCGCGAAGACGGCGGCGAAGGACGCCGGTGCCAAGGGGCTCAAGGTCACCGTGCTCGACGACAAGGCGCTCGCGGCCGGCGGGTACGGGGGCCTCATCGGCGTCGGGCAGGGCTCCGTGCGCGGCCCCCGCCTGGTCAAGGTGGCGTACACGCCGTCCCGACCGAAGGCCAAGGTCGCGCTCGTGGGCAAGGGCATCACGTTCGACTCGGGCGGCATCTCGATCAAGCCCGCCGCCGGCATGGAGGCCATGAAGTCCGACATGGCCGGTGCCGCCGCGGTGCTGCACACGGTGCTCGCCGCGGCCCGGCTCGAGCTCCCGGTCGCCGTGACCGGCTGGCTGTGCCTCGCGGAGAACATGCCGTCCGGCACCGCCCAGCGGCCGTCCGACGTGCTGACCATCCGCGGCGGCAAGACGGTCGAGGTGCTCAACACCGACGCCGAGGGCCGCCTGGTCATGGCCGACGGGCTCGTGGCCGCCGTCGAGGAGAAGCCGGACGTCGTCATCGACATCGCCACCCTCACCGGCGCGCAGCTGGTCGCGCTCGGCCACCGCGTGTCCGCCGTGATGGGCACGGACGACGTGCGCGGCGAGGTCGTCGCCGCCGCGGAGACGAGCGGGGAGCTGTTCTGGCCGATGCCCCTGCCCGCGGACCTCAAGGCGGGGCTCAAGTCGAAGGTCGCCGACCTCGCGAACATCGGCGACCGGTTCGGCGGCATGCTCACCGCGGGGATCTTCCTGCAGGAGTTCGTCGGGCAGACCCCGTGGGCGCACCTCGACATCGCGGGGCCGGCCTACAACGAGCGCTCGGCGCACGGGTACACACCCGTCGGCGGCACCGGTGTCGGCGTCCGCACGCTGCTCGCGCTCCTCGAGGGGCGCGCGCCGGCGGCCTGACCCCTCAGGGCTCGAGCGCGAGGGGCAGGCCGAGCGCAGCGACGTGGTGGGCGCCCACGAAGGCGTTGATCTCGGCGATGCGCCCGTCGACCACACGCAGGACGTCGACCACCAGCGCCTCGTGCTGCGCCCCGCCGGGCAGGCGCAGGTAGTTCACCAGCGCCGGGCGGCCGTTGGCGCTGGTCGCGACGGTCCGCCAGTCCAGCGGCCGGGCCAGGAACTCGCTCACCGCACCGGGGCCGACCACGGGGGCGTCGGGCGGCATCGTGATCCGCACGTCGTCGGCGAGCAGCATCCGGAACGCCTCGGCGTCGGACGCGCCCGCGTAGCGCCGCAGGACGTCCTCGTCCTGCGCCGTGAGCGCCGGTCGGCGCCACTCGCGCGGGTCGGCGGGCGCGTGCCGCCGGATCGTGGCCCGCGCACGCTGGACCAGGCTGTTCGCCGCCGGGAGCGGCACGCCGAGGGCGTCGGCGATCTCCGCCGGTGTCCAGCCGCTGACGTCGCGCAGCACGAACGCGGCCCGCTGCCGCGGCGGCAGATGCCACAGGGCCGCGATGAGCGCGAGCTCCACCAGCTCGTCGGCCTCGGCCTCCGTGTCGGGGTACGGGCCGATCTTTGTGCTCAGCTCCAGGGCCTCGCCGACGGGCACCGTCCGACGCCCGGCCGCCTTCTGGCTGTCGAGCCACACGTTCGTCGCGATGCGGTACAGCCACGTCCGCACGGAGGCGCGGCCCTCGAAGCGGTCGCGGCCGCGCCAGGCGCGCAGGAACGTCTCCTGGACGAGGTCATCCGCATCCGCGACGTTGCCGGCGAGCCGGTAGCCGTGCGCGCGCAGCTCCCGCCGGTGGGCGGCGAACGCGTCCTCGAGCCACGCGCCCTGCGGGTCCCGCGCTGACGCCCCACCGATGACGTTCGCGGGCTGGCTCGTCAGTACGGCGACCGATCCTCGTCTCTCCGAAGGAGCTCCCATGACCGCCACGCCCCCCATCGTCGACCGCACGACCTGGCTGCGCGAGCGCGCCGACCTGCTGGTCCGCGAGAAGGCCCACACCCGCGCGGGCAGCACCCTGGCGGCCGAGCGTCGGCGGCTGCCGATGGTCGAGGTCGACGCGGGCGTCCGGCTGACCGGCGCGGGCGGCCCGACGCCGCTGCTCGACGTGTTCGAGGGGCGTGACCAGCTCCTGGTCTGCAAGCACATGTGGCACCGCGGCCGGGGCTTCGAGGACCAGTGCCGGGGCTGCACGGCGACCGTGTGGAACTTCCAGGACGCCACCTACCTCGAGGCCCGCGGGGTCACGTTCGCCGTCTGGTGCGAGGGTCCGTCCGACGAGTTCGCGCCCTACCGCGAGTTCATGGGCTACCGGGCACCGTGGTACTCGGTGGACGGCGTCGACTCCCCCGGCATCTCCGACGGCTGGATCACCGCCTACCTACGCGTCGGGGACCGGGTCTTCCAGACCTACGAGACCGACGGGCGCGGCTGCGAGGCCATGATGCCCGCGCTCCAGCTGCTCGACCTGACCGTGTACGGCCGCCAGGAGGAGTGGGAGGACTCCCCGGAGGGCTGGCCGCAGGACCCGACGCAGAGCTGGTTCCGCCGCGACGGACGACCGATCCCCCAGTGGACGCGGCCCGGCGTCACGCCGGTCGGCTCCCATGCGGAGGGCGACTGCTGCTAGGGATGCTTGCGCCTGCCGGCCAGCCGCTGCCGCGAGTTCCAGTCGCGAACGCGCTGGGGGTAGCCGGTCCGCTGGACGTCGTAGACGGGGATGCCCATGTCGCGCGCGAGCTGCCAGGCGGTCGCGGGGTCCGGCACGCGGCGCCGGGTCCACTCGCCGTCCGTCGCGACGAGCATCATCGTCGTCGGGGTGTCGTTGGTCCGGGGCTCGACGTAGGCCTCCACGCCGACCCGCGTGGCGACGAAGTCCTTGAGGTGCGCGAGCGTCGCCGCCCGCGCGTCGCGGTCCGTCGGCGCGTCGGTAGCGGCCGGCTTGCGGCGCGAGAACAGGCCCATGGCGCACGAGAGTAACCTGCGAGCCTGTCGGTCCGCGGGGTGTGATGCGCGAGACGGAACAGCAGTCATGGGACGACTGTTCTGCTCATCACATGGTCGCGCGCGTCGTCCAGGTCGTTCCAGGCCTGCGGGGATGACAGGATGGTCGGCGAGCTCGAGACCACCAAGTCTGCGTATGAGGAGTCTGCACGTGGCCGACACGAACGGCACCGCTTTCGACATCGTCGTCCTGGGCGGAGGCAGTGGTGGCTACGCCGCCGCGCTGCGCGCCGCACAGCTGGGCAAGACCGTCGCCCTGATCGAGGCTGACAAGGTCGGCGGCACCTGCCTGCACTACGGATGCATCCCCACCAAGGCGCTGCTGCACGCCGCCGAGCTGGCGGACAACGCCCGCGAGGGCGCCAAGTTCGGCGTCCACACGAGCCTCGACCACATCGACATGAACGGTGTGAACGAGTACAAGTCCTCGGTGATCGGCCGCCTGTACAAGGGCCTCCAGGGCCTGGTGAAGTCGCGCAAGATCACCGTCTTCGAGGGCTACGGCAAGCTCGTCGGCCCGGACGCCGTCGAGGTGAACGGCGAGCGCATCACCGGCGAGCACATCGTGCTGGCCACCGGCTCGTACGCGCGGTCCCTGCCCGGTCTCGAGATCGGCGGCCGGGTCGTCACGTCCGACCAGGCGCTGCAGCTCGACTGGGTGCCGAAGTCCGTGATCGTGCTCGGCGGCGGCGTCATCGGCTCCGAGTTCGCCAGCGTCTGGAAGTCGTTCGGCGCCGACGTCACCATCATCGAGGCGCTCCCCCACCTGGTCGCCAACGAGGACGAGGCGCTGTCCAAGGCGTTCGAGCGCGCGTTCCGCAAGCGCGGCATCAACTTCAACCTGGGCGTCCGCTTCTCCGGCGTCACGCAGGACGACAACGGCGTGCACGTCACGCTCGAGGACGGCAAGACGTTCGACGCCGACCTCCTGCTCGTCGCCGTCGGCCGCGGGCCGCGCACCTCGGGCGTCGGCTACGAGGAGCAGGGCATCACGCTCGACCGCGGGTTCGTCATCACCGACGAGCGCCTGCACACCGGCGTCGCCAACATCCACGCGGTCGGCGACATCGTCCCCGGCCTGCAGCTCGCCCACCGTGGCTTCGCGCAGGGCATCTTCGTCGCCGAGGAGATCGCCGGCCTCAACCCGGCCGTCATCGTCGAGTCGGGCATCCCGCGCGTGACCTACTCCGAGCCCGAGGTCGCCTCGGTCGGCCTCACGGAGGCGCGCGCCAAGGAGGTCCACGGTGCGGACGGCGTCGAGACGCTCGAGTACAACCTGGGTGGCAACGGCAAGAGCCAGATCCTCGGCACGCAGGGGTTCGTCAAGCTCGTGCGCCAGAAGGACGGCCCGGTGGTCGGCGTCCACATGATCGGTGCGCGCGTCGGCGAGCTCATCGGCGAGGGCCAGCTCATCGTCAACTGGGAGGCCTACCCCGAGGACGTCGCGTCCCTCGTGCACGCCCACCCCACGCAGAACGAGGCCCTCGGGGAAGCGCACCTCGCGCTCGCCGGCAAGCCGCTGCACGCCCACAACTGACCTACGGATCGAAGGAGACACGAGCGGTCATGTCCGACAACGTGCAGCTGCCCGCACTCGGTGAGTCCGTCACCGAGGGGACCGTCACCCGCTGGCTGAAGAACGTGGGCGACACGGTGGAGGTCGACGAGCCCCTGCTCGAGATCTCGACCGACAAGGTCGACACCGAGATCCCGTCGCCGTTCGCCGGCGTGCTCGAGCAGATCCTGGTGCAGGAGGACGAGACCGTCGAGGTCGGCGCCACCCTCGCCGTGATCGGGTCCGGCCAGTCCTCCTCCGGCGGGGGCGAGGCCGCTCCGGCTGCCGACGAGCCCGCTGCTGAGGAGCCCGCCGCCGAGCAGGCTCCCGCCGAGGAGTCGGCCGCCGAGGCCTCCCCGGCCGAGCAGTCGGTCGAGTCGCACGAGGAGCCCGCCCCGGCGCAGCCCGCGCCGGCGGCAGCGTCGGACGACGGTGGCGCCAGCGAGAACGTCACGCTCCCCGCGCTCGGCGAGTCCGTCACCGAGGGCACCGTCACCCGCTGGCTGAAGGCCGTGGGCGACGAGGTCGCCGTGGACGAGCCGCTGCTCGAGATCTCGACGGACAAGGTCGACACCGAGATCCCGTCGCCGTTCGCCGGCACGCTGCAGCAGATCCTGGTGCAGGAGGACGAGACCGTCGAGGTCGGCGCCGTCCTCGCGGTCATCGGCTCCGGGGCGGCGCCCGCCGCTGCCGCTCCCGAGGAGAAGGTGCCCGAGACCGAGCAGAAGGCCCCGGAGCCGCAGAGCGCTCCGGAGCCCGCCGCCGAGCAGGAGTCGGCCGCGGCCGCTCCCGCGCCGGTCGCCACCCCGACGCCCGTCCCGGCTACGCCGACGCCGGCACCCGTGCCCGCCACGCCCGCCCCGGCAGCCGCCCCGGCTCCCGCCGCGTCCGGCACGTACCTCACCCCGCTCGTCCGCAAGCTCGCGGCCGAGAAGGGTGTCGACGTCGCCGCACTCGTCGGCACCGGCGTCGGCGGCCGCATCCGCAAGGAGGACGTGCTCGACGCCGCGGCGAAGGCCGAGTCCGAGAAGGCCGCCGCCGAGGCCGCCAAGGCCCAGCCGGCTGCGGCGCCCGCCGCCGCACCGAAGGCTGCGGCCGTCCCGGCGGTCTCGCCCCTTCGCGGCACCACCGAGAAGGCCAGCCGGCTGCGCCAGATCATCGCCGAGCGCATGGTCGACGCCCTGCACTCTCAGGCGCAGCTCACCACGGTGGTCGAGGTGGACGTCACCAAGGTCGCGCGGCTCCGTGCGAAGGCGAAGGAGGACTTCAAGGCACGCGAGGGCGTCAACCTGACGTTCCTGCCGTTCTTCGTCCTCGCCGCGGTCGAGGCGCTCAAGGCGTTCCCGAAGATCAACGGCGTGCTCGAGGGCAACCAGATCACGTACCACGCACAGGAGAACGTCGGCATCGCCGTCGACACCGAGAAGGGCCTCCTCGTCCCCGTGATCCGTGACGCGGGCGACCTGAACCTCGCCGGCATCTCGCGCAAGATCGTGGACCTGGCCGGTCGCACCCGCCAGAACAAGGTCACGCCCGACGAGCTCAGCGGCGCCACGTTCACGGTGACCAACACGGGTTCGGGCGGCGCGATCATCGACACCCCGATCGTCCCCGGCGGCACTTCCGCGATCCTCGGCACCGGCGCGATCGTCAAGCGCCCGGTCGTCATCCAGGACGCGGACGGCGCCGAGGTCATCGCCATCCGCTCGATGTGCTACCTGTCCCTGTCCTACGACCACCGCCTGGTCGACGGGGCCGACGCCTCGCGGTACCTGAGCGCGGTCAAGGCCCGTATCGAGGAGGGCGCGTTCGAGTCCGAGGTCGGCCTCTGACGCACGGCCGCACCTGACCGGCCGACGGCCCGGCGCCCCACACGGGGTGCCGGGCCGTCGACATGTCGGCCGGACCGCGCGACCGTAGGGTGACGGCATGCAGGTCGTCATCGCGGGGTCGCACGGGTTCATCGGCAGCAGGCTCGTCCCGCACCTGCGGGACGCCGGCCACGAGGTCACGGTCCTGGTGCGCGGCGACGCGCGGGGTGCCCACGAGGTCGCGTGGGACCCGACCGAGGGGCGGCTGGACCGGGGCGCGATCGCGGGCGCCGACGCGGTCATCAACCTTGCGGGCGTCAACCCCGGGTCGAGGCCGTTGACCGCGGCCCGCAAGCGCGAGGTCCTGTCGTCGCGCGTGCTGACCACCCGCCTGCTGGCGCGGACGCTCGCCGAGCTCGACGACGGGCCGCAGGTGCTGCTGCAGGCCTCGGGGATCGGCGCGTACGGCTCCCGGGGCGAGGACGTGCTCGACGAGGACGAGCCGATCGGCACGACCTTCTTCGCGAACGTCGTGCGGCAGTGGGAGGCGGCGACGACGCCCGCCGCCGACGCCGGCGTCCGGGTCGTGCGCCTGCGCACGGGAATCGTGCTGGGGCAGGGCGGCGGCGCGCTGGGACCCCTGCTCCCGGTCATCAAGGCCGGCGTCGGCGGCCGGCTGGGGTCGGGCCGGCAGTTCTGGCCGTGGATCACGCTGCTGGACGAGGTCCGGGCGATCGAGCACCTCCTCACGGCCGACGTGCACGGGCCGGTCAACCTCGTCACCGCCCCCGCGCGCAACGCCGAGGTGGTCGCCGCCCTGGCCGCGGCCTTCCACCGGCCGGCGGCGGTCCCGGTGCCGGCCTTCGCGCTGCGGACGGTGCTCGGCGACTTCTCGTCCGAGGTGCTCGGGTCGATCCGCGCGATCCCGGCCGTGCTGGACGCCAGCGGCTTCGTCCCCGTGCACGGCGACCTTGCCACCGCTGCCGCGTGGGTGGCTGCGGGCTGAGCTCACCCGTCGGCGACGTCCCAGACCCGCCAGCCGTCGTCGGTCCAGCGCAGGCCGAGCACGACCGTGCGGGCCGGTGGCGCGGGCGTCTGCGACGGCATGGACGTCACGGAGGTCACCGCGACGTCCGTGGTGCCGCGGCTCCCGTCGCCCGCCACGAGCCACGCGTCGTGCACCTCGACCGCGAGCCCGTCCACGCGCTGCCCGGCGCGGCCGGCCAGGAGCCGCGCGTCCGCCGTGTGCGCGGGGCCACCGAGTACCTCGGCCGCCTCCAGCGCCGTCGGGTCGGCGGCGCCCACCGCCGCCGCTCGTCGGCTGCTGAGCTCGGCGGCGGCCGCCACCGGCTCGTCGCGGTCCCGCACAACATCGACCGGCGCTGCGGCCAGAAGCCCCTGCGCGACGGCAGCTGCCGACAGCACACCGGCGAGCGCCACGGCCGCGAGGCCGACCCGCGACGCCCGGCGACGACGAGCTCGCGCCGCGTGACGCGCACCGCGGGAGGTCGCGGGCTCGCGCCGCGCACCGGCCGCCAGGGCCGAGGAGGCCAGCGCGCCGGCGTCGGGCAGTCGGACGGGTTCTGGCTCCGTGATCCGGAAGCAGCGGTCCACCACGCGACCGGCCTCGATGCCCGGCACCCGCAGCAGCTCCGCCAGCGCCTCCCGGAGCGCCGGCGCGTCGGGCACGAGGTCGACGTCCTGCCAGGGCAGCACCGCGAGGATCGTGGTGATCAGGCGCCGCACGTCGGCTTCCGGGTCACCGGCCGCCAGGATCGCGCCGCGCAGGTCGGTGAGCACCGGCCGGCCGTCGGGGCGCACGACGACGGCCGACGCCGACACGGCACCGTGGGCCATGCCGGCGTCGTGCAGGGCCCCCAGCGCGCCCGCGACGGGGATCGCCACCGTGGCCGCCTCGCCGTCGCTCAGCGGAGCGCGCGCCGCGCGGACCTGCGCGAGGGACAGGCCGGGTACGTGCTCGACGACGAGCCCCAGCCGGCCGGGTGAGAGCTCGACGACGTCGAGCACCTGCGCGAGGTGCTCGTGCCGCAGCGCACGCAGCCGAGCGACCCGGGCAGAGAGGAGCTCGTCGAGCACGGCGGGCACGACGTGGAGCTCGAGCCGCCGGTCGGATCCGTCGAGAGCCACCGCCAGCCAGCCCTCGCCGGCCGTGTCGACCGGCCGGAACCCGACCTGGGCGAGCACGGTCTCGACGTCGGCCGGCACGAGGAACGCGTCCATGCCGGTCATCCAAGACCGATCCGGACCCGCGCGTCGGCCGTCGTCCACAGGCGGCGGACGCCTCAGTCGAGCAGGACGACCCGACGCTCGGCGGCGGACACCTGGGCGGCGTCGAGCACGCGTGCGGTCCGCGCCGCGTCGGCGGGGTCGACGGGCGGGGGGCCGCCGTCGAGCACCCACCGCACGACGGCGCGGTACAGGTCGACGTGGCCGCCGGGCGCGCGGGGCACGGGGGTGCGCTCCGCGCCGCGCACCAGCCACCCCTCGTGCACCGGCTCGCCGGGGCGGCGGGTCTCCTCGTACGCGTCGTCGAGCGCGGCGAACGGCGTCGGTTCCCCCTCGAAGCTGGTGACCAGGAACGCGCCGCCGTCGCCCAGCACGCGGGTGCGGGGTCCGGGGGCGCCGACGACGGCACCGGCCTGGAGGTGGCTCACGACGCCGTCCCGCGCGTGCACGAGCGCGAGGAACACGTCGTCGGTCGCGGGCGTCGTGCGCGCGTGCAGCTCGGCGTAGACCTGCGCGACGGGTCCGAAGAGCTGCACGGCGGAGTCGACCAGGTGCGCGCCGAGGTCGAGCAGGAGCCCGCCGGACTCCGGGTCGTTCTCCTTCCAACGGTCCTGCGGCACCGGGCGGAACCTCTCCCAGCGTCGCTCGAACCGGTGCACCGCCCCCAGCTCTCCGCTCGCCAGGAGACCCAGCAGTGTGAGCTGCTCGCTGTCCCACCGCCGGTTCTGGAAGACGGTGAGCCGGCCGTCCGCGCGGTCGGCCAGCGCCTGCGCGTCGGCGGCGCTGGTGGCCAGCGGCTTGTCGACGAGCACGTGCAGGCCGGCGTCCAGCGCGGCGCTCACGTGCGCCACGTGCTCGCCGGTGGGGCTCGCGACGACGACGAGGTCGAGCTCGTCGGCCCGCGCGAGGAGCCCGTCGACGTCGGGCACGACCGCTGCGCCCGGCCAGTCCTGCTCCACCTGGGTCGCCCGGCTCCGCGTGACGACCGTGGTGACGCGCTGCCCCGCCTCGCGCAGCAGCCGGGCGTGGATCCCCCGGCCCGCTCCGCCGTACCCGACCAGCCCGACCCGCAGCGACTCCATGCGGCTCACTCTAGGTCGGCGGTCGCACCGTCCCTGCGCCCGAGCGCGCTCGGCCACCAGGTGCGGCGCCCCAGGTCGTGCACGAGGGCGGGCACCAGCAGGCTCCGGACCACGAGGGTGTCCAGCAGCACGCCGAACGCGACGATGAACGCGATCTGCGCGAGGAACAGCAGCGGGATGACGCCCAGCGCCGCGAAGGTGGTGGCCAGCACCACGCCCGCCGAGGTGATGACGCCGCCGGTGACCGCCAGGCCCCGCACCACGCCTGCGCGCGTCCCGACCTGCGCGGACTCCTCACGCACGCGGGTCATGAGGAAGATCGAGTAGTCGACCCCGAGCGCCACGAGGAACACGAAGGCGAACAGCGGCACGACGGGGTCCGCGCCCGCGAACCCGAACACGTGGTTGAAGAAGATCGCGGCCACGCCGAGCGCCGCCGCGAAGGACAGCACGTTGGCGACGAGCAGCAGCGCGGCCGCGACGACCGACCGCAGCAGGAACATGAGGATCAGCCCGATCACCAGCAGCACGACCGGGACGATCACCCGGAGGTCCCGCTCGCTGGCCAGCTGGGTGTCCAACGTCTGCGCGGCGGCTCCGCCGACGACGGCGGTGGGGCTGACCTCGTGCACGGCGGCGCGCAGGTCCTCGACGGTCGCGACGGCCGCCTGGGTGTCGGCCGAGGCCGTCGTCGTGACGTCGAGCCGCACGCGCCCGTCGACCACGATCGGCGGCGCGTCCGTCGCCGGGGCACCCGCTCCCGCCGGCGCCCCGGTGTACGGCACGACGGCGTCCACGCCCTCGACCCCCTCGGCCGCGGTGGTGACGGCGTCGACGTCCGCCTCGTCGACGATGACGATCGCGGGCTGCACCGCGCCGGCCGGGAAGTGCTCGGTCAGCACCGCCTCGCCGCTGACCGCGTCCACGTCGGTGAGGAAGATGTCGACCTGGCTGGTCCCGGACGCGTTGAGCGTGGGCAGGAACGCCGCACCGATGCACAGCGCGACGGCGGTGAGGATCCACACCGCGCGGTCCCTCCGGCCGACGAACCGCGCGAGCCGCGCCCAGACCCCGGTGCCCTGCGCCGGGTCCACGACGGCGGCGTCGACCGCGTCGGGCCGCGGCGCGCGCGGCCAGAACAGGACGCGCGAGTGCTTGCCGAAGACGAGGAGCAGGGCCGGCAGGAGCGTGAGGGCGCCGAGCAGCGCCGACGCGATGCCGATGGCCGCGACGGGCCCGAGGCTGCGGTTGGAGCCGAGGTCGGACAGCAGCAGGCACAGGACGCCGGCGATGACCGTGCCCGCGCTGGCGGCGATGGGCTCGACGCACGCCCGCAGCGCGCGGCGCATGGCGGCGGCGGGGTGCTCGACGTGGTGGAGCTCCTCCCGGTACCGCGCGACCAGCAGCAGGGCGTAGTCGACCGATGCGCCGACCACGAGGATCGAGAGGATCCCCTGGGACTGGCCGTTGAGGACGATCGTGCCGTTCTTGGCGAGGTGATAGACCACCAGGCCGGCCAGGCACAGGGCGAACACCGCCGTGAAGATGACCACGAACGGCAGGAACGGCGAGCGGTAGACGATCGCGAGGATCAGCAGGACCGCACCGAGCGCGACCAGCAGGAGCACGCCGTCGATGCCGCCGAAGGCCGTGACCAGGTCGGCGACGAACCCCGCCGGTCCGGTGACCCAGGCGTGCAGGCCCAGCTCGCCGGCGGACGTCGCCGTCGCACCGAGGTCCTCCTCCAGGGACTCCCGCAGCGCGAGCACGAACGAGTCGGTCACGCCCTCGTCGTCGGCCAGCAGCTGGTCCGCCTTCGCAGCGTCCAGCGAGAACGCGACCAGCAGCGCCTGCCCGTCCTCGGACGGGACCACGGCCGGTTCTCCGACGAGGTAGTCGGACCAGGTGCCCTCGTTCCCCGCCGGCAGCGCCTGGTCGGGCACCCCCTCCGCCCACTGCTGGACCGCCGCCAGCTGCTCCGGGGTGACGTCGCCGCCGTCCTCCGGCTCCAGCACGACGAGCGCCGGTAGGGTCTCCGTGTCGACGAAGCCCTTGCTCTCCTCTGCGGCCTGGGTGGACTCGGCCGACGAGGGCAGGAATGCCGAGGCGTCGTTGGTCTGGACCTGGGACAGCTTGCCCTGAGCCATCCCGCCCACCGACCCGATGCCCAGCCAGACCACCAGGGCGACGCCGACGAGCACGGCGCGGACGATCGTCGAGCGGCGATTACTCAGCATGCTGAGTATCATTGGCGACGATCCTCCGAAGAGCAAATGGAGGCGGGATCATGGAGCACGAGGACGAGCCGGCGGAGACGCTCGACCCGGCTTCGCCCGACCCCGCGCACTGGCCCGTCGGACGGCTCCTGTCCGCGGCGTCCCGACGCGTCGAGCGGGACTGGAACGCGCACCTGGCCGCCTGGGACCTCAACCACGCCAGCCTGCCGGTGCTGGTCCACCTGGTGCGCTCGTCGATGTCCCAGCGCGAGCTCGCCGCCGCCTGCGGCGTGACGGAGCAGACCATGAGCCGCGTCCTGTCCCGGATGGAGCGCACCGGCTACATCACGCGCACGCCGCACGAGGCCGACCGCCGTCGCCACGTCATCGCGATCACCGACGCCGGCCGAGGCGCCCTCGCCGTGGCGTCGGACCGCGAGTTCGCCGAGGAGCTGGTCACGCGGGGGCTGACCGACGAGCAGACGGAGCAGCTGCGCGGGCTCCTCGCCCTCGTGGCCCGTCCCGCCGCGGACGCGGGTTAGCCTGACGGGCATGCGGTTCGACGAGCTCGACCTCGGCACGCGTCTGCTCCCCTACGAGCCCACGTGGCAGCTGCAGCGCGAGGTCCTCGCCGCCGTCGCCGACGGCACCCACGAAGACGTCGTGCTCCTGTGCGAGCACGAGGACGTGTACACCGCGGGCCGCCGGACGGCGTCCTGGGACCGGCCCGTCGACGGCACCCCGGTGGTCGACGTCGACCGCGGGGGTCGCATCACGTGGCACGGACCGGGACAGCTGGTGGGCTACCCGATCGTCAAGCTGGCGACGCCCATCGACGTCGTGCGCTACGTGCGGGCGCTCGAGGAGGCGCTGATCCGTACGTGCGCCGACCTCGGCCTCACCGCGATCCGGGTCGAGGGGCGCAGCGGGGTCTGGTTCGCGGCCGACGACCGTCGTCGCGAGCGCAAGGTCGCCGCGATCGGCGTGCGGGTCTCCCGCGGCGTCACCATGCACGGGTTCGCGCTCAACTGCGAGCCGGACCTGGCCGCCTTCGACCGCATCGTGCCGTGCGGCATCACCGACGCCGACGTGACGTCGCTGTCGGTCGAGACGGGCCGACGCGTGACCATCGCCGAGGTCACTCCCCTGGTGCGCGCGCACCTCGTCGAGACCCTCGTCCCGATCATCGAGGTCCGACCGGCCGTCGCCACGGTGTGACGCGCACCTCCCCCGCAGCCGACGCGGCAGCGGCGGGTTAGTCTGACCGGCGTGACGATCGCAGCCGATGGCCGACGCATGCTCCGCATCGAGGCGCGCAACGCCGAGACCCCGATCGAGCGCAAGCCGGAGTGGATCCGCACGCGCGCGACGATGGGCCCCGAGTACACCGAGCTCAAGGGCCTGGTGAAGCGCGAGGGCCTCAACACGGTGTGCGAGGAAGCCGGCTGCCCCAACATCTTCGAGTGCTGGGAAGACCGCGAGGCGACGTTCCTCATCGGCGGCGACCAGTGCACGCGGCGCTGCGACTTCTGCCAGATCGACACCGGCAAGCCGGCCGCCTTCGACGCCGACGAGCCCCGCCGGGTGGCCGCGTCCGTCCAGGCCATGGGCCTGAAGTACTCGACCGTGACCGGCGTGGCCCGCGACGACCTGCCCGACGGCGGCGCCTGGCTCTACGCCGAGACGGTCCGCCAGATCCACGCGGTGAACCCCGGGACCGGCGTCGAGCTGCTCATCCCCGACTTCAACGCGACCCCCGAGCTGCTGGCCGAGGTCTTCTCGTCGCGACCCGAGGTGCTCGCGCACAACCTCGAGACGGTCCCCCGCATCTTCAAGCAGATCCGCCCCGGCTTCCGCTACGACCGCTCGCTGTCGGTGCTCACCGCAGCGCGCGAGGCCGGGCTGGTCACCAAGTCCAACCTCATCCTCGGCATGGGCGAGACCACCGAGGAGGTCGTCGAGGCCCTCGCCGAGCTGCGCGAGGCCGGCTGCGACCTGATCACGATCACGCAGTACCTGCGCCCGTCGGTGCGGCACCACCCCGTCTCGCGGTGGGTGCGCCCCGAGGAGTTCGTCGAGCTGTCCGCCGAGGCCGAGCGCCTGGGGTTCCTCGGCGTGATGTCCGGCCCGCTGGTCCGGTCGTCGTACCGCGCGGGCCGCCTCTGGGGCCAGGCCATGCGCCGCTACGGCCGCCCGATCCCCGAGGCGCTGGCCCACTTCGCCGAGCCGACGACGTCCCGCCAGGAGGCGGCGAGCCTGCTCGCCCGCTGACGCGCCCCACGGCGTCGGAACGGCCCTGCAGGGTCGGTAGACTTCGGGCCCATGGCCCGTGACAACTCCCCCGCCGCTGCACCCACCGGCAAGAAGACCCGCTGGTACCACCAGGTGTGGCAGGCGTACCAGATGACCCGCAAGAACGACCCCGCGGTCACGTGGATCGTGCTGGCGGTGTTCGTCGGCATCATCGCGCTCGGGCTCATCATCGGCCTGCTGATCGGCCACTGGCTGTACGTCCTGCTGCTGAGCATCCCGTTCGCGGCGCTCGGGGCCATGTTCATCCTCGCCCGGCGCGCCGAGACGGCCGCCTACACGCAGATCGAGGGCCAGCCGGGCGCCGCCTTCGCCGCCCTGGGCACCATCCGCCGCGGGTGGACGTTCGCGCAGGAGCCCGTCGCGGTCGACCCCCGCACGCAGGACATGGTGTTCCGCGGCGTCGGGCGCCCCGGTGTCGTCCTCGTCGGCGAGGGCCCCGCGTCGCGCATCGGCAAGCTGCTGGAGTCGGAGCGCAAGCGCACCGCGCGCGTCATCTCCGGCGCGCCGATCACGCTCATCCAGGTGGGCGACGGCGACGGCCAGGTCACGCTGCGCAAGCTGCCGCGCGCCGTCCAGAAGCTCCGCCCGAAGCTGTCCAAGCAGGAGGTCGCCGAGGTCAGCAAGCGCCTCACCGCCCTCGGTGGCATCAAGCTCCCGGTGCCCAAGGGCGTCGACCCGATGCGCGCCCGCCCCGACCGCAAGGGCATGCGCGGCCGCTGAGCCAGCAGTGCGCGACCGGCGTCAGCGGCGGACGATGGCCGTCCCCGCGACGCGGTCGTGCAGGCCGCGTCCGTCGCTGTCCCACACGGCGGCCGGGACGACCAGGCAGAGCAGCACCGTGCGCACGAGCGCGCTGAGGAAGCCCGGGGCGGCCGTCGCCCACACCGGATCGGTGCGCTCGGTGGGGCGGTCGGGGAACACGCGGCGCACGCGCAGACCCAGCAGCCGGTGGCCGACCGTGTGGCCGATCGAGCCGACCAGCAGCACGTTCTCCAGCGCGAAGATGCCGAGGGTGGCCAGCGGGTTGCCGCGGGACAGGACGAACGCGGTCGGGTCGACCGCGAAGAACGCCCCGGAGATCAGCAGGCAGGCCATCCAGTCGATGACCAGGGCCACCGCGCGACGCCCCAGCGGCGCGAGCGCGCCCGTGCCGGAGCCGGGCAAGCCGAGGCGCACGCCACGCGGGACCGAGCCCCCCGGCCCGTCGGGGTCCTCGGGGGTACCGCCCAGCCACGAGCTCAGGTCACGACGATCTGCCACCCGAGCAGGGTAGGCGACGGGGTGAGACACCGACGACCGCCCCTTGCCGTCGGGCATAGGGTCAACATTCGTTACACGAGGGACGGGCTCGTAACGCTGTCGAAACACTTGGTACACGACAGAGAAACGCCGCGCTCGTAGCCTCGCCTTGCCCGACCCGACGGGTACCATCGACCGAGGAGCAGCGGATGTTCAGCAAGCCAGAGGAAGTCCTGGCGTTCATCAAGAGCGAGGACGTGAAGTTCGTCGACGTCCGGTTCTGTGACCTGCCCGGCACGATGCAGCACTTCAACGTCCCGGCCTACTCGCTGGAGCTGGACTTCTTCACGGACGGCCAGATGTTCGACGGATCCTCGATCCGTGGCTTCCAGGCGATCCACGAGTCGGACATGAAGCTGATCCCGGACATCAGCACCGCGTACATCGACCCCTTCCGGGTCGAGAAGACGCTGAACATCAACTTCCACATCGTGGACCCGTACACCGACGAGCCCTACAGCCGCGACCCGCGTCAGGTCGCCGCGAAGGCCGAGGCGTACCTGAAGTCGACCGGCATCGCAGACACGGCGTTCTTCGCCCCCGAGGCCGAGTTCTACATCTTCGACGACGTCCGCTTCCACACGAAGCAGAACGAGTCGTTCTACAAGATCGACTCCTTCGAGGCGGCCTGGAACTCGGGCCGCGAGGAGGAGGGTGGCAACCTCGGCCACAAGATCCCCTACAAGGGCGGCTACTTCCCCGTCCCGCCGGTCGACGGCTTCTCGGACATCCGCGACCAGATCAGCCTGCAGCTGGACGCCCTCGGCCTCGGTGTCGAGCGCGCCCACCACGAGGTCGGCACGGCCGGCCAGCAGGAGATCAACTACCGCTTCGACAAGCTCGCCATCTCCGGCGACAAGGTCATGCTCTTCAAGTACGTCGTGAAGAACGTGGCGCACCAGAACGGCAAGACGGCCACCTTCATGCCGAAGCCGCTCTTCGGCGACAACGGCTCCGGCATGCACGTCCACCAGTCCCTCTGGAAGGACGGCGAGCCGCTGTTCTTCGACGAGAAGGGCTACGGCGGCCTGTCCGACCTCGCGCGCTGGTACATCGGCGGCCTGCTCAAGCACGCGCCCTCGCTGCTGGCGTTCACCAACCCGACGGTGAACTCCTACCACCGCCTGGTCCCCGGCTTCGAGGCCCCGGTCAACCTGGTCTACTCGGCCCGCAACCGCTCCGCGTGCATCCGCATCCCGGTCACCGGTTCCAACCCGAAGGCCAAGCGCATCGAGTTCCGCGTGCCGGACCCGTCGTCGAACCCGTACCTCGCGTTCGCGGCCATGCTCATGGCCGGCATCGACGGCATCCAGAACCGGATCGAGCCGCCGGACCCGGTGGACAAGGACCTGTACGAGCTGCCCCCCGAGGAGCACGCCCTCATCCAGCAGGTCCCCGGCTCGCTGGGCGAGGTGCTCAACAGCCTGGAGGCGGACCACGACTTCCTCACGGCGGGCAACGTCTTCACGCCCGACCTGATCGCGACGTGGATCGACTACAAGCGCAACGCCGAGGTCGACCCGATCCGTCTGCGCCCGCACCCGCACGAGTTCGAGCTGTACTACGACGTCTGATCGTTCGCGGCTGCTCCCGTGAGCGTCTGACCCGTAGTCCCCGACACCCCCGTCGCCCTCGTGGCGGCGGGGGTGTCTCACGTCGTCCGACTGCGTGCCTCCTCCTCGCCGCGGCCGAATCGTTCGTCGATGAGGCCGTGCCGCAGGCCGCGGTCGCTGACCGTCAGCCGATCCATCCCCAGCTTGTCGAGGACCGTGCGCACGATGCAGGCGCCGGCGAGGATCACCTCGGCGCGCTTCGGCTGGAGGCCCACGATGGAGCGGCGTGCCTCGGCGTCCCGCGTGCGGTACATCTCGATCTGGCGGTCGACCTCGTCGCGCTCGAGGACGGCTCCCTGGACGGCGTCCGGGTCGTAGCGCTCCAGGCCCAGCCTGACGGCGGTGAGGTTCGTAATGCCCCCGCCCATGCCCACGAGGACCTCCGGCGACGGACGGTCGTCGAGCCGGTCCAGGTCGGCGGCGATCGCGGCCAGCGCTGCGTCGAGCGTCTCGCGGGAGACCTCGCCGTCGAGGCCGAAGCGCTCCGTGTACCGGGCGGCTCCGACGTCCACGCTGAACCGCTCGTCGACCGAGGCGCCCTGGCCGAACGTGAACTGAGAGCTGCCGCCGCCGGTGTCGAAGACGACGATCGAGCCGTCCGAGACGCCGAGGCCGGCAAGGGCCGCGACGTAGGCCAGGCGGCTCTCCTCCTCGCCGGAGACGACCTCCACGGCGACACCCGTCGCGCCCTCGATGACCTCCAGGACGTCGGCCCGGTTGTCGGCCATGCGCAGGCCGGCCGTGCCGACGGCGGCGATCTCCCTGACCAGGTGGCTGCGCGCCTCCACGACCATCCCGCGGATGGCCTGCGCCGTCCGGTCGAGCGCCGCGGGCGAGATCCTGCCGGAGTCCGCGAGCCCGGCTCCCAGCTGGGTCACCTCGGCGCGGTCGACCAGCGTCTCCCAGCCGCCGTCCTGGACCGGCTGGCCGATGTGGAACTTCACGGAGTTCGTGCCCACGTCGATGGTCGCGTACCGGGGCGGCTGGCCGTCGAAGAGGGCTCCCAGGCCACGCGGGTAGCTCGTGTTGATCCGGTTGCCCAGTCCCACCGCGCGGACTGCGGCCACGACGGCGGCGAGATCCTCCGACTCGATGGCGATCGTCCTGGTCACCCAGTCGCCCACCTCGACCTCGGACAGCTCGCCGATGCAGCCCTCGATCATGTGGCGCACGCGCCGCTTGCGAACGGGCACCGCGCGCACGCCGGGGTGCGGTTCGACCACGTCCCGGAGGAGCTCCTCGAGGCTGTACGTCTCCCGCTCCAGGTGGGGAACGGGCAGGCGCAGGGCGGCGAAGACGGCCTCGATGTCGCCGTGGCCGAGCGGGAACGGGGTCTTGAGGACGGGCTCCCACCGTTCGAGCCCACTGGTGCCCAGCTCCCGGAGGAGCTTGATGTCCATGAGCCCGTCACGCACCTTGACCGTGTCGCCGTCCACGGACAGGAGATACAGCTCGTCGCTCTCCTTCGTCCCCGTGGGCGCCCGGCCGGCCAGGTACTCCTCCGCAGGCCCGAGCTCGACACCGAAGGTGCGCCACTCCCACCGGGGCACGATGCCCGTGCTGCCCACGGTCATCGCAGCCCCCGATGGCTGCCGGGCGGACGACGTCGCACTGCGTGCCTCTCGATCCCGGTGACGAGGCTCATGCCGGCTTCGCCTGCAGCTCCGCCGAGAAGAACTCGAGGGCCGTCTTGGTCTTGGTCTGTTGCTCCCCGGTGAGGTCGACACCCTTGTCGGCGAGGAACCGCCGCAGCTCGGCGGTCACCGTGAGGACGTCGGAAGGCTGGCACTTGGTGGACAGCTCGAGGATGCGGGAGCCGTCCGGGTAGAGCCACATCTCGGCGACGAGGGCGCGACCGAACGTCTCCGGCACGACCTTCAGCTTGAGCACGAAGATGGGGCCGAGAATCGAGAGATCGTCGATCTTCAAACCGTCCGGGGCATGCTCGGCGAAGAACGCCCGCTGCTCCTTCGAGAACAGCTTGCGCAGCCGCTGCTCGCCGGACACCGAGGCGCGGACCGCGGTGGCGGGGAGCTTGCCCTTCAGCGACGCGCTGCACACGTAGCTGCCGGGCACGACGTCCACCTCGACGGTGAAGTTCGGCGAGCGGCGGATCTCGCTCGGGAGCTCGGAGGGCACCACGGGCCGCAGCTTCACCACCGAGTCGTTCCCCCGTGCCTGGATCCGCCGCGCCCGCACGACGACGCCGGCCCGGCTGAGCCGGAGGTCGGGGGTGTCGAAGAAGTACACGTGGCGGATCTGGGCGTCCAGCGGGTCGAGGCCGAGCGTCGCCGTCGTCGACCGGTGGGCGAGCTCGGGCACCGTCAGCTTGAGCTCGACGCTGTCGGCGCCGGTGATCAGCTCGCGCAGCCGCAGCAGCTCGTCGGACAGCAGTGGCAGGCTCCCGGTCGCGCTCACGTCGCTCGCTCTCCGCCCGCGCCGCACAGGACGCTCCGACCTTCGCAATGTACGCCCGTGGGCACCCCGGAAACAGGGCCTGACGAGGCAGGATGCACGTAGCCGGGCGGTCAGGTGCCGGTGCTGGCGCGTGCTGAGCTCAGTTGAGCGACGCGTCCTCGGCGAACGTCGACACGATCGCCAGGTCGCCGCCCTGACGTCGCAGCACTCGCCGCCACATCCCGCCGGGCTCGCGCGTCAGGAGGTCGTCGGGGAGGGCGTCGACGACGAACCACGACCGCTCCTCCAGCTCCCGCTCGAGCTGGTCCGGCGACCAGCCGGCGTACCCCGCGAACACGCGGACACCGCGGACACGGGCCTCGACCGTCTCGGGCACGGCGTCGAGGTCGACGAGGCCGAACGGTCCGATCATGGCGTCGACGTCCGGCGACCCGCTCGCACCGGCCGCCAGGACCGCGATCCCCATGGCCGTGTCCTGCCCGACGGGGCCGCCGAGGAACAGCACCGGCGGCTCGGTGACGTGCTCGTGCCAGTCGGGCAGCACCACGCCGACCTCGACCGTCGACGGCCGGTTGAGCACCACCCCGAGCGCACCGTTGGGGCCGTGGTCGAGCAGGAGGATGACCGTCCGGTGGAACGTCGGCTCCCGCAGCGCGGGCGCGGCGACCAGGAGTCGTCCTCGCATGGTCGGCCCGTCGGTCATGCTCCCATCATCGTCGAGACTCCCCGACCCGGCCGTCGGAGCGCGGCGGCGTCACGACACCCGGCCCAGCGCGATCGCCGCGTACATCAGGGCCGCCACGCTCTCGCCGTCGGTGATCGTTCCGTCCGCGACCAGCTGCAGGACCTGCGGCCACGGCACGCGCCGGACGCTCGTGATCCCCTCCTCCGCCTGCCCGACCGGTCGGCCGGAGGCTCGCAGGCCACGGGCGAGGAACACGTGCTCCGGCGCATGGCACACGCCGTTGAGCGCGAACATCGAGCCGACGGCCTCCCAGCTGTCCGCCTCGAGCCCGGTCTCCTCAGCCAGCTCGCGGCGGGCCGCGAGCAACGGCTCCTCGCCGTCGGAGCCACCGGCCGGCACCTCGAGCGACACCGTGCCCGTGGCGTACCGCGCCACCTCCACCAGGACCACCTCGTCGTCGTCGGTGAGCGGCACGACGAACACCGCGGGGTTCCGGAGCTCGACCACGCCGTAGATCCCCGTGGCGCCGTCGGGGCGGTCGACCTCGTCCTCACGCACGCGGATCCACGGGTTCTCGTAGACGGTCGTCGAGGACCGGGTGCGCCAGCTGCTCATGCCCCCAGCCTTCCAGAGCGGCCGAGCAGCAGAGGCGGCCGCTCTGCCCACACCCTGCGCCGATGACCCCCTGTGTGCGGGCTGGGCACCAGTTGTGGAGGGACCCGAAACCACTGCACACAACGTGCACCGGACCCCCGCGCAAGTCTCTGACGTGCACGGACGCCCGTGCCTAGCGTGTCGCTCATGACCGACTCCGGTGCTCCGACGCCCCCGCCCACGCCTGCCCTGCCCGCCCCGCCGCCCTCCTGGGCGGCGGGGCGCGCTGTTCCCGTCCCGCGCGAGCCGGGTCGGCTCGCACGGGTGCTGGTGCCGTTCTGGGCGGAGCGCCGACGACCCGTCGCCACCCGGACGCTCGTGATCTGCGCCGCGGTCGGGGTGCTCGGCGGCGCGCTGCTCGTGGGGCACCGACCCGGCCTGGGGGTCGCACTCGTCGGCCTCGCCGTGTGGGTGGCGGCCGCTCCCGACCTGATCCGGCGCCGCTCGGTGGACGACCTGCTGACGGCGGCGCTGTCGATCGCGCTCCTCGCCGTGGTCGCCGTCCGGGACGCGGGGTGGGTGGTCGTCCTGTGCGCGCTGGCCGCGGCGTGGGCGGGCGTCGCCGGCATCACGTCGTCGAGGTCGGCGCCCGCCACGCTGCTCGCGCCGCTGAGCTGGGCGGCCGGCGCCGTGCGAGCGCTGCCCTGGGTGGCCAAGGGTCTCGAGACGCGGCTCGGCTCGCGCCGCGGCCAGCTGCTGGTCGCCGTGCGCAGCGTGGCGATCACCGTGGGGCTGCTGCTGGTCTTCGGGCTCCTGTTCGCCAGCGCCGACCGGGTCTTCGCCAGCCTGCTGCCGCACGCCCGGGCCGACCTGATCCCGGGCCAGGTCGTCGTCGGCGCGCTGGTCGCCCTCGTCGCGGCCAGCCTCGCGCACCTCGCCCTCGCGCCGCCCAGCTGGTCCGAGGTGCGACTCGCACCGGCGAGGCCCGCGCGGCGCGGCGAGTGGCTGCTGCCGGTCGTCGCGCTCGACGCGCTGGTGCTGCTGTTCGTGCTGGTGCAGGTCGGTGCGCTGCTGGGCGGGCACCGGCACGTCCTGGAGTCGGTCGGGCTGACCTACGCCGAGTACGCGCGGCAGGGGTTCTGGCAGCTGCTCGCCGTCACCGCCCTGACCCTCGTGGTCGTGGCCGTCGCCGCCCGCCGGGCACCCCGCGAGACCACGACCGACCGGCTGGTGACGCGCGTCGCGCTCGGTGTGCTCTGCATCGGCACGCTGGGCGTCGTCGCCTCCGCGCTGCGGCGCATGGACCTGTACGTCGACGCGTTCGGGCTCACGCGCCTACGGATGTTCGTCACCGTGGTCGAGGTCGCGCTCGCCGCCGTGCTCGTCCTCCTTCTGGTCGCGGGGATCCGCTGGAGCGGACGATGGCTGCCGCGCGCGGTGCTCCAGGTGGCCGCGGTCGCGATGCTCGCGCTCGCCCTGGTCAACCCCGACGCCCAGATCGTCCGGAACAACACCACGGCCGACCTCGCGGTGGACCTCGACGTCGGCTACCTGGCCGGGCTCTCCGCCGACGCCGTCCCGGCCTTCGCGCAGATCGAGCACGAGCCGTTCCTGCGGTCCTGCCTGCTCGCGGCCGCCGACGTCACGCCCGCCAGCGGACTGGCGGACTGGAACCTCGGCCGCGAGCGTGCGGCACGGCTCCTCGCCCAGGACGCCGGCTCCGGCTCGGCGTGCAGCAGGCGCTAGACGACGACCCCCTCGTCGACGGCGGCCGCCTCCCGTGGTCGAGGTCGTGCGGCGAGGGTCGCCAGGCCCAGGACGAGCAGGGCGATGACGAACACGGTGATCACGTAGGCGGGGGTGAGGCGGTCGGCCAGGACCAGGGCCAAGGCGGCCAGGGCGATCACGACGACCCGGATGAGGGTGCGCTGCTGGTCCAGCCAGACGCCGACCGGGCCGGTGCTGATGCCGTGCCGGTCCCCCGTGTTGCGCAGCCACGCGCTGGCCTGTCCGGAGGAGGCGCGCAGCTGGCGGGCGGCGGTGGTGCCGCCGGCGGCGAACGCGATGATCGCGATCAGCAGCCCGAGCACCAGGCCGACGCGCAGCTCGATGCGCAGCAGGGAGATCACCTGGTCGTAGATGGCCACCGCGGTGTCCACGCGTTGCACGGTGGGCGGCAGGGAGTTGGCGTACAGCGACCTGCCGATCAGCAGCGCCGCGCCGAGCAGCACCATCGCGCCGGCGAGCGACAGCCCCGCGATCACCAGCGCCCGGGAGCGGCGCTGCGCGGCGAGCACACCGGCGGCCAGCAGCCCCAGCGACAGGTAGGGCAGCAGGCCCCCGAGCACGTCGATCAGCCGGTAGGCGTTCTGCAGCCTGACCAGGTCGGCGCTGGACGCGATGGGGAACGTCACCTTGATGTCGGGGATGCGGCTGACCAGGGTGAACCCGGCCTGCTCCAGCGAGGTCTTGACCTGATCGATGACCGGTGTCAGGTCGAGGGTGAGCTGACCGCTGTCGCTGATCTTCGCCAGCGCGTCCGGGTCACCCCGCAGCGTGGCGACGATCTGCTCGTGCGCGGCCCGGTTGGCCTCTTGCCACGTGTTCTCGAACGCGTCCGAGCTGACGATCTTGGTCACGTTCTTGTGGACGAAGTTCGTGATCGCGTCCTGCAGCGGCTGCTGCAGGGACTGCACCGCGCCGGAGACGATCGGCGGCAGGTCCAGCCCGGCGACCGCGTCGGTGGCCTGGGTGGTCAGCTCCTGGACGTTGAGCGCGTCCACGATCGCCAGGGTGACCCGGTTGCTGACCGCGGACTGCACCAGCGGGTCCGAGGCGATCGGCGCGACCGTGTCCACGTACCGGTCGGTGTCCACCATGAGCCCGCGTGCCCACGACCCCACCACCGCGACCGGCGCCAGCAGCGCACCGATCAGGATCAGCACCACCGCCGCGGTGGAGCGGCCCACCTTGCGGCGCCGACGCGGAGGCTGCACCGCGACCGGGGCTGCGGCGGTCGACGCGCGAAGCCGCGCGTTCTCCGTCTCCAGCAGCTGGAGGCGCGCGAGCAGCACGGCCCGGTCCTCAGTCGGCGACGACGCGGGTACCTCGACGTCGATGTGCGTCGGGATCTCCTGCGTGTCGTGCTGCGGCGAGGCGACGCCCGAGGTGTCGAGCGGCAGGGTGTCGTTCTCGGAGGCTCCCGGCGTCTCGGTGTCGGGTGCCACCTCGTCCGGCGCGCCCGCGTCCGGCGCCGTCTCGTCGGGCGTGCCGGCGTCCGGCGTCACGGCCGGTGACTCCGTGTCCGGGGTCTGCGGCGCGTCGTCGACGACGGCCGGCTCCGGCTCCGTCCCCGGGGACGTGGCGGCGGGTCGCCGTGGCTTGCGGGGCGACGGATTGTTCTCGACCACTAGATCCCCCGATATGTCCGACATGTACACGACGTGCTGAGCATGGCAGTTCCCCTGCTCAGAGCGCGATAGCCGACGTCCGGCAGGTCGCCCGAGGGCGAGCCGACGGCTCAGCCGTAGAAGACGCGCTCGACCACGGTGCGTGCTCGCCGCGCCGTGCGCAGGTAGTCCTGCTCCAGCTCGCCGCCGGACCCGGCCGGGTACCCGACGACGCGCGCAAGGCCCGCCAGCGCCTGCCGGTCGTGCGGCAGCACGTCGGCGTGCGCGCCGCCGCGCCCGCTCCAGAGCACGTTCGCGTCGCGCAGGCGGCTGGCCAGCAGCCACGCCTCGGTCAGCACCCGGGCGTCGTCGGCGTCCAGCAGCCCGGCCTCCGCAGCGGCCTCGAGCGCCCCCAGCGTCGCCGTCGTGCGCAGCTCAGGGACGGCGTCGGCGTGCTGGAGCTGCAGCAGCTGCGCGGTCCACTCCACGTCGGCGATGCCGCCGCGCCCGAGCTTGAGGTGCCGGGCGGGCTCGACGCCGCGCGGCAGCCGCTCGGACTCGACGCGCGCCTTGATCCGGCGGACCTCGCGCTCGGCGGCCGCGTCGATGCCACCGGCCGGATAGCGCAGCGGGTCGACGAGCCGGACGAAGCGCTCCCCCAGCTCGTCGTCGCCGGCGACGGGCCGGGCCCGGAGCAGGGCCTGGCTCTCCCACGTGGAGGACCAGCGCCCGTAGTACTCCGCGTACGAGTCGAACGAGCGCACCAGCGGCCCGTTGCGCCCCTCGGGCCGCAGGTCTGCGTCGACGTCGAGGGTCGGCTCCGGGCCGACGGTCCCGAGCAGCGAGCGGAGCTTCGTCGTGACGTGGAGGGCGAACTCCTGCGCGGCGACGGGGTCCGCGCCCTCGACCGGGTCGTGCACGAAGAGCACGTCGGCGTCGGACGAGTAGCCCATCTCCCCGCCGCCCCACCGACCCATCGCCACGACGAGCAGGCGCGTCGGGTTCTCCTCGAGCCCTCGCTCGACGCGCACCTCCCACTCGGCGACGCGCAGGGCGCCCACGAGCACGACGTCCGCGGCGGCGCTCAGGCTCCGCGACGCCCGCTCGCCGGTGACCACGCCGAGCACGTCGGCCGCGGCCGTGCGGGCCAGCTCGCGCCGGCGCAGCCCGCGCAGCGCGGTGATCGCCGGCACCGGCTCGTCGGATCGCGTGAGGATCGCGTCGGCCTCGGCGGTGAGCCGCTGGTAGGTCCGCGGCACCAGGTCCGCGTCGTCGGCGAGCCAGGTGACGGACTCGGGCGACCGGGTCAGCGCGTCGGCGACGTACCGGGACGTCGACAGCACGCGCGCCAGGCGGCGGGCGGCCGTCCCGGAGTCGCGCAGCAGCTTGAGGTACCAGTGGGTGGTGCCGAGCTCGTCGGAGAGCCGGCGGAACGCGAGCAGGCCGCCGTCGGGGTCGGCCCCGTCCGCGAACCAGCCGAGCATCACCGGCAGCAGCTGGCGCTGGATCGACGCGCGGCGCGAGACGCCCTCGGTGAGCGCGGCGATGTGCCGCATGGCGCCCGCGGGGTCCGTGTAGCCGATGGCGGCCAGCCGCGCCTTGGCCGCGTCCGGCGCGAGGCTGGCCTCTTCGGTCGACAGCTGGGCCGTCGCGGGCAGCAGCGGCCGGTAGAACAGCTCCTCGTGCAGGCCGCGGACCTCGCGGCGCGCCGTCCGCCACCGCTCGTCCAGGCCCGCCGCCCCCTCCGCCCGCATGCCGATCGAGCGGGCGAGCCGCCGCAGGTCCGGCTCCGAGGTCGGCATGAGGTGCGTGCGCCGGAGCCGGTACAGCTGGATGCGGTGCTCGAGCACGCGCAGCAGGCGGTAGCAGACGGCCAGCTGCGCGGCGTGCGAGCGCCCGACGTAGCCACCGGCGGCGAGGGCCGCGAGCGCGGTCAGCGTGCTGGGGCTCCGGATCGACTCGTCGGCACGCCCGTGCACCAGCTGCAGCAGCTGCACGGTGAACTCGACGTCCCGCAGCCCGCCGACGCCGAGCTTGAGCTGCCGGTCCGCCTCGGCGGCCGGCACGTGCCCCTCGACGCGCCGACGCATCGCCTGGGAGTCCTCGACGAAGTGCTCGCGCGTCACCGCGCTCCAGACGAAGGGCTGCGTCATCTCGACGTACTCGAGCCCGAGGGCCTGGTCACCGGCCAGCGGACGCGCCTTGAGCAGCGCCTGGAACTCCCACGTCTTGGCCCAGCGCTCGTAGTACGCCTTGTGGCTGGCGAGCGTCCGCACCAGGGGCCCGTCCTTGCCCTCGGGGCGCAGCGCCGCGTCGACGGGCCACAGGGCGGGCTCGGCCGACGGGGTCGAGCACGCGCGGGCCAGACCGGCCGCGAGCCGCGAGGCCGCGGCGAGCGCCTCGGCCTCGTCGACGCCGTCCACGGGTTCGGCGACGTAGATGACGTCGACGTCGCTCACGTAGTTGAGCTCCCGGCCGCCGCCCTTGCCCATGCCGATGACCGCGAGGCGCACGCCCAGCCCGTGGTCGTCGAGGTCGGCGCGGGCCAGGGCGAGCGCCGCCTCGAGGGCCGCTCCCGCGAGGTCCGCCAGGGCCGCCGCGACGCCCGGCAGGCGGCTCAGCGGGTCCGCGCTGGTGAGGTCCGTGGCCGCGATCCGCAGCAGCCGGGTGCGGTACGCCAGCCGCATGGCGTCGGTGCCGGGCGCCCCGACGACCGTCGCCACGGGGACGTCGGCGTCGGCGTCGGCCCCCACCGCGGCGAGCAGCTCGGCGCGCACCGCCGCGACCGGCACACCGGTGCCCGGCGTCTCGTCGACGATCACGCGCAGGTTCTCCGGGTGGGCCACCAGGGTGTCGCCCAGCGCCACGGACGCGCCGACGACCGCCAGCAGCCGGGCCCTCGCCGGGCCGTCCTCCGCGAGGACCCCGCGCAGGATCTCCCCGAGCTCCGCGTCAGTGCCGACGGCCCCCGCGAGCTTGGCGAGGGCGAGCAGCGCCTGGTCCGGGTCGGCGACGTCCGCCAGCGGCGCGATGAGCAGCTCGGCGGGTTCGTCGACGACGCGCAGCAGGGCGGCGTCGGCCAGGAGCCGCTCCGCACGCGCAGCATCGGCCACGCCGACCCGTGTGAGCCGTCCGGCCAGCGACGTCCCGCGTCCCGCGCGCTCGCGGGCGTCGGGGCCTCCCGGGACCGTCACAGGACCGGGAGGAACCGCCGCAGCTCGTACGGCGTCACCTGCGAGCGGTAGGCCTCCCACTCCTGGCGCTTGTTGCGCAGGAAGTAGTCGAAGACGTGCTCGCCCAGGGTCTCCGCGACCAGCTCCGAGCGCTCCATGATCGAGATGGCCGCGTCGAGCGAGGTGGGCAGCGGCTCGATGCCGAGCGCGCGACGCTCGGCGTCGGTGAGCTCCCACACGTCGTCCTCGGCGCCCTCGGGGAGCTCGTAGCCCTCCTCGACGCCCTTGAGGCCGGCAGTGAGCAGCAGCGCGAACGCAAGGTACGGGTTGGTCGCCGAGTCGATCGCGCGGTACTCGATGCGGCTCGAGTTGCCCTTGCCCGGCTTGTACATGGGCACGCGCACCAGGGCCGACCGGTTGTTGTGGCCCCAGCAGACGTAGCTCGGCGCCTCGGCGCCGCCCCACAGCCGCTTGTAGGAGTTCACGAACTGGTTGGTCACGGCGGTGATCTCGGGGGCGTGCCGCAGCAGTCCGGCGATGAACGAGCGCGCCGTCTTGGAGAGCTCCAGGTGGCCGCCGGCCTCGTGGAACGCGTTGCGGTCGCCCTGGAAGAGGGACAGGTGCGTGTGCATGCCGGACCCGGGCTGGTCGGCCAGGGGCTTCGGCATGAAGGAGGCGAAGACGCCCTGCTCGAGGGCGACCTCCTTGACCACGGTGCGGAACGTCATGATGTTGTCCGCGGTGGTCAGCGCGTCGGCGTACCGCAGGTCGATCTCGTTCTGCCCCGGGCCGGCCTCGTGGTGCGAGAACTCCACCGAGATGCCCATGGACTCGAGCATCGTGATGGCCGCACGCCGGAAGTCGTGGGCCGTGCCGCGCGGCACGTGGTCGAAGTAGCCGCCCTGGTCGACGGGCACCAGCGGCTGCGTCGGGTCCGCGGGGGCGTCGAACAGGTAGAACTCGACTTCGGGGTGCGTGTAGAACGTGAACCCCTGGTCGGCGGCCTTGGACAGCGCGCGCTTCAGCACGTTGCGCGAGTCCGCCAGCGACGGCTCGCCGTCGGGCGTGAGCAGGTCGCAGAACATGCGCGCGGTGCCGTGCCGCTCCCCGCGCCAGGGCAGCACCTGGAACGTCGAGGGGTCGGGCTTGGCGATCATGTCCGCCTCGTACACCCGCGTCAGGCCCTCGATGGCGCTGCCGTCGAAGCCGATCCCCTCGGAGAACGCAGCCTCCAGCTCCGCCGGGGCCACCGCCACCGACTTCAGGATCCCGAGCACGTCGGTGAACCAGAGACGGATGAAGCGGATGTCCCGCTCCTCGACCGTGCGGAGCACGAACTCCTGCTGCCTGTCCATGCGGTACATCCTGCCTGATGAACCGCCGTGCCGAGCGTCAGTGTCCGAGGTGCGTCGGAGCGGATCCGGGAACCGATCCGCACGGCTCTCCCGCGCGGTCGAGTGGCGGCGCGATGGTTAGGCTCACCCCATGCCTCATCCCCGCATCGCCCTCGCGCAGATCGACACGCGCGTGGGTGACGTCGACGCGAACGCCCAGGCGGTGCTGGCGTGGGCGCGCACGGCCGCGCAGGCCGGAGCGGACCTCGTGGTCTTCCCCGAGATGACGCTCACCGGCTACCCGATCGAGGACCTCGCCCTCCGGGCGTCGTTCCGCCGCGGCGCCGAGGCCGCGCTGCAGCGCACCGCGACGGCGCTTGCCGACGACGGGCTGGGGGCGCTCGCCGTGCTCGTCGGCACCGTCGGGGAGAAGTCCGTGACACCGGTGCACGAGCCCGGCGCTCCCGAGGGTCCGCGGCGCCCCACCAACCAGGCGGTCCTGCTCCAGCACGGGCAGGTGCAGGTCCGCTACGACAAGCACCACCTGCCCAACTACGGCGTGTTCGACGAGTACCGGATCTTCGCGTCCGGCGACGACGTCTGCGTGATCGACGTGCAGGGCCGCCGGGTCGGCGTCGTCGTCTGCGAGGACATCTGGCAGGACGGCGGCCCGGTCTCGCAGATGGACGAGAACGAGGTCTCGTTGCTCGTCGTGCTCAACGCCTCCCCCTACGAGGAGGGCAAGGGCCACCAGCGCGTCGAGCTCGCGGCGCGGCGCGCGCACGAGGTCGCGGCGCCGGTGGCCTACGTGAACCTCGTCGGCGCGCAGGACGACCTCGTCTTCGACGGCGGCTCGTTCGTCATCGCGACCGACGGCACCGTGCTGACCCGGGCGCCGCAGTTCGTCGAGCACCTGCTGGTGTGGGACCTGCTCGACGACGACGACGCGCCGGCCACGGGCCCGGTCGCTCCCCCGTTGTCCGCCGACGAGGAGGTCTACCGGGCGCTCGTCACGGGCCTGCACGGGTACGTGACCAAGAACGGGTTCCACTCGGTGGTGCTGGGCATGTCGGGTGGCATCGACTCCGCGCTGACCGCCGCCATCGCCGCCGACGCGATCGGTGGCGAGAACGTGGTCGGCGTCTCGATGCCGTCGGTGTACTCGTCGGACCACAGCAAGGACGATGCGCAGGACCTGGCCAAGCGGATCGGCGCGGACTACCGCGTCCAGCCGATCAAGGCGATGGTCGACGCGTTCGAGGCCGAGCTCGCGCTCGAGGGCGTCGCCGCCGAGAACCTGCAGGCCCGGGTCCGCGGGATCATCCTCATGGCGATCTCGAACCGCGAGGGCCACCTGGTGATCGCGCCCGGCAACAAGTCGGAGCTCGCGGTCGGGTACACGACGATCTACGACGCCGGCAGCATCGGCGGCTTCGCGCCCATCAAGGACGTCGACAAGTCGCGCGTCTGGTCGCTCGCCCGCTGGCGCAACAACGCCGCGCTCGACGGCGTGTTCGGTCCCGACGAGCTGCCGCCCATCCCCGAGTCGTCGATCACCAAGCCGCCGTCGGCCGAGCTGCGGCCCGGGCAGGTCGACCAGGACTCCCTGCCGCCGTACGACGTCCTCGACGAGGTGCTGGACGCCTACGTCGAGCACGCGGAGGGCAGGGCCGAGCTGCTGGCCCGCGGGTTCGACCCGGCCGTCGTCGACAAGGTCCTGGCCCTCGTCGACCGGGCCGAGTGGAAGCGCCGGCAGTACCCGCCGGGCACCAAGGTGACCGCGCTGGCCTTCGGCCGCGACCGCCGGCTGCCCATCACCACCCGCTGGCGTGAGCCGTGAGCACCCCGACAGGAGCCCCTGGAATGAGCCCGACCCCGAAGCGCGTCCGCGTGCACCACCTGCGCGAGGCCAAGGAGCGCGGCGAGCGCCTGACCATGCTCACGGCGTACGACGCCGTCACCGCGCGGATCTTCGACGAGGCCGGCATCGACATGCTGCTGGTCGGCGACTCGATCGGGAACACCATGCACGGGCACACGACCACGCTGCCCGTGACCGTCGACGACCTCGTCCCGCCGGCCCGCGCCGTCGCGGGTGCCGCCAAGCGCGCGTTCGTCGTCGCCGACCTGCCCTTCGGCTCCTACGAGGCCGGTCCGGCGCAGGCTCTCGAGACCGCCGTGCGGATGATGAAGGAGACCGGCGTCGCCGCCGTGAAGTTCGAGGGCGGCAAGCGCGTCGCGGCGCAGATCAAGGCACTGACCGACGCCGGCATCCCGGTGGTCGCGCACCTCGGCTACACGCCGCAGTCGGAGAACCTGCTGGGCGGTCCGCGGGTCCAGGGCCGCGGCGACCTCGCGGCCGAGCTGCTCTGCGAGGACGCGGTCGCGATCCAGGAGGCCGGGGCGGTCGCCGTGGTGCTCGAGATGGTGCCCGCTCCGGTGGCCGCGCGCGTCACGGAGATCCTGCACATCCCGACGATCGGCATCGGCGCGGGCGCGCAGTGCGACGGCCAGGTGCTCGTCTGGGTCGACATGGCCGGTATGACCGACTGGTCACCGCGCTTCGCGAAGCGGTTCGGCGAGGTCGGTGCCGCCCTCAGGGCCGCGGCCTCCGCCTACGCGGACGAGGTGCGTGGCGGCACGTTCCCGGACAAGGACCACCAGTTCGACGCGTGACGCTCAGGACTGCGGCTCGTCCTCCGCGTCCCAGTCCTGGTTGCGCTTGCGGGCCTTCTCCAGCGCGAGGGTGGCCTCCTCGCGCGAGGCGTACGGCCCCATGAGCTTGGTCCAGTCGCTCTGCCGGCCCTCCTCGACCTCGTGGGTCTCGATGTTGAACCAGTAGTTGCCTGCCATCGTGCACTCCCTCCTCCGCGGCACCGCCGACCGGTCGCGTTGCCCTCCTGTCCGTAGACTGCCAGGTATGTCGACCGTGCACGCGCCACGATCCGCCCTGGTCCCGGGCACGCTCAGCCCTCGCCGGGCGGTGCCCGCGGGGATCGCCCGCCCGGAGTACGTCGGCCGGCCGGGTCCCGCGCACTGGTCGGGCAGCAACGTGTTCGAGCCGGAGATGGTCGACCGCATCCGGGTCGCCGCCCGCCTCGCCGCGCAGGCGCTCGAGCTCGTCGGCAGCCACGTCACGCCCGGGATCACCACCGACGAGCTGGACGCGATCGGTCACGAGTTCCTCGTCGACCACGGCGCCTACCCGTCGACGCTCGGCTACCGCGACTTCCCCAAGTCGCTGTGCACCTCGATCAACGAGGTCATCTGCCACGGCATCCCGGACTCGACCGTGGTCGAGGACGGCGACATCGTGAACATCGACATCACGGCCTACATCGGCGGCGTGCACGGCGACAACAACGCCACCTTCCTGGCGGGGGACGTCGACGAGGAGTCCCGGCTGCTGGTCGAGCGCACGCGCGAGGCCCTGAACCGCGCGATCAAGGCCGTGGTCCCGGGCCGCGAGCTCAACGTGATCGGCCGGGTCATCGAGAAGTACGCGGCACGCTTCGGGTACGGCGTGGTCCGCGACTACACGGGGCACGGCGTCGGACCCGCCTTCCACACCGGGCTGGTCGTCCCGCACTACGACGCGGCACCCGGCTACGACACCCCGATCGAGCCCGGCATGGTGTTCACCATCGAGCCCATGCTCAACCTGGGCACCCCCGACTGGGTGATGTGGGACGACGACTGGACCGTCCTCACGGCCGACGGCCGGCGCAGCGCGCAGTTCGAGCACACCCTGCTGGTCACCGACACCGGAGCGGAGATCCTGACCCTGCCATGAGCGACCACAAGCACACGAAGACCCCCGAGACGGCGTTCGGCATCGACATCGGCGGCAGCGGCATCAAGGGCGCGCCGGTGTCGTTGAAGGACGGCGAGTTCGCCGCCGACCGGCTCCGCATCCCGACACCGAGCCCTTCGACGCCCGACGCCGTCGCCGAGACGGTGGCCAAGGTCGTCGACTCGTTCAAGCTGGCCAAGGACGTGCCGATCGGCGTCACGTTCCCCGCCGTGATCCTGCACGGCGTCGCGCAGTCCGCCGCGAACGTCGACAAGTCGTGGATCGGCACCGACGTCGAGAAGGCCGTGCACAACGCGACCGGGCGCAAGGTGCTGGCCGTCAACGACGCCGACGCCGCGGGCTACGCCGAGGTGCTGTACGGCGCGGCCAAGGGCATCGACGGCGTGGTCCTCGTGGTCACGCTGGGCACCGGCATCGGCTCCGCGCTGATCGTCGACGGCCACCTGGTGCCCAACACCGAGCTGGGCCACCTGGAGATCGACGGGCACGACGCGGAGTCCCGGGCGGCCGAGAGCGTCCGCGACCGCGAGGACCTCGACTGGGCGCAGTGGGCGGAGCGCCTGCAGCGGTACTTCACCGTGGTCGAGAACCTGTTCTGGCCCGACCTGATCGTGGTCGGCGGCGGCGTGAGCAAGCACTACTCCGACTTCCTGCCGCTGCTCGACCTCCGCACGACGATCGTGCCGGCGAAGCTGCGCAACGCCGCGGGGATCGTCGGCGCGGCCGCCCTCGCGGCCGAGGCGCGCGGCTGACCCGTGCGCGACCTCGTGGAGGTCGCGCACGGTGTGCACGTCGCGACGAGCCAGGTCTACACGACGACCTCGACGGTGGTCGTCGGCGAGGACGGGACGTGCCTCGTGGTCGACCCTGCCGTCACCGCGCGTGAGGTCGACGGTCTCGCGGCGGTGATCCGCGACCGGGGCTGGACGCCGGTCGCCGTCTGGTCGACGCACGCGCACTGGGACCACGTGCTCGACGGCCCCGGCTTCTCGCGGCTCCCCCGCTGGTCGCAGGGCGTGGCCGCGACGGATCCCGAGACGCTCGCGGCCGAGCGGGACGCCGACCCCGAGCTCGCCCGCACCGGCGAGGCCCCGGCGCCGGTCGCCGCGATCCGCACGCCCTACCCCCGGCAGTCCCCGGGTGTGCTCGACTGGTCCGGCCCTCCCGTGCACGTCCTGACGCACGAGGCGCACTGCCGCCCCCACACCGCCCTGGTCCTGCCCTCCGTCGGCGTCCTGGTCGCCGGCGACATGCTCTCGGACGTCGAGATCCCACTGCTGGACCTCACCGCGGCCGACCCGGTCGGCGACTACCGGACGGCGCTGGACCTCCTGGCGTCCGTCGGCGCGGACGTCGTGGTCCCCGGTCACGGCCGCGTGGGGTCCGCCGACGAGCTCTCGCGACGGCTGGTCGCCGACCGCGCGTACCTCGCCGCGCTCGTCGCCGGGTCACCGTGGGACGACGACCGCCTCGCCCTCCCCTGGGCGGCTGCCGCGCACGAGGCCCAGCGATCGGCCCTGGCGCCGTGAGCGGCACGGCGTGGCTCGTCGTCGGCGCCGTCGGCGCGCTGGCGCTCCTGCTCCTCGCGCTCGACCGCATGACCGCGCACGGCTGGTTCGACCGCAGGCACCCGCGCGAGCGCCGGCCCGCCGAGGGCGCCGCGGCGAGCGGGATGCTGGGCGACCTCATCGACGTCTTCCAGCCGAACCGGGTGCACCTCACGGCGGAGCAGGAACGGCAGAGGCTGGACATCCAGCAGACCGGTGACGCCGCGGGTCGGCTCGACCTGGACTCCGGCGTCGTCCGCCTCGACCCGGAACGGCCGCCCCAGTAGCGTGCCGCGCATGGCACCCGTGGTCTCCCACCTGACGATCGACTGCGCCGACCCCCGCGCCCTGGCCCGCTGGTGGCGCGAGGTGCTCGACTGGACGTACCTCTGGGACTCCGAGGACGACGAGGAGGAGGTCGGGATCGGGCCGGCCGACGGCTCGTCCACCGGCTGGCTCTTCCTCAAGGTCCCCGACGTGAAGACCGTCAAGAACCGGCTGCACGCCGACCTGCGGCCGCCGAACGGCTCGGACCAGGCCACCGAGCTCGCGCGCCTGCTCGCGCTCGGAGCCACGCGCGTGGACATCGGGCAGCATGACGTCCCGTGGCACGTGCTGGCCGACCCGGAGGGTAACGAGTTCTGCCTGCTGCGCAGCACCCCTGACCAGGTGGAAGCGATCCTCGCCGGCTCCTGACCGTCCCCCGCGCGGGTGACGCCGGCGAGTCACGGGCGGAATCGGACGAATCGGCCGGCGATCGTCGGTAGTTTCCTCGGATGGTCAGTGCAGCACTCCCTGTCCTGGGCGACGTCGCGTGGGACGACTGGCGGGACTGGCTCCCCCTGGCCGTCTCGCTGCTCACGCTGGTCGCGGCCCTGTGCGCGTGGGGGTTCGCCGCCAAGGCGGCGCGGCGCGCGGCACGCCAGGCCGACGCCGCCCTCCGGCAGGCGAGGTCGTTCGACGAGCAGGTCGCCATCGCCCGGGAGGCTCTCGCCATGGCCCGTCGCGAGGCGCAGGACGCCCGGTCCGACGCCGACCGCCAGCGCCAGGAGACCGACCGGACGCGGCGGATGCTCGAGGAGGTACGGCTCGACGCGCTCGCGCCGACGGTCGTCGCGCGGGCAGTCCCCAGCAGCTCGGACGCACCCGGCCGGCCGACGCTCGAGGCGTGCCAGCTGACCGCGGGCGGCCAGGACCGCTGGCGGCCGCTCGGCGGACAGCTCGCGGTCGGTCGGGACCAGACGTTCGCCTTCCGCACGGCGCTGACCCTGTGGTTCGAGAACGTCTCCGACCGGGCCGCGCAGGTCGACATCCTCGACCCGGCCGGCGGGGAGCTCGACCTGCTGCCGGGCCACCCGCTGGTGGTCCCCGCTCGCGAGTCCCGCAGCGTCACCTGGATGCGCCTGTGGACCTCGCGGGACCTCGACAGCGACGAGCAGATCCAGGACCCGGCGGCGTGGCTGTTCAACCTGACCTTCGCGGTCAGCGACCTCGGCATGCACGTCCGCGACACGTACGCCTTCGACGGCGACCTGCGCTTCTTCGACCGGGACGGCTCCTGGCTGGTCGTGATGCCCGAGCCGCCCCTGCCGTGGACGTCCGACGTCGCGTCGATGCTCCCGGGCCGCAGCTACCAGCGGCTCGACGTCCCCGTCAGCTGAGCGCCCCACGCACGAGCGTCGACAGCTTCTTGCCGTCCGCGCTCGCCCCCGCACGCGCGGTCGCCTCCTTCATCACCGCGCCCATGTCCCGCACGGAGGTCGCGCCGACGTCGGCGATCACGGCCTGCACGAGCGCCGCGAGCTCGTCGTCCGACAGCTGGGCGGGCAGGTACGTCTCGATGAGGTCGGCCTCGGACGTCTCGGTCGCGGCCCGCTCGGGCGCGCCGGCGTCGGTGTAGATCTGCGCCGAGTCGCGGCGCTTCTTCACCTCGCGCGCCAGGATCTTGAGCACCTCGTCGTCGGACAGCTCCTTCTCGACCGCTCCCGCCTTCGCCTCGAACCGCACCGCGCCGATGATCTGGCGCAGGACCCCCGTGCGCTCGGTGTCGCGGGCCTTCATCGCGGTGGTCAGGTCGGACGTCAGCTGGTCGAGGGTGCTCATGGGAGCCATCGTGCCCCGTCACCGCGGATCGGCGCAGTCGGAATCCGATGAGGACGGATGAGTCAGTCGATACGCCGGGTTCAAACTCGGCCGACTCTCTGACCTGCGCAGGAACCGTCGTTTGTGCCGCTGACCTGCGAGAACGTCCGTTGCGAACCGATGGCGGCAGTTGCGAAACGGTGGCAATCTCGCGTCATTCTCGCGTCACTCGCGTCATTTTCGCGTCACGCGGCGACGCCCTAGAACGCCACCGCACCGGCGCTCTGCCAGCGGTCCGCAGCGTCGCGGTACTCCAACCAATACGAGCGGCTCGGGTCCGGGCGCCCGACCCGCTGCGCGGCGTAGACGCCCGCGTCGACCGCGCTCGGCGCCTCGAACGCGTCGCCGACCGGCTCGGCACGCTTGGGCTGTCCCTGCGGGAACTCGATGACTCTGAAGACGACCATGCCGCCACCGTAGGCACCGGCGCCGACACCGCTACGGTGCTCGGCATGGCGCTCATCGTGGTTCTCAGCGTGCTCGGCGCAGCGTTGCCGAGCGCCGGGGTGGTGCGCGTCTACCGGCGCGCCCGTGCCGACGAGCGGGCACGCGTCGCGCTCGTCGCCGAGCGCGGTGGGAACGTGGACGGCGATTGGGAGCACGATTTCGACAACCATTTCATCGGGTTGCACGCGCCCGGCAGCCGTCTGCGCATCGCCCGGCGCGACGTGGTGCTCGTCATCCTCGGGCTCATGTGCACCGCCGCCGCGACGATCCTCGGTGCTTGCCCCGACGCGTAGGTGACTCCGCCCGGGCTCTGGCGCCCACATACGACGGCGAGCCCGAGTACCGGCGGACCTCTAGTTCCTCGGGCGCCCGTCGAGCCCGGGTTGGTCGTTCGCCAGCGGAAGACCCACATCAGTCCACCCGGCGCCGTCGGACCTCTGCAGCCGGTAGTCGGTAGCCGCTTCGAGTGTCTCCACGAGGCGCAACCGGTCCTGACCCTTGCGCCTCGCCTCACCGTCGTCGTCGGCGTCGAACACCGCGCCCACCGGCGTGACCTCGGCTTGGTCGATGTCCGGAACTTGCGCGACTCGGTAGGTGGGCATGGCCGCCACGTTAGCGCTCGCCCGCGCTCCCGGCGGGGCCGACTACGTCGTCGGTGACCCGATGAGCGACCCGATGACCTGACAGACGAGGCCGACCCCGACGAACACCAGCGCGAGCACCTGCGGCAACCGCCCAGCGCCCGCGATCCGCTCGTCGGCGTCGGCACGGGTGGCTGCCTCGGCGGCGATGAGGGCAGCGAGCGCGGCATCGCCCCCGCGCATCTCGCCCTCGTGTGCAATGGCGGCGTCGCGCAAACGTTGGTGCTCGACGTCGATGCGCCGCAGCCGCTCGGACAACTCAGGTTCACCGGGAATCGCCTTGCTCACCACAGCGCTCGCCGTCGTCGTCACGGTGAAGGTGTCGTGCACCGTCACCTCGTAATGCACCGGCGGTTGCTTCCGGCGGGGCAGTGAGGATCGCACCGAGCCCCACGCGGCCCCGAACCGCTCTGGCCACAGCGCCCACGCCTGCGCGACGGCGGCACCCACGGCGCACACGACGGCTGCCCACTCCCACGCGTTCATGCTCGGCAGCGTGGCACGTGACCGAGCGCCACGAGTCCGAATTGGCACCACGAACGGATGACCCCGCCGGGGCTCGGACCTCGGTAGCGACGTCGCTACCGATGCGGCTTGCGGGCGGGCTCGGCGGGTTCCGGCTCGGGCTCGGGCTCGTCAGGCTCGGGCGTCAAGTTCTTGACACCCCCGGGCTCGACCGGCTGCCGCACGGGCGGCTTGGCGATCACGTGATCGGTCGTGATGAGGTATTTCGGGTCGGTCTTCACAATGCTTTCCTCTCGTGTAAACAATGGTGGCGGTTGGCTATTGTTCAGCGATTAGCGGCCCCACAAAAACTGCGCCGAGGTGCGCCAAGGTGGCTCCGAGACGGGCAAGAATAGGCGGCAATTACTCCGGTCCCACGCCCAACAATACCGATTCTCCCCGTTATGAGACAAAAACAATTCAGTCAGGGGTCACGCGGGGGGTGGCCCATTCATAAAAACTCGACCGCATTTCCAATTCTATCGCGGGTCGCTGACCTGCGGGTTTACACATCGCGCCCGTCTGTGCTGCCTAAACTTGTGTAATTCGATTCCAATTCACATTCGTGCGGTGCTTTCTTACGGGCATCGACGGGCGGCCGGCCTGCCTTTTGTTCGGTAGGTGAATTGCACACCTACCGTCGGGGATGGGGATTAAACGTGCGCTCGGGCTGCGCATTCTTGGTGGGTGCGATGCGCGCCGCGCGATGCAATGTGGGCAGCGACCTCGGTGCCGGGTGCTCGCGGAACCACGCGCGCAAATCATCGTCGGCATTGGTGCCGATTGCCCGGCGCAGCGCGAGCACCTTGGCCTCTTGGTACGCGGGCTCGTCGACGAGACTCACGTGGTGCAACTTGGCGGCCCGAATCTCCCGCACCCCGCCGACACCGGGGGTTGCCTCGGTCGCCTCGAACCCAATCGATGCCCCGCCGTAGGTTCCTTCCGAAAGGTTTTCCCACGCCTCGCGCCCGGTGGGGGTGTCGAACATTTGGAAACGCGCCCACAATCCGTCCGGCTCGTCGGAAAACTCGACGGCTTTGGCGACGGGGCGGCGCTCACTCATGGGGGCATGGCTGTCGGTGAGCCGGATTTTGGGCCACGCCTGCGGGTTGGTGACGAGCGCGTGAAACGCACCCCGGCGGAACATCTCGCCGTGCCGGTGCTCGGTGAGCATCGACACCGCATCCCACGGGACGCACAACAGGTCGACCATGTGCCGGTCGGTTTTCCGGTCGGTGTAGGCGCGCCGGATGTCGAGGGTAAAGCCGGTCGAGTTGGTCATCGTTCTAGGTTCCTCTCGTGAGTGATGCGCGCGAACGCCGGGCAAAGAATGCCCGGATACCCGCGTCGGGGTCGTCGGGGTCGTGTGCGTCGAGGATGATTGCGCCCCGGTAGGCGGGCCGGTCGACGAGGGCCACGTGGTCGAGTTCGGCGGCGGTGACGAAATGCATCCCCCCGTTGCTGCGCTTGCCGTAGGTGCTCATTGCGACGGACACCCCGCGATAAGCACCGGCCATCATTTGTGCCCACGCGTGCGGCCCGCGCAGCCCCTCGGCGAACCGGAACACCCCGACGAGCCCGACGGGCTCGTCACGGAACTCGACGCCGAACCCGGCGACGGCGAGGGGGTCGTCGGTGTGCCCGTCGCGCAACTCGATGAGCGGCCACCATTCGGGGTGCGCGAGCAGCCGGTCGAACGTGCCGCGCATGACCCGCTCGCCGCCGGTGTCGGCGACGCCCTCGGTGAGTTGCTGCCACGGCACGCACACCACCTCGACGGTGCGCACGTCACCACATCCGGGGCGGGATGGGCGGCCCGCCGCTCTCGATGTACCCGGCATAGTCGCCGCGCCCGAGCGCCCGGCGGGCGTCGCCGCTTAACGACGGCGGCTTGCGCGCCTCGTTGGGCTCGATGCGGTGCCCGTCGCGGTCGCGCCACTCGGCGCGGGCGCACGTCCTGCCGGGCACGGTGCTCGCGTACTCATGCGGCTTGACCCGATACCACTCGCCGCCGCCGGTGGGCTCGGCCCATAGCCCCGAGAGGTCCGGGGTGGGCTCGTCGGGCGTCGTGCTCGTCTCGGTGGTCATGGTGCGTTCCTCTCGTCGGGGTCACGGGGTCCGGCGATGACGGCACCGCCGCACGTCGGGCATTTGAGGTAGGCGGACACGTGCGCGCGCACGAGCGTCGGTGCCGGTCGTGGGCACCCGGCGCGGTGTGGGATGCCGTCGACGCCGGGGGCGGTCACCGCGCTCGGGCTTGGGCTCGACGAGCCGCCTCGACGGGGCTCGCGCAGGTAGTTCGCCAGCGGCGAGGGACGTAGGTCGCGACTTCCTAGACGCCGACCCATCACGCACCCCAGCCGGTTCGGGTGTCACCCGGTGTCACCTCGGCGTCACCCGTGACAGTCGGGCCGGTTTCCCCGGTTCGGCCGGTTCGGCCGGTTTCACCTGGGAGGGGTACGCCGTACCGGCGGAACGGTCGAGCGAGGTCGCGCAGCGCGTAACCGCGCGTGCGGGCGGCGTCGGTGTCGCGCACGGTGTGGACCCGGTGCGAGCGCGCCAGCATGCGCCCGAGGCGCTGGGCGGTCAGTTCCCGCCCGAACGGTGAGCCGAGCCCCCACGTGTCGGGGTCATGCCGGATGAGCGCGCTCACGAGCGTTGCGGTCGGCACGAACGACCTGCCCTCGGGCCAAACGGCGGCGAGGTCGGCGAGCACGCGCACGGCGGGCGGGTAGGTCATGAGGTCGTCCTCTCGGTCGAGCCGTTGGAGTTCGAGGTCACGGCGCACGAGCGCCACGGTGCGGGCAGGCCACTCGCCCCCGGCGGCGTACGCGACGCGCAGCAACGGCAACCACCGCTCGCGGTCGCGCCCGTGCATCGGCAGGTCGCCGGGTAGGTCGGGGCGCGAGCCCGCGACCCGCTCGCGCACCTCGTCGCCCCACTCGGCGAGCGCGGTGGCGAGGTCGTCGGCGTCGCGCTCGATGTCCTCCCAATCCGAGGGCTCGGCGCGGTTGTCGGTGTCCTGCACGAGCAGCACGCGAATGACCCGCGAGAGGGTGTCTTGCGGCAGGTGCGGCGAGTTCCCAGCGAGCGCCACGGCGGCGAACGTGGGCAGTTCCCGCACCACCCACCCGCCACCCTTCTCGGGCACGGTGGTCGGGCGGGTGGCACCACGCTTGTACCCGGAATTCAAGATGGCCACGAGGTCGCCGACGCCCTCGCGTTTCGGGTCGAGGTTGCGGTCAACCTCGTCGAGCAGCAACGTGCGCGACCCCTCGCCGCCAACATCGAGCAGGCGGGCCAACATTGCTGGGCTCGACACCGAGCCCATTTGTACGGCGGCACGGGTGAGGCGTGCGAAATGTTCGAGCAGCGTGGTTTTTCCCGAGCCCGGGGTTGCGGATTCAATGAGCAGCCGGGGGGTGGTGTAGCACTCAAACGCGAGGTGCGTATGTGCTGCCCACAACGTCACGATGTCGAGGTCGTCGTCGTCGAGCACCACGATGAATCGCCCGAACCATGCCCGTGCCCGGTTGAGCACATCCTCGGAAATCAAACCGGCCGAACCGGCCGAGGCGGCCGAACCGGTCAGCCCCCGCGCGACCTCGGCGAGCGGCTCGTCGTCGGCAGGGACACCCGCCCGGGCGTCGAGCATGGTGAGCGCGCCCACCACGTCGACCGGCACAACCGCCTCACGGCCTCGCAGCGCCGCAACCGCACGCTCGCCGTCGGCGCCGCCGACCGGCCCGAGCGGGGGCCACCCGTCGTCGGTCACGGGCGCACCGCCTCGCACCACTCGCAGTCGCAGCCCTCGGCGTGGATGTCCTCGGGCGCCGGAACCCGCCCCGGCACGTTGAGCAGCCGGTCGAGCACGAGGGACGCGCGGCGCCGCTCCCACGACGGGCGCACCTGCGCGGGCGTCAGCCGCCTCGTGGTGAGCCGGGCGGTCATGAGGCCCGCCGGGGCTGTCCGGCACCGCAGGGGCGGCGTACCGTGGTGTTGCGCTCGGTACATGGGTGGTTTACGCGGCCCGCGACCTCACCACGGTTGCGGGCCGTGCCCGCGCCGGTCACCCGACGTCACCCGACCCGCTGGTGTGTGCGGTCGTCGATCCACCGCTCGACCTCGGACAGCCGATAGAGCACCTGGCGCCCGACCTTGACCCACGCCGGGCCGACGCCCTGCCAGCGCCACACGCGCAGCGTCTCGGGCGCGAGGCGCAGTTTTGCCGCCGTCTCGCCGGTGGTGAGCAACGGGTCTTGTGCCTGGTGCATCCCGGATCATCTCCCGTCGACCGTTCCGAATTGGGAAGATCGTGCACCCGTGTGGGAGTTGCCCGCAAGCCGTTTCGGGACGTAATCTGCATCCCATGTTGGAAACCGTTGGCAGCGCGGTCCGAGCGTTGCGCGAGGCTCACGCCCTGACCCAAGCCGAACTCGCGGCACAGTTCAGCGCCCTCTCTGCCGAACGCTGGCACCCGTCGACCGTGGCGAAAGTGGAGGGCGGCAGTCGCGCTCTAACGTTCGTCGAGGCGGGCACGCTGGCGGAGGTGTTCGGGGTGACGCTCGACGAGTTCTTCGCCGCCGCCCAATCTGACGACGCCCGCCGAGCCGCGCAGTGGCTCGCCAGCCTCAACCTCGCGCAGGCCGACTTTTCTCGCCTCGCCGAGTCGCTCTCCGAGGCGGTTGATCGCATCGGCGCCGCCCGCCAGCACACCGACGCGCCACTCATGGAAACGACGACCGCTTGGGCGGCGGCCCTGCGACTCGACCTCGACGCGATCCTCACCATCGAAGGGCCAGACCGTGGCTAACGTTCAGAAACTCGACTCGGGCAAGTACCGAGCCCGCTACCGCAGCCCGGAGGGAAAGCACCGCACGAAGACGTTTGCGAAACTCACCGAGGCCCGTCGGTGGCTCGACGAGAACACCGCCAGCGTCGTCGCCGGGGTGTGGGTCGACCCGAGCGCCGGGCGGCTCACGTTCCGCGAGTACGCCGAACATTGGCGTTCGGTGCAGGCGCACCGCCCCTCGACGGCTGACCAGGTGGTGCGGCATCTGCACCGGCACGTGTACCCGGTGTTCGGGTCACGCGCGCTCGCCTCGATCTTGCCGTCGGACCTCAAAGCGCTCGTCAAGCGGCTGTCGCTGACGCTCGCACCGGCAACCGTCTCGGTGATCTACCGGCACGTGTCGGCGATCTTCAAGGCGGCAGTTGCCGACCGCAAGATCGCGCACTCACCGTGCGCCGGGGTGTCGGTTCCCAAGCCGCGCAAGGCGCGCGTCGTGCCCGTCTCGACCGACGATGTGCTCGCCGTCGCCGAGGCGATGCCCACCCGCTACCGGGCGGCGGTGTTGATGTCGGCGGGCACCGGCCTGCGCCTCGGCGAGGTGCTCGGGCTTGCCGTGCGGCACGTCGACTTCCTGCGGCGGCAGGTCGTCGTCGAGCGCCAACTCGTGCAGATCGCAGGACAGCCGCCCGAGTTCGGCCCGCCCAAGACGAACGCCTCGTATCGCACCGTGCCGCTCCCGCAAATGGTGCTCGACGAGTTGGCAGCCCACCTCGCCGCGTTCCCGCCGAGTGACCGTGACGCGCTGGTGTTCACCAACCACATTGGCGCCCCGATCCGACGCACGAGCCTGTGGAAGATATGGCAGGGCGCCATCGAGGTCGCCGGGGTGGACCCGTTCACCTTCCACGGCTTGCGGCACCACTACGCCTCGTTGCTCATCCGCCACGGCGAGTCGGTCAAGGTCGTGCAAGAGCGCCTCGGGCACGCCACGGCAGCCGAGACGCTCGACACCTACTCGCACCTGTGGCCCGACTCCGACGACCGCACCCGCGAGGCTGTCGACGCCGCGTGGTCGCAGAATCTCGCGTCAGATTCGCGTCACGCCGTGACCGGCGAGTAGTCCCGCCGCAGGTCAGCGGCCTAAGTGCGGATGAGTCAGTCGATACGCCGGGTTCTGTCCTCGCGCGCGGTTGCCCGCAGCTGCGCGAGTGGCGGCCATCCCTCTACGACGTACGTTGCCGCACGCCTCCAGCGGCCTACCCGGGAGCTCGGGCGAGCAGCCCTCGAACGCTCCCTGTCTGACCTTGCTCCGGGTGGGGTTTACCTAGCCGCACCGGTCGCCCGGCACGCTGGTGGTCTCTTACACCACCGTTTCACCCTTACCCGACCGGCGGACCGATCGGGCGGTCTGTTCTCTGTGGCACTGTCCCGCGGGTCACCCCGGGTGGGTGTTACCCACCACCCTGCTCTGCGGAGCCCGGACGTTCCTCGGCGAGCCCGAGGGCTCGACGCGGCCGCCTGACTGACTCATCCGCAGCGCCAGCCTATCGGCTCGCACGCGGTTCGGATTTTCACCCATCCTCGCCGCACCCGGCGTCGAACCACGGGTATGGACATTGCACAAGGACTGACCAAGCGCGAGCGCGTGATCCTCGCGCACCTGGCCCTGCCCCTCACGCTCGGAGAGATCGCGGGGTCGCTGTTCGTCACCCGCAACACGGTGAAGTCGCAGGTCCGCTCGATCTATCTCAAGCTCGGCGTCGCCGACCGGGAAGGGGCCCTGCGAGCCGGCCGCCGCCTCGGGCTCTTGTCGGCCGACCTCGGCATGCCCGAGATCGATCGCCGGCACCGGCGGTTCACCGAGGTGCCGCAGCCGGCCGTTCAGACGTCGACGCGATAGCCCAGCGACAGCTCGTCGCCCGAGACGCCCCGGATACCCCAGTTCTCCGGTGGGCTCTCGATGATGATCACCTCGAGGTCGTCGACGGACAGACCCAGAGTGGGCGCGACGTCGTCGTAGAAGGCGGCGATGAGCGCGCGGCGGGCCTCCCGGCTCCGACCGGTGAAGCAGAGGATCTCGACCACCAGGTAGTCCTTGCCGCGCGGAGCGACGAGGTCGTCCGGGTCGAGCAGCAGGAAGCGGTGGAACCGCTTGTCCTGCGGCAGCCCCCAGGCACCGGTGACCACCCGGTGGATCGCGTCGGACACCGAGCCCCGACGGTCCTGCCAGACGTCGCGGCGGCCGTAGATCTTCACGTGCGCCATGTGGTCCTCCTCGCGCTCGGGCGTCGCGCGGAGCCTACAGTTCAGGCGTGCTCGTGCTCCTGCCGCCCTCCGAGGGCAAGACGCCGCCGCGCGCCCGCGGCCCCCGGCTCGACCTCGACGCCCTCGCCGCGCCTGGGCTCACGCCCGTGCGGGAGAAGATCCTGGACGCGTTGATCCAGGTCAGCACCATGCCGGACGCGATGCAGGTGCTCGGGGTGGGTGCGAGCCTTGCCGACGACGTCGCCCGCAACACGGCCCTGCGCACGGCACCGACGGCCCCCGCCAAGAAGGTGTACTCCGGCGTCCTGTACGCGGCGGCGGGGCTCGACCGCCTCACACCGACCGCGCGGGCGCGGGCCGCGGACAGCGTCCGGATCGTGTCGGGCTTGTGGGGCCTGGTCGCACCCGACGACCTGATCCCGGCGTACCGGCTCTCGATGGGCACGGAGCTGCCCGGCATCGGACCGCTCGCCGGCGCATGGCGGGGTGCGCTCGGGGTCGAGCTCTCGGACCGCGCCGAGGGCGAGCTCGTGGTCGACTGCCGCTCGGCCACCTACCTCGCGGCCTGGCACCCGCCGGCGTCGGCCGACTGGGTGGCCGTCCGGGTGCTCCGGGAGCTCGACGGGACCAGGTCGGTGGTCTCGCACAACGCCAAGCACACGCGCGGCGTCCTCACGCGGCACCTGCTCACGCGACGCGGCCGCGCACCGCACGACGCCGCCTCGCTGGCGCGGGTGGCCCAGGAGCTCGTCGGCTCGGAGCTGCTGGCCGTCGAGCTCGGGCCGCCCGCCCGGGGGGCGCGGACCCTCTCGCTCGTCGTGGCCTGAATGGGGCACCGCCGGCGCGTGCCGTGGTGGCTCGTCGCGGTGGTGGTGAGCGCGGCCGCGGTGCTCTCGGGCGCGCTGCCCGCCGACGACGCCCGAGCCCTGGCGGAGCGGACGCTGCCCGTGCTCGTGTTCGTCGCCGCCCTGACGGTCGTCGCCGAGATGTGCGCCGGCGGTGGGCTGTTCGACGCCGCTGCCGGCCTGGCATCGCGCGTGGCCGGCGGGCACCGATGGGCACTGTGGGGCCTGGTGGTCCTGCTGGCGGTGGTCAGCACGGCCGTCCTGTCGCTGGACACCACGGCGGTGCTGCTCACGCCCGTCGTCATCGCGCTCGCCCGGCGCACGCACACTCCCCCGCTGCCGTTCGCGCTCGCGGTCCTCGCGCTGGCCAACACGGCGTCGCTCGTCCTGCCGGTCTCCAACCTCACCAACCTGCTCGCCGACCACACGCTGCGCGCGGCGGGCGTCGGCTACCTCGGGCTGATGTGGGCGCCGGCGCTCGCCGCCATCGTGATCACGGTGGCCGTGCTCGCCGTCCGGGACCGCCGGTCGCTGCGCGGTGGCTACGACGTGCACCCCCCTCGCGCCGTGCGGGACCGCGTGCTGCTCGCGGTCTGCGCGCTCGCCGTGGGCGCGCTCGCCGTGGCCTTCGTCGTGGGTGCCCCGACGGCACCCACCGCGGTCGTGGTGGCGGTCGTGCTCCTCGCGGCCACCCTCCTGCGGCACCAGAAGCTGCCCGTGGCGGCCCGCGACCTCGTGCCGTGGCGGACGCTGCTGGTGGTGCTCGGGCTCTTCGTCGTGGTGGCGACCGCGCACGCGCACGGCCTGGGCGCGGTTCTCGAGGCCGCGGCCGGCACGGGCGGCACACCGGGCGACCTGCTCCGGGTGGCCGCCGTCGGCGCCCTCGCGTCGAACGCGATCAACAACCTGCCCGCCTACCTGGCGCTGGAGCCGGCCGTGGCCGCGGACCCCGTGCGGGTGGCCGCCCTGCTCATCGGCACCGGCGTGGGTCCGCTGATCACGCCGTGGGGCTCGCTGGCAACCGTCCTGTGGTGGCAGCGGTGCCGCACCGTGCTGCTCGACGTGCCCGCCGGGACCATCGTGCGGCAGGGGCTCCTGCTGGCTCCCCTCGCGGTCGTCGGTGCCACGCTCGCGCTCGTCGCGACATCCTGAGCGACGTCAGGCGGTCGTCGACCATCCCTCGCTGGGCACACCGACCACGGCGATCTCGTCGCGCCGGTCCGCGAACAGCCGCACGATGCTCACCGACGCCGGTGCGACGCGCAGCTGGCTCCACGACGACGGCTGGGCGCCCATGGTGACGCCGAGCGCCGCGCGGATCGACACGGCATGGCTCACCACCACGACCGTCCGGTCGACGCCCTGCGCCAGCAGCTCGTCGAGCCCGCGCTGCAGCCGGCGCCCGACGTCCTCGATCGACTCGCCCCCGGGCGGCCGCAGGTCGGCCTTCGTGTGCCACGGCTCCAGCTGGCCGGGCCACCGTTCCTCGATCTGCTCGGAGGTCAGGCCCTGCCACTCGCCGAAGTTCGCCTCCTGGAACGTGGCATCGGTCCGCACTGGTAGGCCCAGCTGCTCCGCGATGATCGCGCTGGTCTGCTGCGTGCGCACCATCGGGGAGGCGACGACCTCGCTGGGGTACGGGATGTCGCCCCACAGGTCGCGACCGATGCGGTCGACGAGGTGGGCGGCGTCGTGCGCCTGCCGCACGCCCGTCTCGTCCAAGGGCGGACCCGGCTCGCCCGAGCCGGAGTAGCCCCTCGAGACGGTCATGGTCGTCTGGCCGTGCCGGACGAGCACGACGGTGACCGGCTGCTCCTCGTCGAAGCGCACACCCGCCCCCGACGGGCGCGGAGCCCGCGACCCCGCGGGATCGGCTGGCGAGGTGGTCAGCGGTTCGGCGGCGTCGCTCACCCTCGCAGTGTGGCGTGCGCGCGTCCGGCGCGCGACCTGCGCGTCAGCCCTTGGCGGGCTCCGGGAGCCGGACGAGGATGCGCCCGCACTCCTCGCAGCGGACCACCTGGTCCGCGGGTGCCTTGACGATCGCCTCGACGTCGAGCGGGTTGAGCTCGAGCCGGCAGCTCTCGCAGCGACGGCCCCGGAGCGCGCCCGCGCCCTTGCCGCCCAGCTGGGCGCGCAGCTTCTCGTAGAGCGCGACCAGCCCGGCGTCGAGCCCGTCGACGGCCTTCGCGCGCTCGGCGCGCACCGCCTCGGCGTCGGCGTCGAGCGCGACGTACGCCGCGTCGCGCTCCGCCTCGACCGCGGCGCGCTTGCCGGCCAGCGACTCGTGCGCCGTGGTCACCTCGGTGAGCGCGGTCTCGTGCGCCTCGAGCCGTTCCATGACGTCGAGCTCGACCTCCTCGAGCTCCGCCTGCCGACGCCCGAGGGTGCCGAGCTCGCTCTGCAGCGCCTGGAGGTCCTTGGGGCTCCCCTGCCCGGAGTCGAGCCGGGCCTGGTCGCGCGCGGCGCGCACCCGCACCTGCTCGACGTCGGCCTCGGCCTTGGCCAGCTCACGCCGCAGGTCGCTCACCGCCGTCTGGGACGTCACGAGCGCCGTGTGCAGGTCGGTGACCTGCGAGTCCAGCTCGATCAGACGAGCGAGCTCCGGCAGGGTGCGCTTCTTGTGGGCGATCTGGTCCAGGCGGGTGTCGAGCTCCTGGACCTCGAGCAGTCGGCGCTGGTCCGCTGCGGGTGCTGTCGTCACGGGTGTCCTTCGGTCGAGGCGTGGGGTGCGGCCGGCTCCGGGCTCGCGACGCGACCCGTCCACGGGTCGGTGCGCAGCGTGCTGACGCGCGTGTCCACCGTAGTCCCCGCGGCGGCCACATCCTGCTCGAGCGCCCGGGCGGCGTGGGCGAGCCAGGGCCACTCGGACGCGAAGTGCGCGACGTCCACGAGGTACGGCGTGGGCGCGCCCTCGAACTCGGCGCGCTCGCGCAGCTCCGAGGCCGGGTGATGGCGCAGGTCGGCGGTCACGTAGGCGTCCACCCCGGAGGCGCGCACGGCGTCGAACAGCGAGTCGCCGGAGCCGCCGACCACGGCGACCCGCTCGACGCGCCCGTCCGGGTCGCCGGCGAAGCGCACGCCCTGCGCGGTCGCCGGCAGGGCCGCCGCGACGACGGCGGCGAACGCGGCGAGCGTCGTCGGCTCCCGGAGCGCACCGACCCGACCGATGCCCGTGCTCCCCGGCCAGGACGCCAGCTCGAGCACGTCGAACGCCGGCTCCTCGTACGGGTGCGCTGCCCGCAGGGCGGCGACGACCGCCGCCCGACGTCGGCGCGGCGCGACCATCTCGACGCGCGCCTCGACCACGCGGGCCGCCTCGCCGGCCGACCCGATCGTCGGTGTCGCCGCCGACGACGGGGTGAAGGTCCCTTCGCCCGTCGACGTCCACGCGCACCGCGTGTACTCGCCGAGGGCGCCCGCCCCGGCCGCGGCGAGGGCGTCGACCAGCCGCTCGGCGTCCCCGACCGGGACGAACACCACGTGCTTGTCCAGGGGCTCGGCGGGCGCGGCGTCGAGAGGCACGGTGCCGACGAGCCCGAGCGCGTCGGCCAGCGCGTCCGCGACGCCGTCCGCCGCGGCGTCGGCGTTGGTGTGCGCCGTGAACAGCGCGACGCCGGAGCGGACCAGCCGGTGCAGCAGCGCGCCCTTGAAGCTCGTCGCGGCGATGGAGTGGACGGGCCGTAGCAGCAGCGGGTGGTGGGTCACGACGAGGTCGGCCTCCCACGCCACCGCCTCGTCGACGACGGCGGCGACCGGGTCGACCGCGAACAGCACCCGGCGCACCGGCTGCTCGGGATCCCCGGTGACCAGACCGACCGCGTCCCACGACTCGGCGGTGGACGGCGGGTACCGGCGCTCGAGCAGGTGCACGACGTCGGCCAGGCGGGGCGCGGTCACGCCGATCACGCTACCCGGCGGCTCATCGCACCTCGACCGCGTCGCCGACCGCGATCCGGCCCGTGCGCACGGGAACCATCTGGATGCCGAACCACAGCTCACCGTCCCACCGGCGGTGCCGCGCCAGCACCACCAGGGGCTCGCGGCCCTTCACCTGTGTGTCCGGGTCGATCGTCGTCATGACGCAGCGTCCGCACAGGTCGGCGAAGCGCAGCTCCACGTCCCCGGCGACCAGCGTCGACCACCGGTCCTCCGCGAACGCCTCGAGGTCCCCGTCCACCACCAGGTTGGGCCGGAACCGCCGCATGTCGAGCGGCTGCCGGGCGTCGGGGACCGGCTCGCCGCGGGACAGCGCCAGCTCGACCCGCTCGTCGTGGATCTCGGCCGCCCACGCGTCGAGCCGCGCGAGCGACGCCGTCGTCGTCACGTGCAGCGGTCCGCTGTCGTTGAGCGACATGGGGTCGGCCAGCGTGCCGCCGTGCTTCTCCGCCATGCCGCGTCGGGCCGGGTCGTCGAGCCACAGCAGGCGCGCGGCGCGGCCGATCAGCGCCGAGCACCAGGCATCCGCCTCGTCGCCGGCGCGCGTGGCGGTGTCGAGCCTGCTGAGCCGCACCGGGACGTCGGCGGGTCCCGCGGGCTCGGCGACCACCAGCGGCTCCCGGCCGGGGGCGGTGAGCCGGACGCCGCCGTCGACGGGCGTGGCCCGGGCGCCGAGCAGGACGGGGTGCTTGCGCGCCGTGATCGTCTCCCCCGAGCTGTCCACGAGCATCCACCGACGGTCGCCGCGCGGCCCCGACGTGTCGACCGTCATCTGGTCGAGCGGGCTCCCCGCGAGCGACTTCACCGGGTAGACGGTGAGGGCGGAGACGAGAGGCATGCGCGGACCCTAACAACGACCGTGGGTCGGTCGGCGTCGCCACCCTGACGCCGACGGCCTTCGTCGCAGCGACGGAGTGACGAGATCGACACCAGCGCGGCTCGTCGCGGCCGACCGGAATGTCGTCGACGTCCGCTATAACGGTGAGCAACCATCGTCGAGGCGCCCCGGGCGCCGCCCGGCGGTCGGCCGACGTGCGACCATTGGGTGCTCGGGGCATCCGTCTCGCGGCATGAAGGGCGTGATCGGGGTGCAAGAGTTGATCGGTCGCGGCGCGCGCGGGCTGCGCGAGCTGGCGCTGCTGGTCCTGCTGTGGATCGGCTACACGGTCGTGCGGGCCACCGCGGGCGCCGACGTCCACGCCGCCCACGGCTCGGCGCTCGGGATCCTGGGCATCGAGCGCACCCTCCACATCGACGTCGAGCAGGCGCTCGACCACTGGGTCACCGGCGTCCGGGGCGTCGAGGTCGTGGCCTCGTTCTGGTACGCGTCGCTCCACCTCGTGGTCACCGGCTCGGTGCTCCTGTGGCTCTACCTGCGGCACCCCGACGCCTACCGGCCCCTGCGCCGGGCCCTCGTGCTCGCCACCGGCGTCGCCCTGGTCTGCTACCTCGCCCTGCCGACGGCTCCCCCGAGGCTGCTGCCCGGGTACACGGACATCCTCCAGCGCACGGCCGACGTCGGCTGGTGGCCGGGGGCCGGGGCCGCCGGTTCGGTGCCGACCAACGAGCTGGCGGCGTTCCCGTCGATGCACGCCGGCTGGTCGCTGTGGGTCGGGCTGGCGCTCGTCGTCGCCGCCCGCACCCCCGCGGTGCGCTGGCTGGGCGCGTGCTACGCCCTCGGGACCGCCGCCGTCGTCGTGCTCACGGGCAACCACTGGATCCTCGACGTCGTCGCGGGCTGGGTCGCGGTCGCGGTGCCGGCCCTGTGGCTGCTGCGCCGCGCGGACCTCCGCGCGGACCGGGCGGAGGAACCGCGGGAGCACGACGACCTCGTGCCGACGCCGGGAGCGGGTACGGACGGTGCGGTGGGCCCGGCCGGTTTCGAACCGGCGACCTCCGCGGTGTAAGCGCGGCGCTCTGACCAGCTGAGCTACAGGCCCGGACGAGCGCCCGACCAGCGGGCGTCTCGACGGGCGCACAGCCTACCGGGCGGTGCCGCTCACGCGGCGAGCTCGGCCAGCGCCTCGCGGTAGGCGGCGAAGTCGCGTGCGCGACCGGGAGGGTTCACCAGGCTCCAGCGCAGCACGCCGTCGGCGTCGACCAGGAAGCTGCCGCGCACGGCGAACCCCTTGGCCTCGTCGAACACGCCGTACGCGCGCGCGACCTCGCCGTGTGGCCAGAAGTCCGACAGCAGGTCGAACCCGAAGCCCTCCTGGGCCGCCCAGGCGCGCAGCGAGTGCACGGGGTCGCACGAGACGACGAGCACGTGGACGCCCGCGGCCTCGAACTCGCTGATGTTGTCGCGCAGCTCGCACAGCTCGCCCGTGCAGGTTCCGGAGAACGCGAACGGCACGAACACGATCACGACGGGACCGCCGCTCAGCCCGCGCAGCGTGACGGGCGTGCCGTGAGTGTCGGACAGGGAGAAGTCGGGCGCGGGAGCGCCGAGCGTGGGGGTGTCAGCCATGTCGCGGACTGTAATCGCCCAGGCGACCCTCAGCGACCGCGTCCGCGGGCTCCCAGGCGGGTGGCGGACCAGTCGGGGGCGATCGAGAACGTGCTCATGGCGTGCAGCCCGGAGGTGGTCGCCGCTTCCTCGATGTCGCTGTGCGAGACGTGTCCGGACCGCCCGGCCTTGGGCGTGAGCACCCAGATCGGTCCGCCGTCGTCGAGCACGGTCATGGCGTCCACGAGCGCGTCGGTGAGGTCGCCGTCGCCGTCACGGAACCAGATGACGGCCCCGTCGGTGACGTCGTCGTACTCCTCGTCGACCAGCTCGGCGCCGGTCACAGCCTCGAGGCTGCTGCGCAGCTCGTCGTCGACGTCGTCGTCGTAACCGAACTCCTGGACAACCTGGCCCGAGGTGAAGCCCAGTCGGGCGGCCACCTGCGACGCGCCTTCGTCCGCGGTGGATGACACGTCCGGACCGCTCCCTTCGTTCTCGGTGCCCCTCACGGAGCACCTGCTCGTTGCCGCACACGCTAGCCCACCGCACCCTCACGGGCGCACGCAAGAGCTGCCCGGACGAAGGTGTCGCGGAGGCCGCCTCGACGTCGGCCAGGGGCACTGTCGTGGACGTCACGTGGACGTTCCCGGTACTCGGTGTGACTTTCGGGCCTCCGGGGTCCGAGAATGGGTCGACTACCCGCACCCGTCGAGCCGCCCACCCAGGCGTGCCCAGCACGGGCCGGGCCAGATGCGCCGCCGATGCCGACCGGGCTCGTGCGCGCGGACGAGAAGCAAGGAGCGCTGGTGGCTTCGATCGACGAGACGGGACCGCTCATCGGCGGCCTGCTCAGCCAGGTGCCGGACATCGACCCGGACGAGACCGGCGAGTGGGTGGAGTCCCTCGACGGACTCATCGACGAGAAGGGCGGCCCGCGAGCGCGCTATGTGCTGCTGAGCATGCTGCGGCACGCGCGCCAGCGGAACGTGGCCATCCCGGCCTCGCTCAACACGCCGTACGTCAACACCATCGCGGTGGACGACGAGCCGTACTTCCCCGGCGACGAGGCCCTCGAGCGGCGCTACCGCTCCTGGATCCGCTGGAACGCCGCCGTCATGGTCACGCGGGCACAGCGCCCCGGGATCGGCGTCGGCGGCCACATCTCGTCGTACGCGTCGGTCGCGACGCTCACCGAGGTGGGGCTCAACCACTTCTTCCGCGGCAAGGACCACCCGGGCGGCGGCGACCAGGTCTACTTCCAGGGCCACGCCTCCCCCGGCGTCTACGCCCGCGCCTTCCTCGAGGGCCGCCTGTCGGCCCACCAGCTGGACGGCTTCCGGCAGGAGCTGTCGCACCCGGGCGGCGGCCTGCCGTCGTACCCGCACCCGCGCCTGGCCCCGGACCTGTGGGAGTTCCCGACGGTCTCGATGGGCCTCGGCCCGTCGTCGGCCATCTACCAGGCCTGGACCAACCGGTACCTGCACCTGCGCGGCATCAAGGACACGAGCCAGCAGGACGTCTGGGCGTTCCTGGGCGACGGCGAGATGGACGAGCCCGAGTCCCGCGGCATGCTCCAGCTGGCCGGGCAGCAGGGCCTCGACAACCTGACCTTCGTCGTCAACTGCAACCTGCAGCGCCTCGACGGCCCGGTCCGCGGCAACGGCAAGATCATCCAGGAGCTCGAGGCGCAGTTCCGCGGCGCCGGCTGGAACGTCATCAAGGTCGTGTGGGGCCGCGAGTGGGACGCCCTGCTCCAGGCCGACAAGGACCGCGCGCTCGTCAACCTGATGAACACGACGCCCGACGGCGACTTCCAGACGTACCGCGCGGAGAACGGCGCGTTCATCCGCGAGAACTTCTTCGGCCGCGACCCGCGGACCAAGCAGCTCGTCGAGAAGATGACCGACGACGAGATCTGGGCGCTCAAGCGCGGCGGGCACGACTACCGCAAGATCTACGCCGCCTACAAGGCCGCCCGCGAGCACACGGGCCAGCCGACGGTGATCCTCGCGCACACCATCAAGGGCTACGGCCTGGGCTCCGGGTTCGCCGGGCGCAACGCCACGCACCAGATGAAGAAGCTCAAGGGCGACGACCTCAAGACGCTGCGCGACTCGCTGCACATCCCGATCACGGACGAGCAGATCGACGAGAACCCGTACGTCCCGCCGTACTTCCACCCCGGGGCCGAGGACGAGGGCATCCAGTACATGCTGGAGCGTCGCCGTCAGCTGGGCGGGTTCGTGCCCGAGCGCCGGACGACGCACAAGCCGCTCGTCCTGCCGGAGGACAAGGTCTACGACGGTCTGGCCCGTGGTTCGGGTCATCAGGAGGTCGCCACGACCATGGCGCTCGTGCGCCTGTTCAAGGACCTGGTGCGGGACAAGGAGTTCGGCCACCGCCTGGTGCCGATCATCCCCGACGAGGCGCGCACCTTCGGCCTCGACTCGATCTTCCCGAGCGCCAAGATCTTCAACACGAACGGCCAGAACTACATGGCCGTGGACCGCGAGCTCATGCTCTCCTACAAGGAGTCCGAGTCCGGCCAGATCATGCACACGGGTATCAACGAGGCGGGGTCGGCCTCCGCGTTCCAGGCCGTCGGCACGTCGTACGCCACGCACGGCGAGCCGCTGATCCCGTTCTACTTCTACTACTCGATGTTCGGGTTCCAGCGCACCGGCGACCAGTTCTGGGCTGCCGGCGACCAGATGGCCCGCGGCTTCCTCATCGGCGCCACGGCCGGCCGCACCACGCTGACCGGCGAGGGCCTGCAGCACGCCGACGGACACTCCCCGCTGCTCGCGGGAACGATGTCCCACGTCGTGCACTACGACCCGGCGTACGGGTACGAGATCCGGCACATCGTCAAGGACGGCATCGAGCGGATGTACGGCGAGGGTCACGACCGTGACCGCGACGTCATCTACTACCTCACCGTCTACAACGAGCCGATGCTCCAGCCGGCCGAGCCGGAGGGCGTCGACGTCGAGGGCATCCTGCGCGGCATCCACCTGGTGTCCCCCGCCGAGGGTGACGGGCCCCGCGCCCAGATCCTGGCGTCGGGCGTCGCGGTGCCGTGGGCGCTCGAGGCGCAGAAGCTGCTCGCCGAGGACTGGGGCGTCCGCGCCGCGGTGTGGTCGGTGACCAGCTGGAACGAGCTGCGCCGCGACGGCCTCGCCGCCGACCAGCAGGCATACCTGCACCCCGGCGAGGAGGAGCGCGTCCCGTACCTCACGCAGAAGCTGCAGGGGGCCGAGGGTCCGTTCGTCGCGACGACGGACTTCGACCACCTCGTCGCCGACCAGGTGCGGGCGTGGATCCCCGGCCCGTACGCCACGCTGGGCGCCGACGGCTTCGGCTTCTCGGACACCCGCGCGGCGGCCCGCCGGCACTTCAAGATCGACGGCCCGTCGACGGCGGTCCGCGTTCTCCAGCAGCTCGCCCGCTCGGGCGCCGTGGCCCCCGAGGCCCCGGCGCAGGCGATCGAGCGCTACCGCCTGTACGACGTCACCGCCGGCACGTCCGGCAACGTGGGCGGCGACAGCTGACCGCGTGAGCACACGACGAAGGCCCGGGCTCGATGAGCCCGGGCCTTCGTCGTGCTCCGGCGTCAGGTGCCGGGGATGGTCTGCTGCGCGTGCGCGACGTCGCGGGCGAGCTCGCCCTTGAGCTCCGCGACGGCCTTCTGGTTCGGGTAGAGGTCGAGAGCCGCGATGTGCTGCTTGGCCTCGAGCGGGCGGCCGGCCTCGATGGACGCGAGGACGAGCTGGCGGGCGACCTCGGGGTCGTGCTCGCGCGGCCGCCAGTGGCCCACGCCGAGCCCCAGCGCGTCGACCGGGAGCCCGGCCTCGCGCAGCACGGCGAGCGCGGCGACGAGCGCCTTCCCGGACGGGTCGCGCTCCGCGGCGGTGGTCAGGCGGCGGACGGTCCCCTCGTGGTCGTCGTGCACCGACAGGCGCGCGACCTCGATCAGGGGGTACCAGGCGCGCGGGTTGCCGGCGAGCTCCTCGCCCAGGGCCCAGACGGCCAGGTCCGCGGCCCGCTGGCTCTCGCCCTCGTCGGTCGGTCCGGCGAGCGGGTCCTGCTCCGCGCTGGACTCCGCGGCGCGCCGGCGGACGATCTCCGCCAGCGCGACGAACGCCCGCTCGTTGTTCGGGTCGTCGCTGAGCATCGAGCGCAGAGCGTCCTCGTGGAGCGTGTCACCGCGGCGCGCGGCCTTCGTCGGACGGCGCGCGCCGACCCGCGAGGCCGAGGTCGGCCGTCGCATGAGCTGACGCAGACGGGGCAGGAGTGCCATGACGTGACCCTATCCGGTAGGGCCGGAGCCCACCCGGCCGGGGAGATTCCTCACACTCAGGACACGCCCTCAGGGCGGCCCGCGACCCCCGCGGTTTGTCGACTTCCCACAACGCCGGACCCTATGCTCGGCGCATGTCCAGCACCACGCACGGGACGGGCTCCGCTCCCGCCGCCCCACCCGACAAGCCGGACGCCGCGACCGCACCGGCCCGGACTCGTCGGTCGTCGCCGGGGCGCGGGCGGGCGCCCGTGCTGGAGGCCCGCGGTGGTCCGGAGACGCAGCGCAGGGTGCGCGACAGCGCCGGGCTGCTCTCCGCGGCGGCCATGCGGCGGCTCGACGACGACCTCGAGTGGTACCGCGCGCTCCCGGCCGAGGACCGGTCGTGGGTGGGTCTGGTGGCGCAGGCGGGCATCACCGCGTTCGTCACCTGGTTCGCGGAGCCGACCCGGCCCCCGCACGGCGTCGGCGACATCTTCGCCGCCGCGCCCCCGGAGCTGACCCGGTCCATCTCGCTGCAGCACACCCTCCAGCTGGTCCGGGTGGTCGTCGACGTGGTCGAGACGCACAGCGACCGGCTCGCGGCGCCCGGCGACGAGCGCGAGGTGCGCGAGGCCGTCCTGCGCTACTCCCGCGAGGTCGCGTTCTCGGCGGCGGAGGTCTACGCGCGTGCCGCCGAGGTGCGTGGGGCGTGGGACGCGCGCCTCGAGGCGCTCGTCGTGGACGCGCTCGTGCGAGGCGATGTCGACGACGCGCTGCGCTCCCGCATCGCCGCGCTCGGCTGGAGCGGGCGAGGATCGACCCTGGTCATGGTGGGGACGACGACGTCCGCGCTCGACGACGTCCGCGCCGCCGAGCTGCGCCGGGCGACGCGACGCGCCGCCGACGACGCGCTGGTCGGGATCCAGGGCGACCGCCTCGTCGTGTTCCTCGGGGGCGAGGGCGACCTGCGCGCCGCCGCGGCGACCCTGCTCCCCCGGTTCGGTCCCGGTCCCGTGGTGATCGGGCCGGTGGTCGGCGACCTCACCGACTCCGCCCGGTCGGCACGCGCCGCGCTCTCCGGGCTGCTCGCGGCCCCCGCGTGGGAGCAGGCGCCGCGGCCCGTGCAGGCCGACGAGCTCCTCCCCGAGCGCGTGCTCATCGGCGACGTGACCGCGCGCACGGCGCTCGTGGCGCAGGCCTACGCGCCGCTGGCCGCGAGCCCGGGCTCCCTGCTGGAGACGCTGTCGGCCTACCTCGGCACCGGACGGTCCCTCGAGGCGGCCGCGCGGACGCTCTACGTGCACCCGAACACCGTGCGGTACCGCCTGCGGCGGGTGTCGGACGTGACCGGGTGGGACCCCCTCGACGCCCGGGAGTCGTACGTCCTGCAGACGGCGCTGGCGCTCGGCCGGCTGGACGCCGCCGCGGCCGCGCCGACCGTGAGCGGGCGCTGACGTCTTGTAGGAGTCGCACAAGGGCGTCGGAGAAGGTTGGTGCACGCCGTGAGGCGGGCGAGCACGGTCGGCCAGGCAGAGTGGTCGGGTGCTCGCAGTCGTCTGCCCCGGTCAGGGCGCCCAGTCCCCCGGCATGCTCGCCCCGTGGCTCGAGCTGCCGTCCGTCGCCGAGTCGATCGCGCGGGCGTCCCGCACGACCGGCCTCGACCTGGTCGCCCACGGCACCACGTCCGACGCCGAGACCATCCGCGACACCGCCGTCGCGCAGCCGCTGCTCGTGGCCACGGCGCTGGCCACCCTGCGTGCCGTGCTCGACCTCGACGCCGACGCCTCCCTGGCGGTCGCCGCGCAGAAGGTGGCCGGGTTCACCGCGGGGCACTCCGTGGGCGAGCTCGCCGCTGCCGCCATCGCCGGCGTGCTGACGGACGACGAGGCCCTGCGCCTGGTGACGGTCCGCGGCGCGGCGATGGCCCGCGCGGCCGCCGTGACGCCGACCGGCATGTGCGCGGTGCTGGGCGGCGACCCCGACGAGGTCCTCGCGGCGCTTGCCACTCACGGCCTCGTCGCTGCGAACGTCAACGGCGGCGGTCAGGTGGTCGCGGCCGGCACGCTGGACGCCCTCGCCGCGTTCGCCGCTGCGCCCCCGACGCGCGCCCGCGTGGTCCCGCTGCAGGTGGCGGGCGCGTTCCACACCGAGCACATGGCCCCCGCGGTCGCCGAGCTGCGGGCCGCCGCGGACGACGTGCAGCCCGGCGAGCCGCAGGTGCGCCTGCTCACCAACTCCGACGGCACCGTCACCGCCTCCGGCGCGCGGGCCCTCGAGCTCATCGTCGCGCAGGTGGCCAACCCGGTCCGCTGGGACCTGTGCCAGGCCACGCTGCTGGAGCTCGGCGTCACGGGCCTGCTCGAGGTCGCCCCCGCAGGGGTGCTGACCGGCCTGGCCCGGCGTACGCTGCCCGGGGTCGAGACGGTCGCCGTCAAGACCCCCGCCGACCTCGACGCCGCACGCGATCTCGTTCGCCGGCACGCCGGCACCACCCACCCCGCAACCAGCCTGGAGAACCCGTCGTGACCCGTCCCACCCTCACGCAGGTCACCGGACCGGCGCACACCCGCATCCTCGGCCTCGGAGGCGTCCGCGGCGAGCGGGTCGTGCCCAACGACGAGCTGATCGGACCGATCGACTCCTCGGACGAGTGGATCCAGCAGCGCACCGGCATCATCACGCGCCGTCGGGCCGAGGCGGGCACCGACGTGCTCGACCTCGCCGAGGGCGCGGCGCTGCAGGCGATCGCCAACGCGGGCCTGACGGGCGCGGACATCGACGTCGTGATCCTCTCGACCGTCACCTACTTCCACCAGACGCCCGCGGGCGCGGCGATCATCGCCGACCGGATCGGCGCCACCCCCGCGGCTGCCTTCGACATCTCAGCGGCCTGCGCGGGCTACTGCTACGGCATCGGGCAGGCGGACGCCCTCGTCCGTGCCGGCTCCGCGCGGCACGTGCTGGTCATCGGCGCCGAGAAGATGAGCGACTTCGTCGACCCGACCGACCGCTCGATCTCGTTCCTGCTCGGCGACGGCGCCGGCGCGGTCGTCATCGGCCCGTCCGACACGCCCGGCATCGGCCCGACGGTCTGGGGCTCCGACGGCAGCCAGGCCCAGGCGATCCGCCAGACGCACTCCTGGCTCGCGACCCGCGACGAGGGCGCCGGCTGGCCCACGCTCCGCCAGGAGGGCCCCAGCGTCTACAAGTGGGCCGTCTGGCAGATGGCGCCCGTCGCCCAGAAGGCCATGGACGCCGCCGGCGTGACCGCCGACGAGATCGAGGCCTTCATCCCCCACCAGGCGAACATGCGGATCATCGACCAGATGATCAAGACGCTGAAGCTTCCCGACACCGTGGTCATCGGTCGCGACATCGCGGACACCGGCAACACCTCCGCCGCGTCGATCCCGCTGGCCACCGAGCGCCTCCTGCGCGAGGGCCAGGTGTCCAGCGGCGCACTCGCCCTGCAGATCGGCTTCGGCGCCGGTCTGGTCTACGCGGCCCAGGTCGTCGTCCTGCCCTGAACCACCGAGGTACGACCCCCGGTTGTACCGTTCGTCCGACCCCACCGCTTCATCCCCGAAGCAGCATCACCGACACGAGGAGACACCGATGGCGTACAGCGAGCAGGAGATCCTGGCCGGCCTGGCCGAGATCGTCAGCGAGGAGACCGGGCTGCCCACCGACTCCGTCCTGCCCGAGAAGTCCTTCACCGACGACCTCGACATCGACTCCCTGTCGATGATGACGATCGTCACGCTCGCCGAGGAGAAGTTCGACGTGCGCATCCCCGACGACGAGGTCAAGAACCTCGCCACCGTCGGCGATGCCGTCTCGTTCATCACGGCCGCGCAGGCCTGAGCCTGAGCCACCGGGTCGGTCCCGGGCGACGCCCGGGACCTGGGTCGAGCGCTTCGAGCTCCCCGTCCAGTTCGCGGCGACCATCAAGGTCGAGCCCTCCGAGGTCCTCGCGCGGCCCGAGCTGAAGCGGATGGACCCCTCGGCGCAGTACGCGATCATCGCGGCGCGCGAGGCGTGGGCCGACGCCGGCTCCCCCGAGGTCGACGGCGACCGGCTCGGCTCGGTCGTCTCGTCCGGCATCGGCGGCATCCGCACGATCCTGGACGCGTGGGAGTCCCTGCTGTCGAGCGGCAGCGCGCGCCGGGTCCTGCCCATGACCGTGCCGATGCTCATGCCCAACTCCCCGACCGCCTATGTCTCGCTCGAGTTCGGCGCCCGCGCCGGGGCGCACGCCGTCGTGTCCGCCTGCGCCTCGGGCGCCGAGGCGATCGGCTACGCCGTCGACATGATCCGCAACGGCCGCGCCGACATCGTCATCGCCGGCGGCACCGAGGCGTCGATCCACCCGATGAACGTGGCGGCCTTCGCCGCGTCCCGCACGCTCTCGCTGCGCAACGACGACCCCGAGCGCGCCTCGCGCCCCTACGACGTCGACCGCGACGGGTTCGTCATGGGCGACGGCGCCGGTGTGGTCGTCCTGGAGAGTGCCGAGCACGCCGCCGCGCGCGGCGCCCGCGTCTACGCCCGCATCGCCGGCGTCGGCCTCTCCGCCGACGGCTACCACATCACGTCGCCCGAGCCCTCGGGCGAGGGGCAGATCCGCGCGATGCGCGCCGCGCTCGAGGAGTCGGGGATCGCCCGCACCGACGTGGTGCACGTCAACGCGCACGCGACGTCGACGGTGGTCGGCGACCTCATCGAGGCCCGGTCGATCCGCGGGCTGCTGGGCGACGAGGCCGACCACGTCGCGCTCTCGGCCACCAAGTCGATGACCGGTCACCTGCTCGGCGGCGCCGGCGCGCTGGAGACGATCTTCACGATCCTGGCGCTGCACGACCGGCAGGCCCCGCCCACCATCAACGTCGACAACCCCGACCCCGAGCTGGTGCTCGACCTGGTCCGCGACAAGCCCCGCGCCCTGCGCGACGGCGACATCGCGGGCGTCAACAACTCGTTCGGGTTCGGCGGCCACAACGTCGCGCTGGTCGTGGCCTCGGTCTGAGGTCCCGGCCGCCTCTCGACAAGGCCATGAGCGTCGTCACGGAGACCCGTGACGACGCTCATGGCCTTCTCGCTCGCCGCGAGGACGCCGGCCGAGGTCAGCCGACCCGGTGCAGCCAGCGGACGGGCGCGCCCGCGCCGGCGTAGCGGAACGGCTCCAGCTCGTCGTCCCAGGCCTGCCCGAGCGCCAGGTCGAGCTCGGTGCGCAGGCGCATCGGGTCCGCGGCGTGCTCCAGCGCGGCCCGGATGCGGTCCTCGGGCACCACGATGTTGCCGTGCACGTCCGTCGCGGCGTGGAAGATCCCCAGCTCGGGCGTGTGGCTCCAGCGGGAGCCGTCGACGCCGTGGCTGGCCTCCTCGGTGATCTCGTAGCGCAGGTGCGCCCAGCCGCGCAGGGCGGACGCGAGACGCGCACCGGTGCCCTGCGGCCCCTGCCACGAGTGCTCCGCGCGGTAGAAGCCCGGACCGGCCGGCTGCGCCGTCCAGTCGAACGACGCGCGCGTACCCAGCACGTTTCCTGCCGCCCACTCCACGTGGGGGCATAGCGCGCGCGGTGCAGAGTGCACGAAAAGTACACCGCGGGTGATCGCACCTGCCATGTCGTCCTCCTGATCGGGCTCGAGGTTCGCCTTCCCCAACGACCTCAGTCACGAATCAGAAGTACGCACGGTCTCGCGGCGTGCTGGGGACAGCATGCCGGAGGAAGCGGGCGGGCGCCAGCCGCTCAGAGCGTGTCGCGGATCGCGCGCATCGCCTTCTTGCGCACGGACCGCTCCAGGCGGTCGAGGTAGAGCATCCCGTCGAGGTGGTCGACCTCGTGCTGGAGGCAGCGGGCCATGAGCTCGACGCCCTCGACGACCACCTCCTTGCCGTCGAGGTCCGTCCCCACCACCCGGGCGTACCAGGACCGGTGGGTCGGGTACCAGAGGCCGGGGACCGACAGGCAGCCCTCGTCGCCGTCCTGGTACTCGTCCTCCGACAGCTCGACGATCACGGGGTTGAGCACGTAGCCCACCTCGTCGTCGATGTTCCACGAGAACGCCCGCAGGCTGACCCCGATCTGGTTCGCGGCCAGGCCCGCGCGCCCCTCCGTGTCGACAGTCTCGAGCAGGTCCTCGACGAGGCCGCGCACGCGGTCGTCGATGGTCGTGATCGGGTCGCAGGGTGTGCGCAGGACGGGGTCTCCGACAGTCCGGATCTCTCGCATCGCCATGCGCCGATCCTCGCACGGCAGGCCGGTCGACGAGGCGCCCTCACCCGCCGGCACGGCACGTACCGCCCGGAGTGTGAGGAGAACGACACGCCCGCCCCGCGACGAACGCTGTTCTCGGGACTACGCTTTTGTACTGACCGGTCAGTTGAAGGAGTGTTCCATGACCACCGCACCCGAGATCCTCGCCCCCGCCGCCGAGGTGCCCGCGCCCGCCGTGCGTGCGCGCGCACTGCAGCTGCACGCCGACCGCGGCACCGTGTACGGCCCGGTGGACCTCGACCTCGTCGCGGGCCGGCTGACGCTCATCCAGGGACCCCAGGGCGCGGGCCGCTCGAGCCTCCTGCTCACCCTCGCCGGCCGCATGGTGCCGGACGCGCCCGCGGACCTCGTCGTCCTGGGTCGTCGGCTCCCGGCGCAGCGCGCCGCCGTCCAGCGCGACGCGGCGCTGGCCGGCTTCGCCGGGATCGACGAGCTGGACGACTCCGTCTCGGTCGGCTCGCACGTCCGGGAACGCCTCGCCTGGCTCTCGCCCTGGTACCGGCGCGCGCGGCGGGCCGACCAGGCGCTCGTGGACACCGTGCTGGCCCCGGTCTTCGGCGACCGGCCCGTGCCGGACGCGCAGACCGTCGTCTGGCACCTCGACGAGGTCGACGCCCTCCTGCTCCGCATCGCGCTCGCGATGGCCCAGCACCCCGGCCTGCTCGTCGTCGACGACGTGGACCAGGTGCACGACCGGGCCCGGCGCCGGATCGTCTGGGACCGCCTCGAGGCGATCGCCGCCACCGGCGTCACCGTCGTCGCGTCCTGCGCCGCGGCCGACGAGGCCGCCGGCACCGCATGGACCGTCGTGCCCGTCACCGCCCCCACCGACTGAAGGACCGTCATGCTCTCCCTCACCTCCGGCACCGAGCTGCGCCGCTTCGGACGCGGCCGGCTCCCCCGGCTCGCCGTCGCCGCGATGCTGCTCGTGCCGCTGCTGTACGGCGCGCTCTACCTGTGGGCGTTCTGGAACCCGACCGGGCACCTGGACGCGATGCCCGTCGCGCTGGTGAACGCCGACGCGGGCGCAGAGCGCGACGGGACCCGGGTGACCGCCGGCCAGGACCTCACCGACGAGCTCACGGACGACGGCGCGCTCGACTGGGTGGTCACCGGTGCGGCCGACGCCGCGGCGGGCGTGCGCGACGGCGACTTCTACTTCGCGGTCACCATCCCCACGGACTTCTCGGCCGACCTGGTCTCCGCGGGCGGCGACGACCCGACCTCCGCGCAGATCGACGTCACCTACAACGACGCCAACTCGTTCATCGGCACGACGCTCGGCCGGTCGGCCATGGACCACGTGCGTGACGCGGTCGCCGCGACCGCCGGGGAGGAGGCCGTGGACCAGGTGCTGGTCGGCCTCGGCTCCGCGCGGGACGGCATGCTCCAGGCCGCCGACGGGGCGATCTCGCTTCGGGACGCGTCGGCCCGGCTGAGCGACGGCGCCCAGCAGGTGGCCGACGGTGCCACCGACGCCCGCGACGGCGCCTCGCAGCTGGCCGACGGCGCGGCGGCGCTCGACGACGGCACCGGGCAGGTGGCCGGCGGAGCCGCACGGCTGGCGACGGGCGCCTCGCAGCTGTCGACCGGCGCCCGGACGGCCGCCGACTCGAGCAGCACCCTCGCGGCCGGCACGCAGTCGGTGGCCGACGGGGTGCACGCCGCGACCCAGCAGGTCGACGGTCTCGCGGGTCAGCTGCCCGCCGTGTCCGCCGGGCTGGACCAGGTCACCGCGTACCTCACGGCCCGCGCCGCGGCCGGGGACACCGACGCGGCCGCACTCCTGGCCGGCCTGGCGGGCGCGGACCTGCCGACGGCGGCGCAGGTCGCGACCATGACCGACCAGCTGCACGCGCTCGACGCCGGCGCCGCCACGACCGCGGCCGGCGCCCAGTCGCTCAGCACCGGGCTCGGCACTCTCGCCGACTCCGCGGCCACGCTGTCCACCGGCGCGTCGACGCTCGCCTCGGGCGCGCAGCAGGCGGCCGACGGCGCCGACACCCTCTCCACCGGAGCGTCGAGCCTGGCCGCGGGCACCGCGACGCTCGCCGACGGCGCGGCCCAGGTGGCCGACGGGACCGGCTCGCTCGGCGGGGGCGCGCAGCAGCTGGCCGACGGCCTCTCGGACGGAGCGGGTCAGATCCCGGCCGACACCGACGCGCAGCGCACCGCCCGCGCCGACGCCCTGTCCACGCCGGTCGCCATCGACGACGAGGACGTCGCGCCCGCGGCCAGCCTCGGCGAGGGGTTCGCGCCCCTGTTCATCCCGCTGGCCCTGTTCGTCGGCGGACTCATCACCTGGCTGCTCCTGCGGCCGCTGCCTACCCGAGCGCTGGCCACGCCGGCGCCCGGCTGGCGGGTCGCGCTCGCCGGCTACCTGCCGTCGCTGGTGATCGGCGCCGGCCAGGTGGCGCTGCTGCTCGGCGTGGTCGGCCTCGGGCTCGGGCTCAGCATCGGCCACCCCGTCGGCACCGTCGCGTTCCTGCTGCTGGTCGCGGCGACCTTCCTGGCCGTGCAGCAGATGCTGATCGCCGTGCTCGGCTCCGCCGCGGGCAAGGTCGCGACGATCGCGCTGCTCATGCTCCAGATCACGTCGGCCAGCGGCACCTACCCGGTCCAGACGACGCCCGCGTTCTTCCAGGCCATCCACCCGCTCCTGCCCATGACGTACGCCGTCGAGGGCCTGCGCGACCTCATCACCGGGACCCCGGACGCCCGGCTGTGGACCGCCGTCGCGTACCTCGTCGGGCTGACCCTGGCCTCGCTGGCCGTGACGTCGTGGAAGGCCGGTCGCCTGCGGACGTGGACCGTGGCGCGGCTCCACCCGGCGCTGAGCATCTGAGAGGCTGACGACCATGAGCGCGACCACCCGGGAGCACATCGTCGAGGCCGCCCTCGCGCTCGTCGCCGACCGCGGCTTCACGGCCACGTCCGTCGACGACATCGCCTCGGCCGCGGGCGTCGCCAAGGGCAGCGTCTTCTACAACTTCGGCTCGAAGTCGGGTCTCTTCGAGGCCATCATCACGGAGGGCGTCACCCGCCTGACGGCCGCGTTGCGCGCGGCGGCCGACGGCCTGCACGGTCGGGAGGCGCTCGAGGCGCTGGTCACCGAGCTGCTCGCGCAGGTCCGGGCGCACCCCGACTTCGCCAAGCTCATGGTGGCCGAGACGTTCCGGACCGGCCGCAGCTGGCAGGACTCGATCCGGCTGGTGCGTGACGAGTCGATGGGGACGTTCGCGGCTGTCGTCGCGGAGACCTGGCCGGACCGCGACCCGTCCCTGACGGCTGCGGCCCTGTTCGGCGCGACCCTGCTGGCCGGCCTCGAGTGGCTGGTGTTCCAGCCGGACCGCACGATCGAGGACGTCCGCGCGGCGGTGCTGGTCACGCTGCACTGAGTCCCGAACGAGAAGAGCCCCTTCCGTCGTCGGAAGGGGCTCTCTCAGAATGCTGTGTGGAGCGAGGTCACTCCGCCGCGCGCTGCGTGGGGACGCCCGTGAGGAGCGAGCGGACCTCGGACTCGTGGAAGCGGCGGTGGCCGCCGAGGGTACGGACGGCCGAGAGCTTGCCGGCCTGGGCCCAGCGCGTGACCGTCTTCGGGTCGACGCGGAAGAGCACGGCAACCTCGCCCGGCGTGAGCAGAGCGCCCTGCGAGAGGGGGGCCTCGGTGGTGGTGGTGACAGCCATGACTGTTCTCCTGTCGTTCGGTAGCTCGGCTGGCCATGTAGGCCCCGTGGCTTTGCGTCCCCGCCTTGCAGCGGGTTTGCCGTTGTCGCTGACGAAGGGAACTATGCCCGAAACTGGACACTTGTGCAACAACCACCCGCGCACGTTTCGCGCGCAAACGGGTGATTTATATCCGGCCATACCGGGCGCGGACGAACGAGTAGATGCCGTAGGCGACGAAGCCGAGCGCGACGATGACCAGCAGCGCGACCCCGGCCGGCTGGTCGCGGAGCGTGTGCAGCGCGCCGTCCAGGCCCGTGGCCTTGGACGGGTTGGCCTCCACGGCGGCCGTGACGAAGAGCACGCCGACGATCGCGAGCGCCACGCCCTTGAGCACGTAGCCGGCAACACCCAGGCGCCGGACGACGGGCCCGGCGGTGCCCGACGGGAGCCGGTGGAGGTCCTCGAGGAACTTCTTCTTCCAGCCCTTGTACACGTGGTAGCCGCCGACGACGACGATCGCCAGGCCCACCGCGGCGACGAGCACCCGGCCGCCAGGCGCGCTCATCAGCTTCGCCGTCATGTCGGCGGTCTGCTGCGAGCTCGAGGTCCCGCCCCCGCGGGCGAAGCTGAACGCGCCGAACGCCAGCGCCAGGTAGACGACCGCGCGACCGATCGCCTTGGCCCGGTCTCCGGCGCCGCTCTCGCTCCGGACGCCCGTCGGCGACCCGCCGTGGATCGCCTTGGCCACCTGCCAGGCGCCGAGCGCGAGGAACGCCACGACGGAGAACCACAGCACGATGCCGCCGAACGGGGTGGCCGCGATCGTGCCGAGCGCACCCGACTGGTCGGCCTGCTTGGCGCCGCTGCCGAACGCCACCTGCAGCGCGAGGACGCCGATGAGCACGTGCAGCACGCCGCTCACCGCGTACCCGGCGCGGGCCGCGAGCTCCCAGGACCGTTGCGCGTTCTCCGTGCCGCTCGTCGAGACCACCGGACTCTCCTCCTACCATCGGGCCGTGCCCGAGATCGTGGCAGGAGTCGCGCGTTCCGGCGACCGGAACGCTCGGCGTCGGTGGGGCAGGTGGGGCTTGAACCCACGACCCACGGATTATGAGTCCGCTGCTCTGACCGGCTGAGCTACTGCCCCGAGGCACCGCAACCCTACCGAGGCTCACTCGGGCGCGTTGTCGGCCTCGCCGCCGAGCGCGTACGGGTCGGTCACCCCCTCGTAGGCCAGGTGGGCGAGCAGCCCCTGCTGCGCGTGCGGGAGGTTGTGGCAGTGGTCCATCCAGATGCCCGGGTTGTCGGCGACGAAGGCGACGTCGTACCGCTCCCCCGCGGCGAGCTCCAGCGAGTCCGTCCACCAGGGGCTGCCCGTCGACGGCTCTCCGTCGCGAGACAGCACGAGCAGGTGGTGGCCGTGCAGGTGCATCGGGTGCGGCTGGCCGCTGGAGTTGCGCAGCGTCATCCGGACGACGTCGCCCTCGCGGACGACGAACATCGGGACGTCGGGGTAGGTGTGCCCGTTGATCGTCCACTGCAGGCCCGGGCGGCCGTCGACGAAGCCGGGACGACGTCCGATCGTGTAGGCGAAGTGCCGGTCGGCGGCTCGTGGGTCGAAGCCGACGTCCGTGGGTGTGCCGTAGGTGAGCAGGTCGAGCGTCGCGCGGGGGTCGTCGCCGTCCGGGGCGTCGTCGGACGGGCCGACGATCACGGACTCGGAGCCCAGCCGGACGCGCACCGAGGTGCCGTCGGGGGGGACGGTCACCCCGAGGTCCGCGCGACCGCCGCCGGCGAGCAGGACCGCCCGACCTCCCACGGACCCCGGCTCGTGCACGTCCCGGCCGTCCAGCGCCAGCAGTCGGGCGTCGGCGCCGGGGACCCAGGTCCGCAGCACGCCGGAGCCCGTGTTGACCACCCGGACGCGCACGCGGTCGCCGGGCTGGGCGTCGGCGCGCAGGTCGTCGGGACTGCCGTCGATCGTCGGCGTCGACCCGTAGGTGTGGACCGCGGCGACCACCTCGGCGTCGTCGTCGGACGTCGCCGGGTGGACCACGAGCACGCCGAACAGGCCGCCGCGCACCTGGGCGTGCGAGACCTGGTGCGAGTGGTACCAGAACGTGCCGGCGTCGTCGACGACGAACCGGTAGACGTGCGAGCCGCCCACCGGGACGGCGTCCTGCGTGACCCCGGCGACGCCGTCCTCGGCGTTGGGGACGTCGACGCCGTGCCAGTGCAGGGTTGTGCCGTCGGGCACCGAGCGGTTGACCAGCGTCACCTGGACGAGGTTGCCCACGTCCGCCTCGATGGTCGGGCCGGGCGAGGAGCCGTTGAGCGTGTAGCCCGGGATCGTCCGGCCGTCGCCGAGCGCGACGGGTCCCGACTCCGCCGTCAGCGTCACGTCGACGTCGGGGACGCCGGTCGACGGGCCGGTGAGCGACGCGACGCTCACCGTCGGTCCGTCGACGGCGTCGTGGCCGTGGGTCCCCGCGGCGCGCACCGGCCCGCCGCCCGCGTCCGGGTAGCCCATGTCCATCACCGACGCGTGCGCCGGGACGAGACTGGTCCACCAGAACCAGGCGAGCGGGCCGACCACGAGCACGGCGGCCACGACCGCCGCGACCACGCGACGCCGTCGGCCCAGCGCCTCCCCCTCGGTCATCTGCTCAGGCGGTGGCGGCGGCAGGGGCCGACGTGTCGGTCGTCGCCGCGCCCCTCGGTACGCGCGAGCCGGCCGTGATGCTCACGCCGAGCAGCGCGAGCGCGTTGATCCCGTGCAGGGCGCCGACGGCCGGAGCGCCGAACGCCACGAACGCCAGGGCGATCTGGAGCAGGGTCAGGCCGAAGATGATCAGCGCGTACCGCACCGCGCCCGCGAACTTGGCGAAGAACGAGACGATGAGCAGCGCGATCACGAGCAGGGGGATCACCATCGTCCCGACCGTGCCGTGGATCGAGTGACCGATGTTGCCCTCGTAGTTCGAGTCGATGACGGCACCGTCCTCGATCTCGTGCAGGGTGGTGAACCAGCCGAGCGCGATGGCGCCCGCCTGGACGAAGACTCCGGCTGCCACCAGGAAGGCGAGAACGCGATACGTGGCTCTCATGGCGTACCTCTCTTGATCCGTCGCGATCCGAGGGCGCGACCTGGGTGACCGCGCCTCCTTCCACGATCCTCCTCCGGGCAATCTGATACTTGTGTCCCGGTTTGTGACTTTGACGTACCGGATCGGGCGCGTGTGACACGCGGGTACCGTTGCCGCGTGGCCCTGTTCTCCCGTCGTCGGCTGCCTGCCGCCGACCGCACCCGGCTCGACCTGCGGCCCGGCGACGCCGTCCTCGTGAGCACCCAGCTCGCCGACGGGCGCTGGGCCGTCGCGACGCGCCACGCACTGCACCTCCTCGGCGCGGACGGACCGGCGCAGCGGCACCCCTGGTCGGACGTCGACCACGGTTCGCTCGACCCCGCCACCCGCACGATGACCCTGCGATGGGTGTGGGGCGACTCCGAGCGGCTGACGTTCGCCGAGGTCCCCGGGTCGTTCGCGTTCTCCCAGACGTTCCGGGAGCGGGTCCAGCAGTCGGTCGTCCATGCGGTGTCCGTCACACTTCCCGATGGCCGCCGCGCACGCGTGGTCCTGCGCCGCGACGAGGCCGGTGTGCTGTTCACGCAGGTCCTCGGCGATGCCTCCGTCGACCTGTCAGACCCGGCCGTCGCGGCCGTCGTGGACGCCGCCGAGGACGAGGTCCGCGACGCCGTCGGACTCCCCCGCTGAGCGTCCGAGGCACCCTCGAACGGCTGCTAGAGTTTCTTCCCGCACGATCCCTCGTAGCTCAATTGGCAGAGCATCCGACTGTTAATCGGACGGTTACTGGTTCGAGTCCAGTCGAGGGAGCCAGTATCACCGCAGGTCAGGCCTCCTTTCGAGGGGGCCTTCGTGCTGTCGTGCCAGATGCGTGCCGATGCCTGGTTCTCTACGGCCCGCCGCGCCAGTGGTCGATGCGGCGGTGGTCGGGGACAAACCCGTGGTTGACGCCCCACAGCACGGCCTGGGTGCGGCTCTGGGCGCCGATCTTGCGGTAGACCGAGCGGATGTAGGACTTCACCGTGTTCGGGCTGAGGTAGGTGTGCGCGGCGACCTCGGCGTTGCTCAGCCCCTGGGTGATCAGCGCCAGGATCTCCGACTCCCGGTCCGTCAGACCCTCACCGCGACCCGGCCAGTCCAGCCCGTTCGCGGGCCGCACCCGACCCGGGACCTCGCTGACCACCACCTCGCCGGCATGGACCGCCTCGAGCGCGGCGACGAAGTCGCGGGCCGGCAGTGCCTTCGACAGGTACCCGCGGACGCCCTGGTCGCGGGCGCTGGCGACCAGGTCCGGGTGGAAGTTCCAGGTGAACACGACCACCTTGCGGGCGCTGGGGTTGCGGACCAGCTCACCGATCTGCTCGTGGTCCGACTCCGGCTGGGCGAACGCGTCGTACAGCACGATGTCCACGGCCTGCTCGACCGGCGCGTTCGTGTCGATCTCGGCCACCACGACCCGGTCGCGGTACTCGTCCAAGATCTTGGCCACGCCCATCACCACCACGTCGTAGTCGTCCACGAGCGCGACCGTGAACGGCTGCTGGGGTGCGGGCATACCTCACGATAAACCCCCCTGGGGGTGTAGTGCACCCACCCTAGGGGTGGTGAAGTCGAGGGGTATCAATCGCCCCACCAGGAGGTTTCACCATGCTGGGACTCATCATCACCATCATCGTCGTCGGCCTCATCGCGGGCCTGCTCGCACGCCTCATCGTCCCGGGCCGGCAGAACCTGTCCATCGCCATGACCATCGTCATCGGCATCATCGGCTCGTTCGTCGGCGGATTCCTCGGCTACCTGTTCTTCCGCAGCGACGCCGCCGACGGCTTCCTGCAGCCCGCCGGCATCATCGGATCGATCATCGGCGCCATCATCGTGCTGCTCATCTGGATCCGCGTCGGCGCCCGCCGCTCCATCACCAGCTGACCCCACCGCGGGTTCCGGTCTCACGACCGGACCCGTGGTGCTGCGTGGTCGCCCGGACGGGTGAAGAGGGGGCGCTCGCCGCGCCGCCGCCGTCCGGCGCTGCCATCTTCCTGTCAGTGAAGCCGACGATCGCGGACCTGCGCCTGGAGCCTGGCCGCGGACAGCACGACACACAGCAGCTAGAGGTCATAGCTCTGCGTTGAGGAAAGGAGACGCCATGAGCGTGGCACAGACCCTCTGGGCCTCCATCCAGGAGGACCCGGTCTTCATGAGGAAGATCAACGGCTGGCTCACAGTCTTCTGGCTGCTGAACTTCCCACCCGTGATCGCGGTCTACATCTGGGCGCCGGACGCCTGGAAGCAGGCGTCGATCCTCTACCTGGCCCTCGTGTCCATCTACGCCAACGTCGCCGGTCACCTAGCAGCGTGGCAAGCATCCCGGATCGAGGTCCTCCAGAACGACGACGCCAACGTGGCGGACGTGCTCGAGAAGGTGGAGGAGATCCACGCCGTCACCAACGGAGCGAGCAAGGGGTGACGGACTGACGTGGGTGGCGGCGATCTCCAAGTGATGCGCGCCGCCCACGGGCTGGCTTGCCATCATCGGGCTGAGCGCGACGATGAGTTGGGGGCGAGCGCGACCCCGCGACGCAGGCCACGACGCGTGCCGGCTCGGAAGGGGACTGCCATGACCGCTGTGTACACCTGGGACGTCTTCTCGACCCTCGACGGCTACGGCTCGTTCGTCGACGGCGCCGACTGGGGTGGCTACTGGAGCAAGCAGGGCCCCGAGCTGCTCGAGCACCGCGCGGCACTGTTCGAGACCGAGCAGCGCCTGGTGTTCGGCGCCACCACCTTCCGCGAGATGGCGGGGATCTGGTCGTCGGGGATCGATCCCCTCCTGGTGGACGAGTGGAACACGCGGTTGCGGCGCATGCCGGCGATCGTGCTGTCCTCGACCCTGGACGACACCCTCGGGTGGCCCGACGCGTCGATCGAGAGGGGCGACGCGGCGGAGGTCGTCGCCCGGCTGAAGCAGGAGTCCGACGTGCCGCTGCGGTCCCCGGGCGGCAGCCTGTCGCTGAACCGGGCACTGATGGCCTCCGGACTCGTCGACCGCCTCCAGCTCACCCTCTTCCCCGTGATCTCCGGAAGGACCGGGGCCAGCCCGATCCTCGCGGGTGCGGCCGACTTCGAGCTCGAGCTGCTGGAGAGCCGGACGCTGGACGGTCGCACCCAGGAGCTCGTCTACCGCCCGACTCTGCGCTAGCGGCGCCGGTCTCAGTCGACGTAGGCCAGCACGACCGGGGACGCGAGGCCCGACCACGTGCCCGTGAGCGTGGACTCGCGGTCGGTGGGAGGAGCCGCGTGCCCGTCGAGACGGCGCCGGACGACGAGGCGCAGCGCTCCCGACGTCTCCACGACCGTCGTCGAGTCGTCCGAGGACACGCGCACGTCGCGGACGGGCGGGACGTCACGCGCGCCAGAGCCGCTCGCGGTCACGCGCATGCTCGGTTCTCGCGGGGCGTCCGCGCCCTCGACCCTCTCCTCGGCCTGGTCGACGCCGGCCAGCAGCACGGACGCGAGCGCGGCGGCGTAGACGGGGTCCCCGGTCGCGTCGTAGATCCAGCGGCGCCCGAGCACGGAGTGCTCCATGGTGCAGATCAGGAACGGTTCCGCACCGGCCAGCGGGGCGCCCCGATAGGTCAGCGGGACCTGGAGCAGGTCCCCGTCCGCACTCGACAGGACGTGCGTCTCGATGCCGACCTCGCCGTCCGGGTCGTCGAACCGGTACGCAGCCACGAGCGCGAGCTCCCGCTTCCCCCAGGGCTGCGTAGGAACCCAGTCGTTGAGCAGCTCCGCCTTGGTCGGGCTGATGGTGGCGCGGTGGATCAGGGCCATCGGCCGACCTTAACGTGCGACCGGAGAACCGAACGCCCGGTTATCGCGGATCCAGGTCGTGGCGCAGAGGACGTGGGGCGCGGGAGAGCTTGAGGTCCGCAGGCAGGTCGGCGATGTCCGCGTGGTCGTTCGACGCGACGTCGAACCGCACGCGCGCGCCGCCCAGCGGCACGTTGTCGAACCGCACCCGACCGAAGCCCGCCGGCATCGCGGGCGCCAGCCACACCGTCCCGTGCGGCAGGCACGGGTCGTACCGCAGCAGCGTCCGGAGCAGCAGCATCGGGGTGGTCGTCGCCCAGGCCTGCGGCGAGCAGGACGTGGGGTACGGGACGGGACCCTCGGGGTACTCGTCGCGCGCGAACCCGCAGAAGAGCTCGGGGAGCCGCCCTCCGAACCGGTCGGCCGCCTCGAGGAGGCCGACCGCGATGCGCTGGGCCTGCTCGACGAACCCGTAGCGCATCAGGCCGGCGGCGATCAGGGCGTTGTCGTGGGGCCACACCGAGCCGTTGTGGTAGCTGGCCGGGTTGTAGGCGCCCATGTCCGACGCCAGCGTCCGGACGCCCCAGCCGGTGAACATCGACGGCGACAGGAGCCGGTCGGCGACCGCCTCGGCCTTGTCCTCGTCGACGATGCCGGTCCACAGGCAGTGCCCGATGTTCGAGGCCGACGAGTCGACGGGGCGCTTGTCGCCGTCCAGGGCGAGGGCGAACATGCTGCGGTCCGGCAGCCAGAACCGTCGGTTGAACTCCTCCTTGAGCTGTGCCGCGCGGTCGCGCCACTGCTGGGCCAGCCGTTCGTCCCCCTGGTGCCGGGCGAGCAGGGCACGCGCGACGTAGGCGGCGTAGACGTACCCCTGGACCTCGCACAGCGCGATCGGGGTGCGCGGCAGAGACCCGTCCGCGAAGGTGATCCCGTCCCAGGAGTCCTTCCAGCCCTGGTTGGCCAGCCCGCCGCCGTGCAGGCGCTCGTACTCGACGAAGCCGTCGCCGTCGCGGTCGCCGTACTCCTCGACCCAGGAGAGCGCGCGGTCGACGTGGGGCAGGAGGGAGGCCAGCTCACCGTCGGCGACGCCCCACCGGCACAGCTCGCCGACGAGGCACACGAAGAGCGGGGTCGCGTCGGCCGTCCCGTAGTACACGCCGCCGCCGCCGAGCGCGAGCCCGGTGTCGACCCCCAGCCGCACCTCGTGCAGGATCCGGCCGGGCTGCTCCTCCGTCGACGGATCGACCTTGGTGCCCTGGTAGTGGGCGAGCGTCTGCAGCGTCCCCAGCGCGAGCGACTGGTCCACGGGCAGGGCCATGAACGACGCGAGCAGCGAGTCGCGGCCGAACAGCGCCATGAACCACGGCGCACCCGCCGCGACCGCGGTGCGCTCGGGGTGCGCCGGGTCCGTGATGCGCAGCGCACCCAGGTCGGTCTGGCTGCGCTCGAGGATGCGCTGCAGGGACTCGTCCTCCACCCCGACGACGGGGCCGCGCTCGCGCCAGGCACGGTACCGGCGTGACGGGACGGACTCCTCCAGCGGCTCCCCCATGGGAAAGCTGATCGCAGCCCGCGCCCCGTCCACGACCGGGTGCGCGATGACGTGCCCCGACCACGACCCGCGAGCGGGCACGGTCACCCGGAACGTGAGGCCGCCGAGGTCCGGCTCCGCACCGCCGTCGGACGTGATCACCACGCCGCGGCGGTGCTCGTGCCACTGCGCCTCCAGCACGAGCTCGCGCCCCTCGATCCGGGCGCTGCGGTCCCAGGCGCGCTTGACCCGGCCGTCCTTGACCTCGAACAGGTCGGCGAAGTCCGCCGCGATCCGGACGGTGAGCTCGCAGGTCACGGGCGCCCGTCCGTAGTTGCGCACCAGGATGTCCTCGCGCAGCCCCGTGGCGACGCGGCGCTGACGCTCGACCACGAGCTCGGTGTCGTCCAGGCCGTCGCGCGCGTTCCGGCCGACGAACACCGCACGGAACGGCTCGGGTGTCATCACGGCGAGCGCCTCGAGGGGTCGGCCGTCGACGAGCACCTGCCAGCCCGAGATGATGCGCGTGTCCTCGAAGAAGACGCCCTGCGGGCGGCGCGGATCGATGTCGCCGTCGATCCCCGAGAGGCAGAACGACGAGCCCTCGAAGAGCGTGACGGCGCCCGGGCCGCCCGTCGGGACCATCGCTTCGTCGGGCGTGGTCATCACGACAGGCGGGAGCGCCGTGCCGCCAGCGCCGTCGAGCCGACCACGAGGGGTGCGCCGCTCGCGACGGCGGCATCCACGCCGGTGACCGGGGTCGACCATGCGGGCCGGCTCTGCTCGAGTGCCCGCGCCTCGACCACCTGTGTGTACAGGCGGACGTGGTCGGCCACCATGCGCTCCGTGGCGAAGCGCTCGCACGCCGCTGCCCGGCAGGCTGCGCGGTCGAGGGTGCCCGCGTCCCGCAGTGCGGCGACCAGCTCCGGCTGGGTGCGCCGCAGGTAGCCGGTGACACCGTCGTCGACGATCTCGGGCGCCGCACCTGCCGGGGTCGCGACCACCGGCGTCCCGCACGCGAGCGCCTCGAGCATCACGAGGCCGAACGGCTCGGGCCACTGGATGGGATTGAGCAGTGCCGTCGATCCGCCGATCAGGGCGAGCTTGTCCGCCTCGCCGAGCTCGCCCACGTACTCGATCTCGCGCGAGAGCAGCGGGCGGACCTGCTCCTCGAAGTACTCGTGCTCGCGGGGCTCGCGCAGCTTGGCGGCGATCTTCAGGGGCATGCCGGCCTCGCGAGCGATGAGCGCCGCCTCCCGCGGGCCCTTCTCGCGGCACATCCGTCCGACGAAGCTGACGTACCCGCCGTCGCCGGCGCCGACCGGGACGGTATCGACGTCGATGCCGTGGTGGATCACCGCCGCGACGGGGATGTCTCCCGCGGTGGACGCCTGGTGGTGGGAGATCGCGACGATGGCGACGCCGTTCATCGCCTCGTACAACGGCGACAGTGCGGCGTTGAACGGCCCGTGGTTGGTGGTCACCACAGGAGGGACTCGATGCTCGTGGTTCAGCAGCGGCCCCGCGAGCGTGTGGTCGTGGATCACGTCGACGTCGAGCATCGCGTCGTACGCGCGCAGGACGTGCGTCAGCTCCGAGACCGAGTCGCCCGTCAGGGGACGGTCCAGGGGTGCCTCCGCCGTGCCGGGGACCTGTGGCACAGGGCACTCGCTGTTGGCGGCGGCGGCGAGGACCACGTCGTGGCCCGCGTCGAGCAGTCCTCGGGCAAGGCGGTCGATGACGGACTCGGTACCGCCGTAGGCGGGGGGCGGTACGGGGACCCAGGGAGGGGCGATGATTCCGATGCGCATGGTGGGCCGATGTCTCTGCGACGTCCGGACGCGCCACGCCTCGACGCGCGACCAACGCTACGCCCGGGTTTCCCGGCCCGCGCGCCCTGGACCGGGTTCGCACCACGGCGCAGGATCGGCACGGGCACGCTCCCCGAGCAGGGCGCGGCTGAGCGCGCGATGATCGAACCGCTCCTCGGGTGCCTGGAGCACGAGGCCAGGGCACCGGGTCGACACCGCCGCCCTCGTGGCGGCCCGCACGGAGGAGGACCGCAGTGCGAGCAGCCCCGCGCTGGGTGCACGACCTCCTCGCGCTCTGGCGTTCGCAGAGCGTGCGCGCCGTGCGCTGGCGCCGCACGCCGGGACGTCGCGGACCGTCGAGCGGCTGACCGGTCGCGCCTGCCTGCGGTCCGGCGCATGATCGGAGCTGAGGCGAGGCATGCCTGAGGCCGCCGCCGGACGGGCTCCAGAGTCGCGGCCCACAGCACGACCGTGGGAGCCCATGATGAGCCAGACCACCCCCGACCCGATCGAGGGCCGCGACGACCCGTTCCGGTCCGACGACGACGCGCGCGAGGAGAGCCGTCCCGACGACGAGACCCGCGTGGGCCTCCCGTTCGTCGGTGTCGCGGACACCGACCCCGACCGCGACGAGCCCGGCGACCGGGTGTAGCCCCGCTCGACCCCCACCACCGACCCGCTCGATCCAGGACGGAGCCACGATGGACCACGAGAACAGGGATGACCCGAGGGCCGACGACACACCGCCGCTGCCCGGGACGACCGCGCCGGAGGGCGAGACCGAGCAGGGGGACAACCAGGACGTCGCGGCGGAGAAGATCTACCCGACCGACCCCACCGGAGCCGAGCCGGCGTGAGCGCAACCACCACGCCGGCGCCCGTGGGCGTCTCCGAGCTCACGCTGGTCCGCCACGGCGAGAGCGTCGGCAACGTCGCCGCGACCGCCGCGGAGCGCGCGGGTCTCGAGATCATCGACCTCGAGACCCGCGACGCCGACACTCCCCTCTCGGCGCTGGGCGCGGAGCAGGCCCAGGCCCTGGGCACCTGGCTCCGCGAGCACGGCGAGGGCGCGGGCCCGCAGGTCGTCTGGTGCTCCCCGTACGTGCGGGCGAGGCAGACGGCCACGATCGCGCTGGAGGCCGCCGGCTCCGCGCTCGCGCTGCGCCTCGACGAGCGTCTGCGCGACCGGGAGCTGGGCATCCTCGACCTGCTCACCTCGACGGGCGTCGATGCCCGGTACCCGACCGAGGCGGCTCGCCGGCGCCATCTGGGCAAGTTCTACTACCGCCCGCCGGGCGGCGAGTCCTGGGCGGACCTCGTCCTGCGGGTGCGCTCGTTCCTGTCCGACCTGGATCGCGTGGAGCAGGGCAGGCGGGTACTCGTCGTCGCGCACGACGCCGTCATCATGAGCATGCGGTACGTGTGCGAGGCGCTCACCGAGGAGGGCGTCCTCGACCTGGCGCGGCACACGCCCGTGCGGAACGCCGCCGTCACCCGACTCGTCCGCACGCCGACCGGTTCCGGGTGGACGCTGGCGGCGTTCAACGAGGACGACCACCTCGAGCGCGAGGGAGCGCCCGTGACCACGCACGCCGGGGACCGCGATGCCCTCCCGCACTGAGCTCCTCACGCCGGCACTCCTGCGCGACTGGCCGCTGCCGGCCGACGCGACGTCGAAGTACGGCCGCGGGCAGGTGGTCATCGTCGGCGGAGCTCGTCGGACGCCCGGCGCGGCGCTGCTCGCCGGGGTGACCGCGCTCCGCGTCGGGGCAGGTCGCCTCACCCTGGGCGTCGCGGGGTCCGTCGCGGTCGCCCTGGCGATCGAGCTGCCGGAGGCGGGCGTGACCGGCCTGCCGGAGACGGCGGACGGGTGCCCGGACGGCACGGGGACCGACCAGCTGGCGGGCGACCTGGCGACCGCGGACGCGGTCCTGGTCGGTCCCGGCCTCGACGACCCCGAGCGGACGGTCGACCTGCTCGACGCGCTCGCCCCCGCCGTCCCGGCGAAGGTCCCGGTGCTGCTGGACGCCTTCGCGCTGGGGGTCCTCCCCCGCGTGCCGGAGACCGCCGAACGGCTCGCGGGCCGACTCGTGCTGACGCCGAACCCGAAGGAAGCCGCGCTCCTGCTCGGAGTCGAGGAGGTCGACGACCGCACGTGCGCGCGCATCGCCGCGAAGTACGGCGCCGTCGTCACCTGCCAGGGCCGGATCGCTGACCCGGACGGGGCGCAGTGGGAGGTGTCGACCGGGATGCCGGGCCTGGCCACGTCCGGCAGCGGGGACGTCCTGGCCGGGGCCCTGGTGGGGATCCTCGCCCGCGGCGCCGAGCCTGCTCAGGCCGCCTGCTGGGCGACGCACCTGCACGCGGCTGCCGGCGACCGGCTCGCGACGCGGATCGGCCACCTCGGCTACCTGGCGCGGGAGCTCCCGGACCAGCTGCCCACGCTGCTCGACGAGCTCGCCCCCTGACGGTGCCGGGACCCGGCGCACCGGAGCGGCCCGCCACCGTGCGGGCCGCTCCGGGTATCGGGGTCACGCCCGACGGCGCGAGCTCCCGGCGACGATGGACACGCCGATCGCGGCGAGGACGACCTGGAAGATGAGCTCGATCCAGTCGATGCCGTCCGTCGTCTGGACCCCGACGAGACCGGCCAGCCAGGTGCCGAGCAGCGCCGCGACGATGCCGACGATGATGGTCACCAGGATCGAGATGTTCTGTCGGCCACGCACGACCAGGCGGCCGAGCACGCCGATGATGGCGCCGATGATGATGGCGGAGATGATGCCTGCGGGGGTCATGGTTGCTCCTCGAGTTGTGGACGCGGGGTACCGCGACGAGTGAATCTAGGGCCGATCGGCCGGGCCCGCTCGTCGAGAGGGACGACAGGGTCTGGGCTCAGCGAACGACCGACCCGGACGCCTGCAGAGCGGCCCTGGTGAGCGCCCGCCGGTACTCGTCCGTCGTCCCGTCCGGGCGCGCCTCCTGCAGGACGTGGCGTCGGACGCCCAGCCCGGCCAGGAGCTCGCTGAGCTCCGCGACGTCGTCGGCCGCGAGCACGGTGGGGTCGACCGTGGTCCGGACCTCGACGTCGACCCCGGAGCCGAGCACCAGCCGCAGCGACGCGAACGTCGCGTCGGCGCTCGTCGTCGGCCCGCCGACGCGGGTGATCGCCCGGTACAGCCGCGCGGGCGCCTTCACGTCGAACCCGACCCAGTCGAGGAGCGGGAGAAGGGCCGGCAGGCGGGCCGGGTAGGCACCCGAGGTGTGCAGCCCGACCGCGAAGCCGGCGCCGCGCACCTCGCGGGCCGCCGCGACGAGCGCCGCCTGACGGGTGGGCTCGCCGCCAGAGAACACGACGCCGTCGAGCAGGCCGTGCCGTCGGGCCAGCAGCTCGCGGACGTCCTGCCACGGCACGGCGCCGGCCGTGCGGGGGTCCAGGATCGCGGCGTTGTGGCAGTAGGTGCACCGCCACGGGCAGCCCTGCAGGAAGACCGTCGCGACGAGCCGGCCGGGCCAGTCGCACGACGACAACGGGGTCAGGCCCGCCACGGCGAGCGCGTCAGCGCCCGGCCGCGGCGGGACCCGCCCGGTCATGCGAGCGCCGCCGCCGTCTCGCGGAAGGGGGTGCGCTCGGCGTGCTCGCCCTTCTTGCCGATGTTGAACGAGCTCACCGGGCGGTGGTACCCCATCACCCGGGTCCAGACCTCGCACTTGTCGTGGCACTGCGGGCACGTCGGGTGCTCGCCCGCCAGGTACCCGTGCCGGGGACAGATGGAGAACGTCGGCGTGACCGTCAGGTACGGCAGGCGGAACCGGGTCAGCGCGCGACGGACGAGCTCGCGGGCCGCGTCGGGCGTCGAGAGGCGTTCGGCCATGTAGAGGTGCAGGACCGTGCCGCCGGTGTACTTCGTCTGCAGCTCGTCCTGCCGCTCGAGCGCCTCGAAGGGGTCCTCGGTGAAGCCGACCGGCAGCTGCGAGGAGTTGGTGTAGTACGGGTGGTCGTCCGTGCCGGCCTGCAGGATGCCCGGGAACCGGCGGCGGTCCTCCTTCGCGAACCGGTACGTCGTGCCCTCGGCGGGCGTCGCCTCCAGGTTGTAGAGGTGCCCGGTCGCCTCCTGGAACTCGACCATCCGGGCCCGGACGTGGTCGAGCAGCCGGAGCACCTGGGCGTGCCCCGCGGGGTCGGTGAGGTCGTGCCGGTCGCCCGTGAAGTTGCGCACCATCTCGTTGAGTCCGTTGACGCCGATCGTCGAGAAGTGGTTGTCGAGCGTGGCGAGGTAGCGCCGCGTGTACGGGAACAGGCCCTCGTCCAGGTAGCGCTGGATGACGGTCCGCTTGAGCTCGAGCGACGCCCGCGCGAGGTCCAGCAGACGGTCGAGCGCCGCGATCAGGCCGGCCTCGTCGCCCGCGTGCAGGAAGCCGAGACGCGCGCAGTTGACCGTGACGACACCGAGCGACCCCGTCTGCTCCGCCGAACCGAACAGGCCGTTGCCACGCTTGAGCAGCTCACGCAGGTCCAGCTGCAGGCGGCAGCACATCGAGCGGACGTCGCCGGGGCTCATCTCGGAGTTGAGGAAGTTCTGGAAGTACGGCAGCCCGTAGCGGGCCGTCATGGCGAACAGCCGGTCCGCGTTCGGGCTGTGCCAGTCGAAGTCGTGCGTGATGTTGTAGGTGGGGATCGGGAAGGTGAAGACGCGGCCCGATGCGTCCCCGTCGGTCATCACCTCGATGTAGGCGCGGTTGATCAGGTCCATCTCGGCCTGCAGGTCGCCGTAGGTGAAGTCGCAGGGCACCCCGGCGACGAACGGCACCTCCTCGCGCAGGTCGTCCGGGCAGGTCCAGTCGAACGTCAGGTTGGTGAACGGCGTCTGCGTGCCCCACCGCGAGGGCACGTTGAGGTTGTAGACGAGCTCCTGGACGCCCTGCCGGACCTGCTCGTACGTGAGGCCGTCGATCCGCACGAACGGTGCCATGTACGTGTCGAACGAGCTGAACGCCTGGGCGCCCGCCCACTCGTTCTGCATCGTCCCCAGGAAGTTGACGATCTGGCCGACCGCCGAGCCGAAGTGCCGCGGCGGGCGGGCGTCGACCTTGCCCGGGACCCCGTTGAGGCCCTCCGCCAGGAACGACCGGAGCGACCAGCCCGCGCAGTAGCCCGACAGCATGTCGAGGTCGTGGACGTGCAGGTCCCCGTCGCGGTGCGCCCGGCCGACGTCGGCCGGGTAGACGTGGCTCAACCAGTAGTTGGCCACCACCTTCCCCGCCGTCTGCAGGATCAGGCCGCCGAGCGAGTACCCCTGGTTGGCGTTCGCGTTGACCCGCCAGTCCGTGCGCTCGAGGTACTCCTCGATCGACGCACCGACGTCCACGACCACCCTGTCCGACATCTCCTGCTCCCGTCTCCACGCTCCGAAGCCCTCGACCGCCGACCACGCCGTCCTGCGAGGACTAGATGGAGAGGTTTCTACGCCCGCCGATCGGGCGGCCCGGGGACCTAGGTCCTGGCCGCGGTCCCGCCCCCGCACGGCGTCCCTGGGCGTCGGCCCACGTACCGGCGTGTCGCTGACGGCACGGTTCTCTGCGCCGAAGCTCCCACCCCAGCCGACCTCGTCCCAGTAGCCTCGGACCGACCGTCCACCGGGCGGCGCGGTGTGCGTGTCGCTCCGTCGGTGTGCCAGGAGGCTCGATGGCCCTGAGGCCGGTGCGGTCCGGCCCGGACCTGGGCGGGTTCGTCCGCGTCTGGTCGTCGGCGGCCGATGCGCCGCGGCTGCGGCGGCCGACCGACGTCCTCCTGCTGGTCGGCTCCGTCCTGGTCCTGGGGCTGCTCGCCCTCGCGGCGCCGGGACCGACCGGGGCCGACGAGGCCCTCGACACCTTCCTGGCCTGGCTCGAGCCCGTGCTCGGCTGGCTGTGGACCGTCATCTACGCGGTCCTCACCCTGTGGGCCCTCGGGGTGGTCCTGCTCGCCGCGGTCAGTCGCGGCCGTCGCCGTCTCCTGGTCGACCAGGCCGCTGCATCCGCCCTGGCGGTCGGTGCGGCGCTGGCGGTCGGGGCGCTGGCCGGGACCGATCCGTCGGACATCGTCGACGCCTTGGTGTCGTCGGGTCCTCCGGTCGTCTACGTCGCCACGCGGGTCGCGGTCGTCACGGCGATCGTCGTCACGGCCTCGCCGCACCTCGCCCGGCCGTGGAGGTACGCGAGCCGCTTCGTGATCGCCCTGGGCGCTGTCGCCGCGATCGGCCTGCAGGCGACCAACCTGCTCGGCGCGACCGGCGCGATCGCCGTGGGCATCGCCGCAGCGGCGATCGCGCACCTGGTGCTCGGGTCACCGCCCGGCCGCCTCACCGACGCGCAGGTGCAGGTCGCCCTCCTGGACCTCGGCGTGCCGACCACGCAGGTCGCCCCGACCGCGACCCGCGAGCGCGCGGACAACCTGCTGTCCGCGCGCGGCGCGGACGGCACGTCCCTGCTGGTCACGGTCTACGGTCGCGACGCCTGGGACAGCCAGGTGGTCGGGTCGCTGTGGACCGCGCTGACCCGTCGGGGCGAGCAGGCGCACGTGTGGGGCACGCGGCGGTCCCGGGTCGAGCACGAAGCCCTGTTCACCCTGCTCGCCGCGCAGGCCGGCGTGCCGACGCTCGACGTCGTCGCGGTGGGCATCGCGGAGCAGGGTGACGCCTTGCTGGTGACGAGCGCCCCGCGCGCGTCGCTGCGGGAGCTCGACGACGAGGCGCTGACCGACGACCTCCTCGACGACATGTGGCGTGCCGTGGTCGCGCTGAACGAGGCGGGCATCGCGCACGGACGGATCGACGGCAGCCGCGTCGTCGTCCGGAACGACGGCGCGGCCGCCCTCGCGGACTTCGACGCCGCGTCGCGGACCTCCGACGAGAGCGACCTGCACACCGACCGGGCCCGGCTCCTCGTCGCGACGGCCCTCACCGTCGGTCCCGGCCGCGCGCTCGCGGCGGCGGTCGTCGCCCTCGGCCTCGAGGGCCTCGCGGACGTGCTGCCCTACCTCCAGCCCGCAGCCCTCGGGCGCAGCACGCGTGCTGACCTCCGGTCGGTGAGCTGGACCCTCGAGGAGCTCCGGGCTGCGGCCGTCGCCACCGCGGGGGTCGAGGAGCCCCCGCTCGAGCGCTTGCGGCGGGTGACCCCCAGGTCCGTCGGCACGCTCCTGGTCATCGGTGTCGTCGCCTACCTGCTGGTCTCGCTGCTCGCCGGCATCGACCTCGCCAGCGTCGCCGCCGCGCTCCGCTCCGCCGACTGGCCCTGGGTCGTCGCCGCGCTCCTGGTCTCGCCCTGGATCCAGGCGTCGCTCGCCGGGTCGACCCTCGGCGCGGCGACCGCACGCCTGCGCTACGTCCCGGTGCTGATGCTGCAGTACGCCATCCAGTTCATCTCGCTCGTCGTGCCCGCGTCCGCCGCCCGCCTCGCGCTCGAGGTCCGCTTCTTCCAGAAGTTCGGCATCCCCGCCGCGACGGCGTTGTCGTTCGGCCTCATCGACAGCGTCAGCGGGTTCGTCGTCCAGATCACGCTGATCCTCGTGATCCTGGTCAGCGGCCTGCCTGGGTTCACCTCGAAGCTCCTGAGCGGGTCGAGCACCACGAGCGACACCTCGTCCGGCCCGTCGCTCATCGTCCTGCTCATCGGGCTCGTCGTGCTCGGCATCGTCGTCACGCTCGTGGTCCCCCGGCTCCGGCGACGACTCACCGCCAGGATCCCGGAGATCCGCGCCGCGGTGACGGAGCAGGCACGCGCGGCACACTCCGCGCTCAGCGTCCTGCGTCGGCCGGGGAAGGTCGCCGCCATGCTGGGCGGGAACCTGGGCGCGCAGCTGCTGCAGGCCGCCGTCCTCGCCCTCTGCCTCCAGGCGTTCGGTCAGACCGCGCACTTCTCGCAGCTGATCCTCATCAACACCGCGGTGAGCCTGTTCTCCGGCCTCATGCCCGTCCCCGGTGGCATGGGGGTGGCCGAGGCCGGGTTCACGGTCGGGCTGCAGGCCATCGGGGTGCCCAGCGCGATCGCGGTCTCCACGGCCATCACCTTCCGGCTGGTGACCTTCTACCTGCCACCCATCTGGGGGGCGGCAGCGATGCGCTGGCTGCGCCGCAACGAGTACGTCTGACGGAGACGGTCAGGGAGCCCGGTAGAAGTTCCGCTCCCAACGGTGGCGGCGGAGCACCGCGACCTGCGCGTCGGTCAGCCGGCGACCGTCGCTGGTGGCCGCGTTGCGCTCGACGTTGCGCACGGTGCGCATGCCGGGGATCACCGTCGACACGGCGGGGTTCTCCAGGACGTAGCGCAGTGCGATGTCCGGCAGCTGGTCCGCGCTGATCCCGAGGTCGTCGACGAGCGCGGCGACGTGCTGCTCGACCTGGGCTGCCCGGTCGCCCCCGAAGTAGGTGTTGCGGAAGTCCCCGTCCGGGAACGTGGAGCCCGCCGTGATGCGGCCGGTCAGGCCGCCCTCGTCGAGCGCGACCCGCACGATGACGCCCACGCCGTGCTCCGCGCAGGCGGGCAGCAGCTGCTCCTCCGGCTGCTGGTGCCACACGTTGGAGATCACCTGCACCGTGTCGACCGCGCCGCTGCGCACGAGAGCGAGCGCGTTCTCCGGCTGGTAGTCGTTGATCGAGACGCCGAAGAACCGGATCTTGCCCTCCCGGCGGAGGTCGTCGACCGTCTCCAGCCAGTCGCCACGGCCGATCCAGTCGTCGCTCCAGACGTGCAGCTGCAGGACGTCGAACGCCTCCCGGCCGGACGCGGCGAGGCTCGTCTCCAGGCTGCTCCGGATGTGCTCGCCGGGGAACGTCTCGTCCGGGTGCAGGCCGCCCGGGGCGGGCCACACGCCGTTCTTGGGCGGCACCTTCGTCGCCACGAGCACCTCGGGGTGGTCCCGCAGGACGGCCCCGACGATCCGCTCGCTCTCGCCGTAGCCCCGCGCGGTGTCGACGAAGTTCACGCCGAGCTCGATCGCGCGGTGCAGGGCCGCCACGGACTCGTCCTCGCTGGCGCCGATCCACGACGACGCGCCGATGCCCCAGGCACCGAAGCCGATCTCCGAGACGTTCAGGCCCGTGGTGCCCAGCGGGCGCAGCTGCATGCTCACGCCTCCGGGAGGTCCTCGCCCTCGGCGGGCTCGCTGGCATGCTCACGGTCGTCCACGCCACGGGTTCCCGGGGACGTCGCGCCCTCGGCCGGCTCGCTGGCGTGCGCGCGGGTCTCGTCGTCCGGGAGCGGCGGGGTGTCGGTGCTCATGCGTCGTGCCTCCTTCGCGGGCGCGCTGGTCGGCGTCCTGTCCTTGCGACGTTACGCCCGAGCCGGCCGAGCGCGCCCGTCGGGGGCTACGCCGCGATCCCGTACGACGCGGCGCGGCCGCGCCGTGCCACGGTGGCGCCGTCCTTGACGACGGCGTCGGCCGGCACCTGAGCCCGCGGCTCGACCACGACCGCCTGCCCCACTCGCGCTCCGGGGCCGATGCGTGCCCGCGTACCCACGCGCGTGCCGCGCCCGAGGTGGACGTTGCGGTCGACCACCGCGCCGGCGCCGAGCACGACGTCGACGTCGACCCAGCTGCCGGGGCCGACGCGGGCGGCGTCGTGGACGACCGCCCCGGTCTCCACCCAGGCGGTCTCGGCCAGCCAGGCGTCCTCGTGCACGTGCGCGGACGGCGAGACCAGGCCTCCGCCGTTCGGGTGCTTCGCGTACCGGACGACCACGCCCCGGTCGTCCTCGAACTCCACCTGGCCCGTTCTGCGTCGCGTCATGCTGCTCCTCGTCCTCGTTTCTCAGATGACATAACGACGAAGGGTGCTGCGAGATTCCAGGGCCGCCCGCGCGCGAGGCTGCGACACTGCGCAGCATGATCGACCGGGTGCTGCCGGCGGGCGTGCAGGCCGCCGAGCACGCCGGTCCCCCGCCGCCTGCCGCGCTGCTCGCGTCCGAGGAGGCCGGCGTCGCGGGTGCCGTGCCGGGTCGGCGGGGCGAGTACGCCGCCGTCCGCGCCTGTGCGCGGACTGCCCTGGGGCGGCTCGGCCTCGAGGGCGTCGCCGTGCCGGCGGGCGCGGACCGCGCCCCGGTCTGGCCCGCCGGGATCGTCGGCAGCATGACGCACTGCGACGGCTACCGGGCGGCGGCGGTCGGGCTCGCGCGCGACTGGATCGGCCTCGGGATCGACGCCGAGGTGCACGCCCCGCTGCCTCCCGACGTCCTGGACATCGTGCTGAACCCCGCCGAGCGCGCGGCGCTCGCAGGCGCGGACCCCGCGCTGTGCCTCGACCGCGTCCTCTTCTCCGCCAAGGAATCGGTCTACAAGGTCTGGTACCCGGTGACGCGTTCGTGGCTCGGGTTCGAGGACGTCGACGTGCGCCTCGGCGACGGCACGTTCGTCGCGCGGCTCGGCCCGACGGGGCTCGGCACGCGCGAGCTCTACGGCCGCTGGGCGGTCGGCGACGGGCTGCTGGTGACCGCGGTCGCGCTGGCCCGGCCTACCGACCGGTAACCGCCGCCTCACAGGTGCCTGTCGGAGCCGCCCAGGCGTGCCCGGCACACGTCGCCGACACGCCGCTGACCTGCACGTTCACCGGGCACTGTCCGCGGGCTGGACGGAACGCCCCGCGGGCCTCACACTTGCGCCTGCCCCTCTAGATGGTCCGGCCGCCGATGGCCGGGAAAGGACCCGCGGCCGTGCTGCGCACCGTGACTTCGCACCTGTCTCTCGACGTGCGCACCCCGCTCGAGATCCTGCTCTCCATCGCCGTCGCCGACGGCTCCTACGACCGCTCGGAGATCCTCTCCGTGCGGCACGAGGACGGCCCCCTGGACGTCGCCGAGATCAAGATGGCGCACGGCGGCCGCATGCACCGCGTGCTCGCTCCGGCGGGCCGCCTGGTGGTCGACTACCAGGCCACCGTGACGGGCCTGTCGGACCTGCCCGCCGTCGAGGACATCGACCTGGTCGAGTACCGCCGGCCCAGCCGGTACGCGGAGTCGGACCGCCTGCTGGCCTTCGCCCGCGACCAGTTCCGCGGCATCGAGGGCCCCGAGCTGCTCGACGCCGTGGTCGCCTGGGTCACCGGCCACGTCACCTACCTGTCGGGCTCGAGCCTGCCGACGGACGGCGCCACGGACACCCTGCTCAAGCGCCGGGGCGTCTGCCGCGACTTCGCGCACCTCGTCGTCGCCCTGCTGCGCGCCAAGGACGTCCCGGCCCGGCTGGTGTCGGTCTACGCGCCGGGCCTGAAGCCGATGGACTTCCACGCCGTCGCGGAGGCGTACGTCGACGGCGCGTGGCACGTGGTCGACGCGACCCGGCTGGCTCCGCGGGAGTCGCTCGTGCGGATCGCCACCGGCCGCGACGCGACGGACACCGCGTTCCTCTCGTACTACGGGGGGCAGCTCTCGATCCGGGCCATGACGGTCACCGCCGCGGTGCACGCCGTGCTGCCGGTCGACGACGGCACGGGGCTCGTCGCGCTGCGCTGACGCTAGACGGACAGCCCGACCAGGGCGCCCACGCCGAACGTCACGGCCATGGCGACCGACCCGCCGACCACGTTGCGCAGGATCACACGGCCGGGCTCGGCGTCGCTGAACCGGGCCGCCACCAGACCGGTGACCACGAGTGCGACCACGACGGCGGCGAAGGTGGCCGGCACGCGGGCGGCACCCCACGGGGCCAGCACCACGAGCAGCGGGACCACGCCGCCCACCAGGAACGACGCGAACGACGCGATCGCAGCGTGCCACGGGTTGGTCAGCTGCTGCGGGTCGTCGTCGACGACGAGGGTGGGCAGCACGCGTCCCCTGCGCAGCGCCGCGCGCTCGGCGTCCCGCTGGCTGCTCACCGACACGTACTCGCCCGCGGCCATCGACAGCGCGCCGGCGACGAGGGCGGCGATGCCAGCGACGGCGATGGTGCTGACGGCCGTCGCCGCGCCGGCCACGCCAAGCACCGTGGCGGCGACCGAGACGATGCCGTCGTTGGCCCCCAGCACACCCGCGCGCAGCCAGTTCAGGCTGGCCAGGGTGGGTGCCGGACGCTCGGCTCGGAGGGTGGTCATGCCGCCACGCTAGAACGCGATCGCGGTCGTGTCACCGAAGCGAAGGCTGCCCTGACCTGCGACGATGCAGGACAGCCTCACCTATGTCAGGCGCTCTCGCGCAGGCTGCGGCGCTGCCCCTCGACCTGCACGAGCTCGGCGAACGCCGCCTGGTAGGCCGCCTGGTCGGCGTCGGCGTCCATCCGCTGCAGCCGCCCCCGCAGCTCGGCGATGTGCCGGGTGTACCCGATCTCGACCAGCCGCAGCACGACGCCCTTGACGTACCCCTCCAGCGCCTCGGGCCGGTCCTCGGGCAGCGGCGCGACGGCCAGCTCCGTGACCAGCGCACGCACCGGCTCCGCGGCCTGCTCGATGACGGCACCCACCCACCCGGTCGACCCGCCGGACGACTGCAGGAGCGGACGCGCGACGGACAGGCCGCCGGCGGCGCGGATGGCCTCGTGCACCGCTCGGTAGGCGGGCGCGCCGAACGCGTCGGCGGGCAGCTCGTCGAAGTCGGCGGCCACCAGGTCCGGGCGCTGGAGCACGACCTCCAGGGCCGTGCGCTCGATCTGCGCGACCGGGTCGCGGCGGTCCGGGACCGGCATGCGGGCGACGGGGACCGGCACCGGCTCCCCCGAGGGTCGCTCCGGACGCGTGGCTGCCGGCCGCGAGGACGTCGAGGCGCTCTGCACGGCTCGCCGGACGGAGTCCTGGTCGTCGATGCCCAGCCAGCCCGTGAGCAGCCGGGTGTACTCGGGCCGCAGGGCGGCGTCCCGGATGCCCGCGACGATCGGCGCCGCCGCGCGCAGGGCGCCGATCCGCCCCTCGACCGTGCGCAGGTCGTAGGACGCGAGGGTCGAGCGGATGACGAACTCGTAGAGCGGCGTGCGGCCGGCGACGAGCGCGCGCACGGCGTCGGGGCCCTTCGCCTGGCGCAGCTCGCAGGGGTCCATGCCCGACTTCTCGACGGCGACGAACGTCTGCGCCGAGAACGACTGGTCCTCGCCGAACGCCCGCAGCGCGGCCTTCTGTCCCGCGGCGTCACCGTCGAAGGTGAAGATGATCTCGCCGCCGACGGACGCGCCCGACGCCAGCTGGACGCCGCCGCTCGAGCCCGAGTCGCCGATCAGCCGGCGCACGATCCGGGCGTGGTCGGACCCGAACGCGGTGCCGCAGGTGGCCACGGCCGTACCCACGCCGGACAGGTGCATGGCCATGACGTCGGTGTAGCCCTCGACCACGACCACGCGCTTCTCGCGCTGGAGCTCCCGCTTGGCCAGGTCGATGCCGTAGAGCACCTGCGACTTCTTGTAGAGCGGAGTCTCGGGCGTGTTGAGGTACTTGGGCCCCTGGTCCTCCTCGAACAGGCGGCGGGCACCGAAGCCGACGGTCTCCCCCGTCAGCTCGCGGATGGGCCAGACCAGGCGGCCGCGGAACCGGTCGTACACGCCGCGCTGCCCCTGGCTGACCAGGCCGGACAGCGTGAGCTCGGCCTCCGTGAACCCGCGGCCACGCAGGTGCCGCATGAGGGAGTCCCAGCCCTGCGGCGCGAACCCCACGCCGAAGTCCGCCGCTGCGGACCGGTCGAACCCGCGCTCGGCGAGGAACTGGCGGCCCGCGGCAGCGGCGGGGGTGCTCAGCTGCTCGCGGTAGAACTCCTCGGCCACCTTGTGCGCCTCGATGAGCCGACGTCGCTTGCCCGGTTCCTCGCCGGGACGCGGTGCGCCGCCCTCCTCGTACCGCAGCTGGAGGCCGACCTTGCCGGCCAGGTACTCGACCGCCTCGGAGAACCCGAGCCCGTCGACCTTCTGCACGAAGTCGATGACGTCGCCGCCCTCGCCGCAGCCGAAGCAGTGGTAGCGGCCCACCTGGGGGCGCACGTGGAACGACGGGGACCGCTCGTCGTGGAACGGGCACAGGCCCTTCATCGAGCCGACGCCCGCCGACCTCAGCGTGACGTGCTGCCCGACGATGTCCTCGATGTGGGCACGCTCGCGGACCGCCTCCACGTCCTCCCGCCGGATCCGTCCTGCCACGCGAGGAGTCTAGGCGTCGGGGCCGACGCACCGGACCGGGTTCACACGAAAGCCGCGGGCCCGCCGTGCCGCGGCGGGTGCACCAGCCGGGCGTGCAGCTCGGCGGCGGAGACGTCGGTGAGCGAGGCGACCTGGTCGATCACCACGCGCAGCCGGGCAGCGTCGTCGGCCGCCTCCGCCCAGTCCGCCGCGAACGGCGGCTCGAGCGCGATGGGCGCCCGTTCGGACAGGACGTGCACGAGGTCGACGAGCACCTCGCGCTGGCGGTGGTAGAGCGGCTCGAGCTCGCGCGGCGCCATGACGTAGGCGACCGCGAGGCCCTTGAGCACCAGGATCTCGGCCAGGGTCTCGTGCGGCACGATCAGGTCGGCGCCGTAACGCGTGAGCGGGCCCGGACCGTAGACCTCGCGCGTGGCCAGCTGGGAGGCCTTGGCGAACCGGCCGATGAGCTGGCTGGTGGAGTCCTTGAGCGACGCCAGCGCGGCGCGCGACCCGTCGAAGCCCGGTCGCCAGAGGTTGGCCGCCAGCAGCCGGTCCATCGCCTCCTGCAGACCGTCCGCCGTCACCGCGTCGCCGTACCAGGTCTGCACTGCCTCGACCACGCGCTCGCGCTCGGCGGGGACGCCCAGCACCTCGAGGTCGAGGCGCCCGCCGACCACCGCGTCCTCGACGTCGTGCACCGAGTACGAGATGTCGTCCGCCAGGTCCATGACCTGCGCCTCGAGGCACTTGCGCCCCTCCGGCGCGTGCTCGCGCAGCCACAGGAAGACGGGCAGGTCGTCCTCGTAGACGCCGAACTTGTGCGTCGGCCTGCCGCTGGCCGCGCTCACCGGTCCCTGCAGGTGCCGCCACGGGTACTTGACCGAGGCGTCGAGGCTGGCGCGCGTGAGGTTGAGCCCCACCGCGCGGCCGTCCGGCGCGACGACCTTCGGCTCCAGGCGCGTGAGCAGGCGCAGCGTCTGGGCGTTGCCCTCGAACCCGCCGATGCCCTTGGCCAGCTCCGCCAGCGCGCGCTCGCCGTTGTGCCCGAACGGCGGGTGGCCCAGGTCGTGCGCGAGGCAGGCCGTGTCGACGATGTCCGGGTCGCAGCCGAGCGCCTTGCCGATCTCGCGGCCCACCTGCGCGACCTCGAGCGTGTGCGTGAGCCGCGTGCGCACGAAGTCGTCCGACGACGGACCCAGCACCTGCGTCTTGGCGCCGAGCCGCCGCAGCGCCGAGGAGTGCACCAGGCGCGCGCGGTCGCGCTCGAAGGCGGTCCGTTCGCGCGACTTCACCGGCTCCTGCACCCAGCGCTCCCGGTCGGCGTCGACGTACCCGTCGAGGTCGAGGGACTGGTCGAGTGCGGTCACGAGCCCAGCGTAACGAGCGGTCACTGCGCGGACGGGCGCGCCTGTGCGGGACGTCGGCACGGACGCGCGGAGCCGCGGCGAGGGACGAGCCGGTCGGGCGTCCCCTACGCTGCGGCCTGTGCGCACGCGTCTGACGGATCTGGCCGAGCAGGCCGGGGTCAGCACGGCGACGGTGTCTCGGGTCCTCAACGGCAAGCACGGCGTGTCGGCCCAAGCCCGTCAGTCCGTGCTGGCCGCCCTCGACGTGCTCGGCTACGAGCGCCCCGAGAAGCTGCGCACCCGGTCGGCCGGTCTGGTCGGCCTGGTCGTCCCGGAGCTGTCCAACCCCGTGTTCCCGGCGTTCGCGCAGGTCATCGAGACGATGCTCACCGAACGGGGCTACACCCCGCTGCTGTGCACGCAGTCCCCCGGCGGCACCACCGAGGACCAGTACGTCGAGATGCTGCTGGAGCACAACGTCGACGGCATCGTGTTCGTCTCCGGCCTGCACGCCGACACCACGGCGAGCCGCGCCCGCTACCACCGGCTGCGCAGCCGCGGCATGCCCATCGTGCTGATCAACGGGTACGCCGAGGGCGTCGACGCGCCTTCCGTCTCGACCGACGACTCCGCCGCGCTCGACCTGGCCTTCCGGCACCTGGTCTCGCTCGGCCATCGCTCGATCGGCCTAGCCATCGGCCCGGAGCGGTTCGTGCCTGCCGCTCGCAAACGGGTGGAGTTCGCGGCGAACCTCGAGCGTCATCTCGGCGTGACCGACGCCGACGCCCACGTCGTCACCACGCTGTTCACCGTCGAGGGCGGCCAGGCGGCGGCGCTCGACCTCATCGCGACGGGGCACACCGCGATCATCTGCGGCTCCGACCTGATGGCCCTCGGGGCCATCCGCGCCGCGCGCTCGCAGGGCCTCTCGGTGCCGGGCGACCTCTCCGTGGTCGGCTTCGACGACTCCCCGCTCATCGCGTTCACCGACCCGCCGCTGACCACGGTGCGCCAGCCCGTGCAGTCGATGGGCCACGCGGCCGTCTCCGCGCTCGTCGCGGAGATCACGGGCACCCCGGCCTCCCGCACCGAGCTCAAGTTCCACCCCGAGCTCATCGTCCGCGGCTCGACCGGCGCCGCGCGCGCCTGACGCGTCAGGCCAGCCGCCAGACCTGTACGCCCGGGCCGTCGCCGGGCAGCGCGAGCGCGCCGTCGACGTGGGGCAGGTCGGCGCCGCCGTACAGGTTCTGCGCCGCGGAGCCCGCCGCCAGCAGATGCCCCGGCAGCGCGGCGCCGGCCCAGGGGGCTCGGGCCAGCAGCACGAGGACGCGCTCGTCGGGGCTCTCTCGCAGGTACGCCACCGCGTCCTCGGTCACGACCGCCCAGCGCAGGCCGCCGGTGCGCAACGCCGTGGACGACCGGCGCAGCGCGGCGAGGCGCCGGTACGTCTCGAAGGTCGCCTGGTCCCAGTGCGGACCACCGCCCGCGTCGATCTCGTCCCACGGCATGCTCGCGCGCGCGTGCTCCCCGTTGGCACCGGTGAGGCCGCCCTCGTCGCCGGCGAACACGACCGGCGTCCCGGGATAGGTGAAGAGCATCGCGGCGGCCACCTCGGCGCGCTCCCGGGTGCCGACGACCGTGCGGAGCCGAGCCGTGTCGTGCGAGGCGAGCATGTTCCACTGGTGGCGCGTCACCGACCACGGCACGGCGGCGTCGAAGTCCCGCATCGCGTCGACCATCGACCGACCCCCGCGCCGGGGGACGGCGACCGGCAGACCGATGAACGGCAGGCTGCTGCCCGGCTCGACCAGCCACGACCAGATCGGCCGGGTGAACGCCGAGTAGTTCATGTTCACGTGCCAGCCGCCGACGCCCATGTCGGCGCCCGCGTCGTGGAAGTGCTCGGAGACCAGGACGGCGTCCGGGTTGTGGCGGCGCATCGTGGCCCGGATCATCCGCGCGACCTCGTGCGTCTGGTCCTGGGCGCCGTAGCGACCGGTCATGTTGGCGACGTCGATCCGCCAGCCGTCGAGGTGGTACGGCGAGCGCATCCACCGGGCGATCACCGAGTCCGGCCCGTCGACCATCCGCGGGGCCAGTCCGGGCGCGGACCAGTCCAGCTTGGGCAGCGACGCGTGCTCCAGCCAGCCGACGTACCCGGGGGCTTCGTCGGTCCGGTAGTAGAACCGGGCCTCCTCGCTCGTCGGGTCGGCCTGCGCGCGCACGAACCACTCGTGGCCCGCGCCCGTGTGGTTGGTGGTCAGGTCGCCGACGAGCCGCATCCCGCGCGCGTGCAGCCCGGCCGACAGGGAGGCGAGGGCCTCGTCGCCGCCGAGCAGCGGGTCGACTCGGTCGAACGTGCTGGCGTCGTACCGGTGGTTGGACCGCGCCGGGAAGATCGGCGTGAGGTAGAGGGTGTCGACGCCGAGGCGCTGCAGGTGGTCGAGCCGCGACTGGATGCCCGGCAGGTCGCCGCCGTAGAGCTGCGACGAGGTGTCCCGGCCGAGCGCCGCCGGCTCGGTCCCCCACGGGACGGGCTGCGCCCAGTCCGGCAGCGGCCCGGCCGGTGCGCCGTCGTGGCCGGTCGAGCGCGCGAACCGGTCGGGAAACACCTGGTAGACGACCGCCGAGTCCAGCCACGCCGGCGCGGGGCCGTGCGCCGACAGCCGGAAGTCGGCGGCGTCCGGGACGTCCCGCCGGTGCATGCCGCGCCCGTTGAGCCAGCGGTAGCCGCCGGGCTCGTCGAACAGGAACCGGTAGCTGGTGAGCGGATTGTGCACGAGGACGTCCGCGACGTACCAGCGCTCGTCCGCCGTGACCCGGTCGAGCCGCGCCTCCTCCAGCCGGGGCTCGCCGTCGCGCACGGTCCGCAGCCAGACCGCCCGCTCGGGGTTCCCGACCGGGACGCGCACCCGGACCGGCACCCGTTCGCCGAGCGCCGCGCCCGGGGGCGCGTAGAGCGGCGAGCCGTCGTGGTGCGGGTCGTCGAGCAGGTAGGTCATCCCTTGACCGAACCCGCTGTCAGTCCGGAGACGATGTACTTCTGCAGGAACAGGAAGAGCAGGACGACCGGGATCGCGGCGAGCACCGCGCCCGCAGCGAACAGCCCCCACTTCGCGTTCCGCTCGTCGGCAGCCCAGAAGTACAGCCCGACGGCGAGCGTGTACTGGTCGGGGCGCTGCAGCACGACCTTGGCCACGATGAACTCGCCGAACGTGCCGATGAACGACAGGAGCCCGACGACCGCGAGGATCGGGGCGACGAGGCGCAGGATGATCTTCCAGAAGATCTGGGCGTGGCTGGCGCCGTCGATCTTCGCCGCCTCGTCCAGCTCGCGGGGCACGGTGTTGAAGAACCCGTACATCAGGAACGTGTTCACGCCGAGCGCGCCGCCCAGGTAGACCGCGATGAGCCCCATCCGGCTGTTGAGCCCGAGCATCGGGAACACGTCGCCGATCGAGAGCAGCACGAGGAAGATCGCGACGAACGCGAGCATCTGCGGGAAGATCTGGATGATGAGCAGCGCGGTCAGCCCGCCCTGCCGGCCCTGGAACCGGAACCGCGAGAACGCGTACGCCGCCGCGCCGCCCATGAGCACCGTGCCGATGGCCGTCACCGTGCAGATGATGAGCGAGTTGGCGTACCAGCTGGCGTAGTCGCCGGCGAACAGGTCGCGGAAGTTCTCCAGGTCGACCGTGCGGAAGAGCTTGTTCGAGCCGGTCAGGGTGCCGCCGGGGTTCAGCGACGCGGACAGCACATAGATCAGCGGGAAGACGCAGACCACGATCATCACGACGCCGACGGCATGCCGCCAGCCGACCTCGGCCCACCAGCGGCGACCGTGCAGGGCGCGGTTCTGCTCCACGGCGGTGGCCATCTCGGATCTCTGCACGGTGGTGGCCATCTCAGATCTCCTCGAGCTTGCGGGTCTGGCGGAAGCCGATGTAGGCGATGAGGCCGACCACGATGAAGATGAGGATCGACAGCGCGCTGGCCAGCCCGTACTGCTTGTTCCCGCTCTCGAAGGCGACGGCGTAGACCATCGAGATGAGGATGTCGGTGTGGCCCACGACGATCGGGGTGCCGACGAAGTTGGGGCCTCCGCCCGTCAGCATGTAGATCAGCGTGAAGTTGTTGAAGTTGAACGCGAAGGACGCGATCAGCAACGGCGCCACGGACACCATCAGGAGCGGGAGCGTGATGGAACGCAGGATCCGCCGGGCTCCCGCGCCGTCGATCCTCGCCGCCTCGATCGTGTCCGCCGGGATCGACTGCAGCGCGCCCGTGCACACGATGAACATGTACGGGAAGCCCAGCCAGAGGTTGACGCCCAGGATGCAGAGCTTTGCCAGCCAGGGGTTCTGGAGCCAGGGGATCTCGGCCCCGCCCAGCAGCACCTCGTTGATGAACCCGAACCGCTGGTTGAGCAGGCCGCGCCACACCAGGGCGGACAGGAAGCCCGGGAACGCGTACGGGAGGATCAGCAGCGACCGGTAGACCTTGCGGCCACGGACCCGCGGGTCGTTGAACACGATCGCGAGGAACAGCCCGAGGGCGAACGTCGTGACCACGGAGAGCGCGGCGAAGGCGAACGTCCAGATCGTGATCTGGACGAAGGGCCCGGCCAGCCGGGAGTCGGTGAAGACGCGCGTGAAGTTGTCGAAGCCGACACCGACGCGCCAGCCCGGCGTGAGCACGTCGCCGCTCTCCGACACGAAGTTGCCGGTGCTGGACGGCGTGTAGGTCTCGCCGGTGGCGGTGTCGGTGAAGGTGTCGCTCGCGGCGTCGTACTCGAGCGTGGACCGGTAGACGTACCCGGTCGAGCCGTCCTGGGTGCGGACCGAGCCGTCCGACGGGTCGTCGGAGAAGGGCACCCGCAGGGCGGTGATCGTGTCCTGCTGCTCGGCGATCTGCGCGAACCCGAGCACGTCCCAGCCGGGGACCGCCGTGACGCGGTCGTTCTCGATGGTGGCGTCGTCGGCAGGGGCGAACGGCTCGTCGGCCGTGCCGACCTGCGCCTCGCCGTCCTGCACGACGGCGAACCCGAGGTCGCCATCGTGCTGCACGACGGTCAGCGGGAGCGTCGGCGAACCCTCGACACGCGTCTCGTTCTGGATCGAGATCGCCTCGATCGCGTCGGACTTCGTGGAGTTGTGCCCGTCGCCGTAGTTGGTGAACGCCACGTAGCCCGTGTAGGCCATGACGAACAGCTGGTAGACGAGGAGGAAGAGCAGCCCGGGGATCAGGTACTTGCCGGGGACGGCGCGCTTCGAGAAGTAGACCCAGTTCACCGCGACGAGCGCGAGCACGAGGAACGTGAGGATCGCCCACGACTGCACGGCGTACGCCGCGAGGATCCCGTACAGGCCCAGGGCGTCGACGACGGCGACGAGCAGGAGCTTGACGACGAAGCCCGGCGAGAAGTTCCTGGCGTGGGACCCGTCTCCGCGCGATCGGCGCGGCGACTCCGCGCCGGGCACGCCGGGAGGCGCCGGCGGCGCCACGGTCTGCTGGTCGGTCATGCGGGTCCTCCGGGGCACGGGTGACGGCTACTGAGCATGGTGGTGCAGGCGCGCACCGGCGCGCGAGCCAGGACGTCCCGCCGTGCCCGTCTGCGGGCGCGGCGGGACGTCCTGAGGACCGTCAGGCCTTGTCGACGGCGTCCTGGATGCTGGTCACCATCGTGTTCCAGGCGCCGACCGGCTCGGCCTGGCCGCTGATGATCTGCGCCTCGGTGGCGCCCCAGAAGGCCCAGACCGAGCTCATCGCGGGGATCGAGGGCATGGGAGCGCCGGTCGCGCCGGCGTCACCGAAGCCCTTGAGCACGCCGTCGTCGACCTTGGCGGCCGAGGCGGTGTTGGCCGGCATGCGGCCACCCTCCTTGTAGAGCATGTCCTGAGCCGCCTCGGTCGACAGGTAGTTGACGACGAGCTCGTTGGCGAGGACCGGGTTCTTCGACTTGGACGAGACGAAGGCGCCCTGGACGCCGACGAACGGCTGCGCCGGCTGGCCACCCGCGCTGGGGACGGGCAGGACGCTGATGTCCATGCCGGCCTCCTCGAAGGCCGAGGTGTTCCACGGGCCGGTGATCATGTACGGCGCCTGGCCGTCGAGGAACGCCTGCTTGGCCTTGTCGCCGTCGATCGAGAGGTCGAGGACGCCCTCGCTCCCGAGCTTCGCGAGGTACGTGGCGAAGGCGTCGCCCGCCGGACCGCCGAGCTCGAGCGTGTCGGTGTACGAGCCGTCCGCGGACTGCTGGAACACCGGGGCGCCGAACGACGTCTGCAGCGGGTACAGGTGGTACGGGTCGGACGCGTCACCCTGCTGGATCAGCACGGAGAACGGCGTGCCGGCCGACTTGGCCTGGGTCACCAGGTCGTCGAACGTCGTCGCGGTGGTGTCCTTGAGCAGGGCGTTGTTGCGGACGAGCGCGATGTTCTCGATCGAGATCGGCGTGCCGTAGGTCTTGCCGTCGTAGGTCACGCCGGCGATCGCGGACTCCGAGAAGTCACCGGCCTTGTCGCCGAGCTCCACGGGGGCGACGACGCCGTTGTTGACCCACTCGCCGAGACCGTCGTGGGCCGAGATGATGATGTCCGGGCCCTCGCCGGTCGGGACCTGCGCGACGAAGTCCTTGCCGATGTCGCCCGACGCCTTCTGCACCAGCTCGACCTTGACGCCGGTCTCCTTGGTGAACTCGTCGACGACCGGCTGCATCTCCTTGATGCGGGTGTCGTCCACCCACATCGTCAGGGTGCCGCTGGCAGTCGCCTGGGCACCGGCGGTGGTCTCCGCGTCACTCGGGTCGGACGACCCCGAGCAGGCGGCCAGCGCGAGCGTGATGCCCAGGGCCGCAGCGGTGAGGGGGATGCTCCGTCGCATCGTGAGTCTCCTAGATCGTGAGAAGGCCGCAGCGGCAGATCCCGACGATCGACCGGCGCTGGCGTGATGGACGTGACCGTAACGTCGTTGTCTCATCGGCTGCAAGTCGTTACGGTAAGTTGCGGCGAACCGTTGCAGAAGCGTGACTAGGACGATCTCTTCACGCTCCTGCGACCGATCGCGACCCCGGACAAAGGAGTGACGTGGCCCCCACCGTGCCCATCGCGCGCACCCGTCTGACGGATCTGGCCGAGCAGGCCGGTGTCAGCACGGCGACCGTGTCGCGCGTGCTCAACGGGAAGCACGGCGTGTCGGCCCAAGCCCGTCAGTCCGTGCTGGCCGCCCTCGACGTGCTCGGCTACGAGCGACCCGAGAAGCTGCGCACCCGCTCCGCCGGCCTGGTCGGCCTGGTCGTCCCCGAGCTGTCCAACCCGGTCTTCCCCGCGTTCGCGCAGGTCATCGAGACGATGCTCACCGAACGGGGCTACACCCCGCTCTTGTGCACCCAGTCCCCCGGCGGCACCACCGAGGACCAGTACGTCGAGATGCTGCTGGAGCACAACGTCGACGGCATCGTGTTCGTCTCCGGGCTGCACGCCGACACCTCCGCCAGCAAGGAGCGCTATCACCGGCTGCGCAGCCGTGGCGTCCCGATCGTGCTGGTCAACGGGTACGCCGAGGGCGTCGACGCTCCGTCAGTCTCGACCGACGACTCGGCCGCGCTCGACCTGGCGTTCCGGCACCTGGTCTCGCTGGGCCACCGCTCGATCGGGCTGGCCATCGGGCCCGAGCGGTTCCTCCCGGCCGCGCGCAAGCGGGTGGAGTTCGCGATCAACCTGCAGCGCCACCTCGGCGTGACCGACCCCGCCGGGCACGTCGTCACCACGCTGTTCACGGTGGAGGGCGGCCAGGCGGCGGCGCTGGACCTCATCGAGACCGGGCACACCGCGATCATCTGCGGCTCCGACCTGATGGCCCTCGGGGCCATCCGCGCGGCGCGGTCCCACGGGATGTCGGTGCCGAAAGACCTGTCCGTGGTCGGGTTCGACGACTCCCCGCTCATCGCGTTCACCGACCCACCCCTGACCACCGTGCGCCAGCCCGTCCTGTCGATGGGCCACGCCGCGGTCTCCGCACTCGTCTCGGAGATCAACGGGACGCCCGCGTCCCGCACCGAGCTGAAGTTCCACCCCGAGCTCATCGTCCGCGGCTCCACCGGCGCCGCACCGGGCCTGACCTCGGTCGCTGTCACCCTCGAGACTCCCGCCGTACTCTGACCGGACCCGCCGGCCCCACCAGGCCGCGCGCTCCGTCGGGCAACGGCGCCTCCCCCCATCACCATCCCCGAAGTGAGGCATGCCCGCATGACGACGACCGACACCCGACCCCTGCGCACCGTGGTGCACGCCGCCGGCTCCCCTGACGGCGAGTGGTGGCGGGATGCCGTGATCTACCAGGTCTACCCGCGCTCGTTCGCGGACGCGTCCGGCGACGGGATCGGCGACCTGCCCGGCATCACCGCCCGCCTGGACCACCTCGCAGAGCTGGGCGTCGACGCCGTGTGGCTGTCGCCGTTCTACCGCTCGCCGCAGGCCGACGCGGGCTACGACGTCGCCGACTACCGCGACGTCGACCCGCTGTTCGGCACGCTCGCCGACTTCGACGCGATGCTCGCTCGGGCCCACGGCCTGGGCCTTCGCGTGATCGTCGACCTGGTGCCCAACCACACCTCCGACGAGCACGTGTGGTTCCAGGCCGCCCTCGCCGCCGGCCCTGGGTCGCCAGAGCGGGGCCGTTACCTGTTCCGCGAGGGCCGCGGCGTGGACGGCACCGAGCCCCCGAACAACTGGCAGTCGATCTTCGGCGGCCCGGCGTGGACCCGGACCACCGACGCCGACGGGACGCCCGGCGAGTGGTACCTGCACCTGTTCGACTCCCGGCAGCCCGACCTCGACTGGGAGCACCCCGAGGTCCGCGCCGAGTTCGAGGACGTCCTGCGGTTCTGGCTCGACCGCGGGGTCGACGGCTTCCGCATCGACGTCGCGCACGGCATGGTCAAGGCGCCCGGGCTGCCCGACTGGGACGGGCACGTCTCGATGATCGAGGGCTCCGACGACGTGGAGCCGACCGACACCGTCTCCGGTGCCGGCAACCAGGGACCGATGTTCGACCAGGACGGCGTCCACGACATCTACCGCGCGTGGAACCGGGTGCTCGCCGAGTACGACGGCGACCGCGCGCTCGTCGCCGAGGCCTGGGTGGAGCCGCTGTCGCGCCTGACCCGGTACGTCCGGCCCGACGAGATGCAGCAGGCGTTCAACTTCGCCTTCCTGGCCACCCACTGGGACGCGCCGGCGCTGCGCACGGTCGTCGAGGCGTCGTACAACGCCGCCGACGTGGTCGGTGCGCCCACCACGTGGGTGCTGTCCAACCACGACGTCGTCCGGCACGCCTCGCGGCTCGGGCTCGCCGAGCCGGGGTCGCGGCCCAACGGCATCGGCCACGGCGACGAGCAGCCGGACGAGGCCCTCGGCCTGCGCCGGGCCCGCGCGGCGTCGCTCCTCATGCTCGGCCTGCCCGGTTCGGCATACCTCTACCAGGGCGAGGAGCTCGGGCTCCCCGACCACACGTCGCTCGACGACGACCTGCGCCAGGACCCCGCGTTCTTCCGGACGGGCGGCGCCGAGCGCGGCCGCGACGGCTGCCGCGTGCCGCTGCCCTGGGCGTCCGACCGGGCCGGGTTCGGCTTCTCCCCCACCGGCGTCACCTGGCTCCCCCAGCCCGCGGCCTGGGCGTCGTACGCCCTCGACGCGCAGCGCGGCGTCGCCGGGTCGACGTACGAGACCTACCGGGCGGCGCTCCAGCTCCGTCGGGAGTCGAGCCTCGGTTCCGGCGGCATGGACTGGCTGCACGGGCTCGGCGACGACGTCATCGCGTTCGTGAACCGGGACGTGCTCGTCGTCGCCAACCTGGGCTCGTCGCCGGTGGCGCTGCCGGAAGGCGCCGAGGTGCTGCTCGCGTCGATCGACCCCGCGGTCGAGGCGGACGGCTCCGTGCTCGTGCCGTCGGACGCCACGGTCTGGGCAAGGTACACGGCCTGACCTGCAGGAACGGCCCCGCCCGCGGCGGGGCCGTTCCGTCTCACGGTCGGTGCATCACGTCCCACGCCTGAGCGGTGCCGGGCGGGACGACGACCGCGACCTTCCCGTCCTCGACCGTCGACGCCGCGCACCCCTGCGTCGACAGTACGTCGCAGTAGTCGCCGTCGGGCAGGCTCGTGGTGAGCTCGGTGCGCAGCTCGTCGCCACCCGCGTTGATCACGACGAAGCCCCGCTCGCCGCGACCCAGCGCGACGGCGCGGCCCTCGGACCAGACGTCGACCCGCGGGGCGTCGCCCACGACGTTGCGCCAGCCGACCATGCCCGCGATCGCGGGCCACCGGTGCTGGCAGACCTGGTCGCCGTCCGCCAGGGCCGCATCCGGGCCCGGGGCGTCGCCGCACGCCGCGTCGCGCACGCGGCCGTCCGCGTCCTGCGGCGGGCCGGCGTCGCGGTCGGAGAACGCGTAGCTCGAGTACACGGCCGGGGTCCCGTAGCTGCTGGCGAGCAGGAGCACGTTGGCCAGCGCGTACTGCGCGCCGTCGGCGTAGCTCAGCGTGGAGCCGTTCCGCTCGGTGTCGTGGTTGTCGACGAAGATCACCGCGTCGTCGGACGGCAGGTAGGTCGACGTCGTGCCGAGCTCGAGCGCGCGACCGGGCGAGCCGGCCAGGACGCTCTTGAGGTCCTTGCCCCAGGCGAACTCGTAGACCTTGCCGTTGCCGGTGTACTGCTCGGGCGTCACGGGCTCCCCGGTGCCGCGGATGACCTCCTGCGCGATGCCCGTCCCGGCCGGGAGCTCGGCCACGATCGCGGCGACGTCGTCGGCGGGCATGTGCTTGGCGGCGTCGATCCGAAAGCCGTCCACGCCGAGCGCGAGCAGGTCCTCCAGGTAGGCCACGATCGTCGAGCGCACGTGCTCCGTCTCGGTGGCCAGGTCGGCGAGGTTGACCAGCTCGCACGTCTGGACCTGCGCGGCGTCCGTGTAGTCCGCGATGTCGTCGCTCGGGGTCAGCCCGCAGTGGTGGAAGTCCGCGTCGGTATAGGTACCCGGGTAGTCGTAGTGCGTGTACGACGAGCCCGCCCACCCCGTGCCGGGCGCGTCCTGGCCGGTCATGTGGTTCACCACCGCGTCGGCCCAGACGTCGACGCCGGCGTCGTGGCAGGTCTGCACCATCGCCGCGTACTGCTCCCGCGTGCCCAGCCGCGACTCCACGCGGTAGCTGACCGGCTGGTACGCGGTCCACCACGGCTCGCCCAGGATGTGCTCCTGCGGCGGGCTCGTGAGCACCCAGGCGTAGCCAGCGGGCCCGAGGTGGTCGGTGCACTCGCGGGCGATCGAGTCCCACGTCCACTGGAACATCTCGACGCCGACGTCGTGTCCGCCACCGTCAGGCGGCGACGCCGACGGCTCGGGCGTGCCGCTGCACGCCGCGAGCAGCAGCAGGCCGGCGACCAGCGCGGTGAGGCGGGCGGGCAGGTGCGTCATCGTCACCACCGGGGCAGGCCGCAACACGTTGCAGCAACTTGCAGGACGCCACACCCTAGAACGTGACGGCGGTTCCCACCAGCACCAGCTCCGACGTGTGCGACCCCTCGATCCCGACGCCGGAGGGCCTCGGCTCGAAGCCCGGCAGGTTCTCGAGGCCGTCGCTGCCGTCCGCCACCTGCAGCACGGCGTCGCGACCGCCCGACAGCGTCAGCGTGACGTGCACGCCGTCGGCCGGCGGCGCGTTGAACACCACCGCGATGGTCCCGTCGGACACCGGCACGTCGCGGCCCTCCACCTCCGCGGACTGCACGCCGGCGTCGGCCATCGTCAACGACACCAGCCGCACCGGGCGCTGGGGCGCGATCGTGAGCTCGAGCGTCCGGATGCCGTCCGCCGTGGTGTCGGAGTCCGTCGTCACCACGGGCGCGGGCAGGTCGGCGGCCTCGGCCTCGCCGGTCCAGACGCCGGACCCGAGCAGCGGGAACGTCGCGTGGACGTCCTCGTGCTGCGAGACGAACTGGCTCGTCCACTCGCTCGGGCTGGCCTCGGAGCTGACCCACCAGGCCTTCCCGGTGTCGGCGTCGAGCGCGTACATGAGCTGGGTCGGCAACGGGTGGCGCTCGTCGAACCGGTCGACGACGAGGCCCGCGGCGACGCACACGACGGCGAGGACCCCGGCGACGAGGGCCGGGAGCAGCGCGCGACGTCCGCTCGGGACCAGCCGGTCGACCACGGGCAGCAGCGCGAGCCCCAGCAGCACCGCGAACAGCGCCGGCGCCGCCCCGGTCGCCAGCCCGAGCGCGGGCAGGAACAGCAGCACGATGGGCGCCAGCACGACCACCGCGACCGCGCCGACGACCGTCGCCGTCACGATCCGCCCCGTCTCGCCGAGCCGTAGCGCCACGATGCCGCCCACTCCCCCGGCGAGCGCCGGCAGCGCCGCAAGGTACGAGCCACCGGGAGTGACCGCGGCGAGCGCGAGGCCGAGCACCGCGAGCCACCCCAGCGCACCGATCACCAGCGCGGGAGCCTCGAGCCGACGGCGCAGTGCGCCGAACCACAGCAGCAGGACGGTCGCGACCAGCGCCATGAGCGCCGCCCGGAACCACCAGGGGCGCCAGGGGTCGAGCATCTCGCCGTACCCCGGTCGCAGCGCGACCAGGACCATCCAGAACAGCTGCGCGACGGCGGCCGCGAGGGCGATGGGCACCAGCCCCCACGCGAAGCCCGCGGCCAGCCGGCGGCCGCGCAGCACCCCGGCGCGCACCGACAACCCCCCGAGCGCCACCACCGCGAGCGCCGCGAGGACCGCGACCGGCCACACGAGCCAGCCGGGGTACCGCGCGAGCTCGCCGAGCACCGGGAAGTACGTGGCGTCGTTCGCGGACGGGACGCTCAGGGCCGCGAGATCGTCGTTCCCGAGGTGCCGGGCCAGCGCGAGCGCGTTCGAGCCGTGGTGCTGCAGGCTCGCGAGGTCCAGGTACTCGGGCCGGTCCTCCGGCGAGTGGTAGACCGCCGAGCCGTCGATGTACGCCGAGTTCAGCCCCGTGAACCGGTCCTGCTCGCGGAACGGCGTGAAGTCGGTGTCGTTGGGCAGGATCCGGTACACCTCGACCGCCATGCTGCTGCCGACCGGGTGCGGCACGGTCGAGTAGACGTCGACCAGGGCGGCGTTGCCCCGCGACGTCTCGAACATGATGGCCGGGCCCGACGCGCCGCGGGCCTCGAAGTTGAGCACCACGCCGCCGTCGGCGCCGAGCGGGTCGTCGTGCACGAACGCCTCGGCGCCGCACAGGCACGCCTCCTCGGCGTCGGTGAACACGAGCACGATGTCGTTCTTCAGCGCCGGCCCCTCGCGCAGGGCGCGCACGGTCTCGAGCAGCGTCGCGGTGCCGGCGCCGTCGTCGTTGGCGCCGTAGGACACCTGCACGGAGTCGTAGTGCGCCACCAGGAACAGCCGGCCGGTCGAGTCCGTCCCGGGCAGCACGGCGACGACGTTCTTCACCGCGGCCAGGCCGTAGCCGCTGCCCAGCGCGCCCGTCGCTCCGACGCCGACCGTGACCGACGGGTCGAGCCCCAGGCCGGTGAGCGTCTCGACGATGTGCTGCCGGACGCCGTCGGCGGCTTCACTGCCGGCCGGGTGGACCTCGGAGCCCACCGCCGCGACGTGCTCGAACGCCCGCTGCGCGCTGAACTCGTCGGCGGGGGCGTCGGCCGGCGCCGGAGCGGGCGGCCAGACGGTCCGGAGGCTGACCGCGGTCAGCAGGACGAGGACGAGCAGACTGAGCAGGGAGAGGCCACGGGACCTCGTCGTCGGGGACACGCGGACATGATCCCTGGTGAGCCGCGATGCTCGGCACCACCACGCCGCTCCTAGGGTGTGCACCGTGCCCCGCGTCCTCGTCAACGGCCCCGCGTCCTGGAACACCCTCGTGCGGCTGGCCACCCTCCCGGAACCGAGGTCGCAGACGCTCTTCGCGAGCAGCCATCACGACGGTCTCGGCGGGACGTCGGCGGGCAAGGCGCTGACGCTGGCCGCGCTCGGCGTCGACATCACGCTGCACACCGCGCTCGGGGACGACCGCGAGGGGTCGCTGGTCCGCGCGGCGCTCGCCCACCCGCGGATCTCCCTCGTCGCCCGCGCGGTCGAGAGGACCGAGAGGCACGTCAACCTCATGGCCGACGACGGCTCGCGGGTGTCCCTCTATCTCGAGCTGCCCCAGCCGGCGCCCGGTGCCGTGCCGTCGTTCGACGGGGTGGATGCCGCCGTCCTCGACCTCGCCGACCACAGCCGCCCGCTCCTGTCGGCCGCCCGTGCCGCGGGAATCCCGGTGTGGTGCGACGTGCACGACGACGACGGCGCAGGCGACTACGCGCGCGACTTCGTCGCCGGCGCGGACGTCCTGCTCGTCAGCGCGGCGCGGCTCGACGACCCCCGGGCGTACCTCACCGACGCGGTCGGCCGTGGGTGCCGCCTCGCGGTGTGCACCGACGGAGCCGCCGGCGCTCTCGCCCTCGACGGCGACGGCTGGATCGAGGTGCCGGCCGCACCCGTCGCCGACGTGGTCGACACCAACGGTGCGGGCGACGCGTTCCTCGCCGGGCTGCTCAGCGGCGTGCTGGACGGGCTGCCGACGGAGGTGGCGCTCGCCCGCGCGTCCGCGGCAGGCGCGGCGGCCGTCGGCACGATCGGGCTCGGCGCGGCGGGTGCGACGATCGCCGCGCTGGACGGTGCGGCGTCGGGCCTTGCGGTCCGCCGCCTCTGACGGGTCAGCCGCCCGAGACGCTCAGCTCTGCCTCGTGCAGGGCCTTCGCGAACTCGTCGGAGAGCTCCCGCGAGTCGAGCCACCCGTACGGCAGCAGCGGTCGCTTGGGTGAGCCGGCGCGGCCGCGCTGCCCCTCGGCGCCCGCACCCGGGTAGCCCTGCTCGAGGTCGAGCCGGCCCAACCGCTCGTCGAGCTCGGCCATCGTCGAGACCAGGCCCAGCGCCGCGCGGGTCTCCCCGCCGACCACGTAGCCCTTGAAGTACCAGGCCATGTGCTTGCGCATCTCGCGCAGCGCCTTGCCCTCGTCGCCGAAGTGCTCGACCATCAGCTCCGCGTGCCGCCGGACGACCGTCGCGACGTACCCGAGCCCCGGGGTGATGCGCTCGTCGGACCCGGCGAACGCCGCCGCGAGGTCGGCGAACAGCCACGGGCGGCCCTGGCAGCCGCGACCGACGACCACCCCGTCGCAGCCGGTCTGCGCGACCATCTCGAGGGCGTCCTCGGCGGACCAGATGTCACCGTTGCCCAGCACGGGGATGTCGGTGACGGTCTGCTTGAGCTGCGCGATCGCGTCCCAGTCCGCCGTGCCGGAGTAGTAGTCGGCCGCCGTGCGGGCGTGCAGCGCCACGGCAGCGACGCCGACCTCCTGCGCGACGAGCCCGGCCTCGAGGTAGGTCAGGTGGTCGTCGTCGATGCCCTTGCGCATCTTCACGGTGACCGGCACACCGTAGGGAGTCGCGGCGTCGACGGCGGCCGTGATGATCGCGCGGAACAGGTCCCGCTTCCACGGCAGCACGGCTCCCCCGCCGCGGCGCGTGACCTTGGGCACCGGGCAGCCGAAGTTGAGGTCGACGTGGTCGGCGCGGTCCTCGCTCGCGATGAGCTTCACGGCGGCGCCGACGGTCGCGGGGTCGACGCCGTACACCTGGACGGAGCGCGGCCGCTCGTCGGGCTCGTGCGAGATGATCCGCATCGACTCCTCGCCGCGCTCGACGAGGGCGCGCGACGTGACCATCTCGGCCACGTACAGGCCGGCGCCGGACTCGCGGCACAGGCGGCGGAAGGCGGCGTTCGTGACGCCCGCCATCGGCGCCAGGACCACCGGCGTGTCGATGGTGAGCGGACCGATGCGCAACGGCGGCAGCACGGCGCCGGAGCGCGCCGGGGCCGCAGGAGTCGTCAGGGTCATGCCCCCATTGTCCCTCAGCCGAGCAACCACCCGTTCTCCTGCGCCAGTCGGGCGGCCTCGGCGCGCGTCCGACCCCCGGTCTTGCCCATCGCCGCGGACAGGTAGTTGCGCACGGTGCCCTCGGACAGGAACGTCTCGCGGGCGATGTCGGCCACCGTGCCCCCGGTCGCCGCGACGACCAGCACGGCCCGCTCGCGCTCGGTCAGCGGGTTGGCGCCGACGGTCAGCGACTCCACGGCGAGGTCAGGGTCGACCACCCGCAGGCCGCGGTGCACGCGGCGGACGGCGTCGGCCAGCTGTTCCGCGGGGGTGTCCTTGACGACGAACCCGCTGGCACCCGCGTCCAGCGCGTGCCGGACGTACCCGGGGCGCCCGAACGTGGTGACGATGAGCGAGCGGCACGCCGGGTACCGCGCCCTGAGCTCGGCGGCGGCCGAGATCCCGTCCATGCCGGGCATCTCGACGTCGAGCAGCGCGACGTCGGCGGCGTTCTCGCGCGCGGCGTGCAGCACCTCGTCGCCCCGGCCGACCTGCGCGACCACCGTGAGGTCGGACTCCAGGTCGAGCAGGGCGGCGAGCGCCCCGCGGACCAGGGCCTGGTCGTCGGCGAGGAGAAGTCGGATGGGCGTGCTGGTCATCGAGCACCGTTCGTCATCGGGCACCGTTCTTCGTCGTGACGGTCAGCTGGTAGCCACCCAGCGGGCTCGCGGACACCTCGACGTGCGCACCGGCCTGCCGCGCCCGCTCGCTGAGTCCTCGCAGCCCGTTGCCGGGCACGACCTCGGTGTTCGCCGGCCCGTAGCCGTCGTCGTCCACCACGAGGGTGTCCGCGGTCATCGTCACGCGCACGCGGGTCGCGGCCGCGTGCCGCAGCACGTTCGTCGTCCCCTCGCGCAACGCCCAGGCGAACAGCTCGCGCAGGTCGTCGGGCACCTGGTCGACGGTGCCGGGGACGTCGGCCTCGACGCCGGCCGAGTCGAAGGCCTGCCGCGCGCCCGCCAGCTCGCCCGCGAGCGTGACGGCGCGGGTCGCGGACACCATCCCGCGCACGTCCGCGAGCGCCGCGCGGGCCAGCGCCTGGACCTCGGCGATCTCGGCGCGCGCGCGGTCGGCGTCGACGTCGAACAGCTTCCCGGCCAGCTCCGCCTTGACCGAGATCACGGTCAGCGAGTGTCCGAGGATGTCGTGCATGTCGCGCGAGATGCGCTCGCGCTCGCGCTCCACCGCCAGCACGGCGACCTCGTCCTGCGCGAGGGCCAGCTGGCGGTTGCGCAGCACCAGCTGCGTGAAGCCGTAGACCGCGACGGACGCGAGGATCACCGAGATGATGAGGTCGTCGATCGGGTCCCACCCCGGCACGAGCCGCGGGACGACGAGGATCACCACCGTCGAGAACACCGCGACGAGCAGCGCGCGGGGGTCGCGCAGCAGGAAGATCGCGGACACGCAGACGAAGACGAGACCGACCAGGCCCTGCTCGTCGGCCGCCAGGCAGGAGACCGCGACGAGGACCACCTGCTGCAGGAGCACGTACCCGCTGCGCGGGTCGGGCAGCCGGCTGCCGTGCGGCCCGGCCCGGGTGAGGACCACCCACGCGAAGCTCACGGCCAGCCCGGCGATCGCGCAGAGCGAGAGCGTGCGCTCGACCCCGTGGGGCGCGTCCCAGGCGGCCTGCCACGGCTGCAGCAGGAAGATCGCCCAGACGATGCCCATCGTCGGCCCGACCACCCGCATGACCCGGCGGGTACGCGGTCGGGCGATCCCGTCCGCCTCCGAGGCGTACGCGAGCCGACCGCCCCAGCTGGGCCACTCGTCCTTGGGCACGGAGATGCCGTCACCCGACTCCGCGCGACGCCTCACAGCGCTCACGCTAGCCGGGTGACGGTCACCGCGATCCGTCGGCGTGCGGGTCACACCCGCGCCGTGTCGCGACGGAACCGCCACGCCGCGCCGCCGACGAAGACGGCCGCCCAGCCGACGACGTTGACGACGGCCCAGATGCTGGGCGAGTCGCCGGTCAGCGGCGCCCGGACGATCTCCGCCAGCCCGTACGTCGGCACCACCTTGGCGATGTCCGCGAACAGGCCGTCGCCGAGCGGGACGAACAGGCCGCCCGCGAACGCGAGCAGGGCGAGCACCGGGCCGAGGATCTGCATGACGTTCTCGGCCGGCAGCAGGTAGCCCATGAACAGGCCGAAGGCGGCGAAGACCACGGAGCCGAGCCACGCGAGCCCGAGGGACGCGACGAGCGCACCGGTGTCGCCGGTGGCTCCGCTGACCAGCCCGACGGCCGCGACCACGACGACCGCGGCGAGGCCCATCACCATGGCGACGGCCACCTTGGTGAACACGTAGGTCGCCGGGCGCAGCGGCGTGAGCCGCAGCTGACGGGTCCAGCCCTGCGAGCGCTCGACGGACACGCTCGCCCCGCCGCTGGTGGTGGCCAGCATGGCGCCGTACAGCGCCATCGACACCATGATGAACGCGGTGACGTTGCCGTTGCCGACGGACTGCGTCTTGTACGCGTCGGCCGTGCCGAAGATGAGGAAGAACGCCGGCGGCATGATCAGCGTGAAGATCACCGTGCGGCGGTTGCGCAGCAGGCGGCGGAGCTCGATGGACAGGAACGGGCCGTTGATCAGGCCGGTGCGGGGCGTCCGGTCCGTGGCGCGGACGGTCGCGAGGGCGGTGGCGCTCATGCTGCACTCCCAGTCGTGGTGGTGTCGCCGGTCAGCGCGAGGAACGCGTCCTCGAGCCCGCGGGCGGTGATCTCGACGTCGCTCGCCGACGTGGCGGTGAGCAGGTGGCGCGCGACGCCGTCGGAGTCGGACGTGTGCACGAGGATCCGGTCGCGGCGCAGCTCGACCGACTGCACCCCGGGGATGGCGTGCAGCGTGGCGCTCTCGGCGGGCGTCAGGTCGGGCAGCGTGGCGGTGACCAGCCGGCCCGAGGCCATGTTCTTCACCTGCGCGGCCGACCCGTCCGCGACGATCCGCCCGTGGCTGATCAGCACGATCCGGTCGGCGTACGCGTCGGCCTCCTCGAGGTAGTGCGTGGCGAAGAGGATCGTGCGGCCGCGCGAGGCGTCGGCCCGCAGCGCCGTCCAGAAGTCGCGGCGCCCCTCGACGTCCATGCCGGTGGTCGGCTCGTCGAGGACCAGGACGTCCGGGTCCGGGAGCAGCGCGAGCGCGAACCGGAGCCGCTGCTGCTGGCCGCCCGAGCACTTGCCCACGCGGCGGTCGGCGATGTCCGCGATGCCGGCGCGGCGGAGCACCTCGGTCGCGGTCCGCGCGGTCCGGAAGAACGACGCGGTCAGCTCGACCGTCTCGCCCACCGTGAGGTCCTTGAGGAGCCCGCCGGTCTGCATGACCGCCGAGACCCGCCCTTCGGCGATCGCGCGGCTGGGGTCCAGCCCGAGTACCGACACCGTGCCCTGATCGGGCTGTGCCAGGCCGAGCAGCATGTCGATCGTGGTCGTCTTGCCGGCGCCGTTGGGGCCGAGGAAGGCGACGACCTCACCCGGCTGGACGGCCAGGTCGATCCCGTCGACGGCACGCACGGTGCCGAAGGACTTGTGCAGACCGCGCAGCTCGATCGCCAGCGGTCCGGCGCCGGACGGTGCCGGCGTGGGGAGGGTGTCGGTGAAGGTCATGGCTCGATCCTGACCGGCCGTCCGCTGCCGCTCCCCCGCCGCACGTCACGAACCCGGCATGACGGATGTCATCCGCCCACGACGACGCCCGCCCCGCATGGACGGGACGGGCGTCGTGGAACGACTGTGGTCAGGCGCCGACGAGGTGCTGCGCGAGGTAGCCCGTCACCTTGTCGAGGGCCACGCGCTCCTGCGTCATGTCGTCGCGGTGCCGGATGGTGACGGCCTGGTCGTCGAGGGTGTCGAAGTCGACCGTGATGCAGAACGGGGTGCCGATCTCGTCCTGGCGGCGGTAGCGGCGGCCGATCGCGCCGGCGTCGTCGAACTCGACGTTCCAGTTCTTGCGGAGCTCGGCGGACAGGTCGCGCGCCTTCGGCGACAGCGACTCGTTGCGGGACAGCGGCAGGACCGCGGCCTTGACCGGCGCGAGACGCGGGTCGAGCTTGAGCACCGTGCGGGTGTCGACGCCACCCTTCGTGTTGGGCGCCTCGTCCTCGTGGTAGGACTCGACCAGGAACGCCATGAGGGAGCGCGTGAGGCCCGCGGCGGGCTCGATGACGTACGGGACGTAGCGCTCGTTCTTGGCCTGGTCGAAGAACGACAGGTCCTGGCCCGAGTGCTCGGTGTGCGTCTTGAGGTCGAAGTCCGTGCGGTTGGCGATGCCCTCGAGCTCGCCCCACTCGCTGCCCTGGAAGCCGAAGCGGTACTCGATGTCGACGGTGCGCTTCGAGTAGTGCGACAGCTTCTCCTTCGGGTGCTCGAAGTGGCGCAGGTTCTCGCGCGAGATCCCCAGGTCGACGTACCAGTCGGTGCGCTGGTCGATCCAGTACTGGTGCCAGGTCTCGTCGGTGCCGGGCTCGACGAAGAACTCCATCTCCATCTGCTCGAACTCGCGCGTGCGGAAGATGAAGTTGCCGGGCGTGATCTCGTTGCGGAACGACTTGCCGATCTGGCCGATGCCGAACGGCGGACGCATGCGCGCGGTGGAGTACACGTTCTTGAAGTTCACGAAGATGCCCTGGGCCGTCTCGGGCCGCAGGTAGTGCAGGCCGGACTCTTCCTCGACCGGGCCGAGGTAGGTCTTCAGCATCATGTTGAAGTCGCGGGGCTCGGTCCACTGGCCGCGGGTGCCGCAGTTCGGGCAGGCGATGTCCGCCAGGCCGTTCTCGGGCGCCCGGCCCTTCTTCTCCTCGTACTCCTCGAGCATGTGGTCCTCGCGGAACCGCTTGTGGCAGTTGAGGCACTCGGTGAGCGGGTCGGTGAACACGCCGACGTGGCCGGAGGCGACCCAGACCTGGCGCGGCAGGATCACCGACGAGTCGAGGCCGACGATGTCGTCGCGGCTGGTGACCATGGTTCGCCACCACTGGCGCTTGATGTTCTCCTTGAGCTCGACGCCCAGCGGTCCGTAGTCCCACGCGGATCGCGTACCGCCGTAGATCTCACCGCTCGGGAAGACGAACCCGCGTCGCTTGGCGAGGGAGACGACGGGGTCCAGGCGGGAGGGTGCAGCCACGATCGATCACTCCAGGGTGGTGGCGCCCGCGGCTGGGTGTCGCGGGCGGGTGGACCGCGACGACGGTCGTCGCGGTGGGGCACAAGGCGCTGCCCAGGCTACCCGTCGGCGGCGCGCACCGTTTTGACAACCGTTCTCGTCTAACTGAGAATGATCGTCATGTCCATCCATCCCCGACGTCGGCTGCTCGCCCCGCTCGTCGCCGCCCCGCTCCTGCTGGCCGGCTGCGCGAGCGATCCCGGCGTCGCCGAGGGCACCGTCGACGTGATGGCCTCGTTCTACCCGCTCCAGTTCGTCGCCCAGCAGGTGGGCGGCGACCGGGTGACCGTGCGGTCGCTGACGCCGCCGGGCGCCGAGCCGCACGACGTCGAGCTGTCGCCCGCGCAGGTCTCGCGTATCGACCAGGCGGACCTGGTCGTCTACCTCTCCGGCTTCCAGGCGGCCGTCGACGACGCGGTCGCGCAGACGTCGCCGGTGCACGTGGTGGACGCGGCGAACGACACGACGCTCATGACGCCCGCGGAGGAGCACGGTCACGAGGAGGGCGCCGACGCGGGCGAGGAGCACGACCACGGCGCCCTCGACCCGCACTTCTGGCTCGACCCGAGCCGGATGCCGTCGGTGGTCGACGACGTCGCGAAGGAGCTCAGCGCGATCGACCCGGCAGGCGCGTCCGCGTACGCGGCCAACGCGGCGGCGCTGAACCAGAGGTTCGACGACCTCGACGCGGCCTACGACACCGGCCTGACCACGTGCGAGACGCGCACCTTCGTCACCTCGCACGAGGCGTTCGGCTACCTCGCCGACCGGTACGACCTCGAGCAGGTCGGCATCTCCGGCATCGACCCCGAGGCGGAGCCATCGCCCGCGCGGCTCGCCGCCGTCGAGAAGATCGTGCGTGAGCAGCACGTCAGCACGATCTTCTTCGAGAGCCTGGTGAGCCCGAAGGTCTCCGAGACGCTCGCCGACGACCTGGGCATCCAGAGCGCGGTCCTCGACCCGATCGAGGGCCTCGCACACCCCGAGGACGACTACTTCTCCATCGCCGAGCGCAACCTCGACGCCCTCCGCATGGCATTGTCCTGCTCGTGAGCGCCCCCGTGATCGAGGCGACCGGCCTCGGTGTGACCCTGGGCGGACAGCCGATCCTCGACGGCATCGACCTCGTGGTGCCCGCCGGCGAGGTGCTCGCCCTGCTCGGCGCGAACGGCTCCGGCAAGTCGACCCTGGTGCGCACGCTGCTCGGCGTGATCCCCCGGACCACCGGGGCCGTGCGGCTGTTCGGCACAGAGCTGGGACCGGCCGCCCCCTGGGATCGCATCGGCTACGTGCCGCAGCGGCTCCCCGCCGCCGCCGGCGTGCCCGCCACGGCCTACGAGGTGGTGACGTCCGGGCTCCTGCACGGCCGCTCGCTGCGTCCCCCGCGCGGGCACCGCCAGCGGGTCCTCGGCGCGCTCGCCGACGTCGGGCTCGCGGACCGGGCGCAGCAGCGGGTCCAGGAGATGTCCGGCGGCCAGCAGCAGCGCGTGCTCATCGCCCGGGCGCTGGTGCGCGACCCCGACCTGCTCGTGCTCGACGAGCCGACGTCCGGCATCGACATCCCCACGCAGGCGACGTTCGTGGACACGATCAGCCGCCTGCACGACGCCGGCACCACGGTCGTCGTGATCCTGCACGAGCTGGGTCCGTTCGCCCCGCTGATCGACCGCGCCATCGTGCTCCGGCACGGCCGCGTCGCGCACGACGGCCCCGCGCCCCGCGCCCGCGGCGAGCACGCCGGCGAGTGGCACGACCACACGCACGCGCACCCCGACCCCGAGCCGCCGCGCTCCGGGCCGTCCCTGTCGGTGGAGGTGAACCCGTGACCGCGTGGGACCAGGTGGTCGAGCTGCTCAGCTCCCCGCTCATGCAGCGGGCGCTCATCGCCGCGATCCTCGTCGGTGCCTGCGCGCCGGTGGTCGGCACGTTCCTCGTCCAGCGCCGCATGGCCCTCATGGGCGACGGCATCGGGCACGTGGCGCTCACCGGGGTGGCCGTCGGGTGGCTCGTCGGCAGCTGGGCCGGGCTGGTGCCGCAGGACACGCTCGCCGTGCCCGGCGCGGTCGTCGCGGCCATCGCCGGCTCCGTGATCATCGAGCTCGTGCGCGAGCGCGGGCGCACCAGCGGCGACCTCGCGCTCGCGCTGATGTTCTACGGCGGCATCGCGGGCGGCGTGCTGCTCATCAAGGTGGCCGGCGGCACCAACGCCAACCTGATCAGCTACCTGTTCGGTTCCATCTCGACCGTGTCGACCACCGACCTGTGGTGGACCGCGGGGCTGGCCGTGGTGGTGCTCGGGGTGGGTCTCGGCCTGCGCACCGCGCTGTTCGCCGTGAGCCACGATGAGGAGTTCGCCCGGGCCAGCGGGCTGCCGGTCCGCCTGCTGTCGATGGTCGTCGCGGTGATCGCCGCACTGACGGTCACCATCGCGATGCGCGTGGTCGGGCTGCTGCTGGTGAGCGCGCTGATGATCGTGCCCGTGGCGATCGCCCAGCTGTTCGCGCGCTCGTTCGGCCGGACGATGACCCTGGCCAGCGTGATCGGGGTCGTCGTGAGCGTGGTCGGGCTGGTCCTCACGTACTGGCAGGACATCCCGCCCGGCGCGACCATCGTGGTCCTCGCCATCCTCGTGTACGCGGTGGCGGCGACCCTGCGCCCCCTGATGTCGCGTCCGCAGCCGCCTCGCGACCCACACCCGGACATGGTCGACGACGTGCTGCTGGTGGACGACGTGCACGACGATCTCCAGGTAAGGCCCGCCTCACCCGCGCCGTAGAATCGGCCAGGTGACCGACGTCCGCGACGCCTACGGCCTGGGGAGCACCTCCCTCGCCATCGCCGTCGTGGTCCTCTTCCTCATCGTCTTCGCCCGCTCGCACCTCACCTACTGGGCGGGCCGCGGGGTGGTGCGGGGCGCGCAGGCGGTGCACGAGAACGAGGGTGCGCCCGGCTGGTGGCACGCCACGATGCTCCGGCTCGAGGCGTGGACCGACACGCGCGCGGCGCAGCGGGGGCTCGACCTGGTGCGCCGATGGGGTGCGGTCGCCATCACCCTGGCGTACCTCACGGTGGGTCTGCAGACCGCGATCTTCGCCTCGGCCGGCCTGATCAAGATGCCGTACCTGCGCTTCGCACTGGCGTCGATCCCGGGCGCGCTGGTCTGGGCGGTGGTCTGGGCCACCGTCGGGTTCGGCGCGGTGTGGGCGGCGCTCGCGCTGTTCGCGCATTCGCCGTGGGTGCTCGCCGGGGTGGCCGTCGTCGTCGTGCTCGGCGTCGGCTGGCTGCTCGGGCGGCGCCGCGCACGCCGCGCGGCCGAACCCGTCCCGGCGGTCGTCGGCGACTGACGCCTTCGACCGCGCGGCCGACCCGGTCGCTACAGTCGCCGGCGCCTGACCCCTCCGCTGTCGGTTATGCAGGCCCGGCGGCTCGGTCGACGGCCCCGCCGTACCGCCGGTCGCGCCGCGCGTACGTCTCGACCGCGCGCCACAGGTGCCGCCGGTCGACGTCCGGCCACGGCTCGTCCAGGAACACCAGCTCCGCGTAGGCCGCCTGCCAGATCATGAAGTTCGAGGTCCGCTGCTCGCCCGACGACCGCAGGAACAGGTCCACGTCGGGCAGGTCGGGCTCGTCGAGGTAGCGGGCGAACAGCTTCTCGTTGACCTTGTCCGGCTTCACGCGACCCGCCGCGACCTCGCGCGCGATGGCCTGGGCGGCGTCGGCGATCTCCGCCCGGCCGCCGTAGTTCACGCACATCGTCAGGGTCACCGTGGTGTTGTCCTTGGTGAGCTCCTCGGCGGTCTCCAGCTCGTTGATCACCGAGCGCCACAGCTTCGGGCGTCGACCGGCCCAGCGCACGCGGACGCCCCACGAGTTCATGAGGTCCCGCCGGCGCCGCAGCACGTCGCGGTTGAAGCCCATGAGGAAGCGCACCTCGTCGGGCGAGCGCGACCAGTTCTCGGTGGAGAACGCGTACGCCGACACGTACTCGACGCCGACCTCGATCGCTCCCGCGACCACGTCGAGCAACGACGCCTCCCCCGCGGCGTGCCCGGCGGTGCGCGGCAGCCCGCGCGCGTTGGCCCAGCGTCCGTTGCCGTCCATCACGACGGCGACGTGCTTCGGGACGAACTGCTTCGGGATCTCCGGGGGACGCGCGCCGGAAGGATGCGGGTACGGCGGTTCGACGGCGTGCGGCACGTCGACATTCTGCCGTGTCCCACGAGGTGAAACCGATTGGTTGCACTATGCGTGCCGGCCGGTTAGCGTGAAGTGCAACATATCGATTGCACTTCGAGAGGACCGACCGCCATGAGCACCAGCCTCACGCTGACCTTCACCGTCGACCGGACGCCCGAGGACACCTTCGCCGCCATCAACGACGTCCGCGGGTGGTGGTCCGGTCCGCCCGCCCCGACCGAGCCGCAGATTGAGGGCCGGACCGATCGCCTCGGCGAGGAGTTCAGCTATCTGGTGACCGACGTGCACTACTCCAAGTTCCGGATCACCGAGCTGGTACCCGGCAGCCGGATCGCCTGGCTCGTCCTCGACAGCCGGCTCACGTTCATCGCCGACCAGGAGGAGTGGACCGGCACGACGGTCACGTTCGACCTCACCGAGCGCGACGGCCGCACGCAGGTCGTCTTCACCCACGTCGGGCTGGTGCCCGAGCACGAGTGCTACGACGTCTGCGACGACGCGTGGAGCTCGTACATCCTGGGCAACCTGCGCCGGCTCATCGAGACCGGCTCGAAGGACCCTGCCCCGGCCGGCTTCGCGACCGCCGTGGACGCCTTGCTCTGACGGCCTCTGCCGGTGGTCGGACGGTCAGACCCTTCGACCATCGGCGAGCCGTGGGTGACGCCGTGCTCCGGTGGGCGGGAGGTCAGACCCTCTCGACCATCGGCAGCGAGCGCAGCTGGCGCTCGAGGTGGAACTGGCAGAAGGCGGCGACCAGGCCGTTCCCCTCGCCGCGGTGCCGCTCGGCGCTCGCGTCAGCTACCGACCACTCCCCCGCGAGGAGCGCCGCCAGCAGCTCGAACGTCTCGGGAGCCGGGGCCGCGGCACCCGGCGGCCGGCACGCACGGCACACGGCGCCGCCCGACGCCACGGCGAACGCCGAGTGGGGCCCGGGTTCCCCGCAGCGCGCACAGTCCGTGAAGCTGGGCGCCCACCCGGCGACGGCCAGCGCCCGCAGCAGGTAGGAGTCGAGCACCAGTCCCGGCGCGTGGTCGCGGTAGGCCAGCGCCTTCACCGCGCCGACCAGCAGCCAGTACTGCTGCAGCGACGGCTCGTGCTCCGCCTCGACCAGCCGGTCCGCCGTCTCGAGCATCACCGTGCCGGCCGTGTAGAGCGTGTAGTCCTCGCAGATCCGGCGCCCGAACGGGCCCAGCGTCTCGGCCTGCGTGACGATGTCGAGGTTGCGGCCCGTGCTCAGCTGGAGGTCGACGTACATGAACGGCTCGAGCCGCGACCCGAACTTCGACGAGGTGCGGCGCACCCCCTTGCCGACCGCACGGACCTTGCCGTGCGACCGGGTCAGGAGGGTGACGATGCGGTCGGCCTCCCCCAGCTTGTGGGTGCGCAGGACGATCGCCTCGTCGCGATAGAGGCTCACCCCGACATTGTCTCCCGCGGCACCGACAGTCGCCGTCGGCGCGCGGGTGGCGACCGACACCGATCAGGCAGCGAGCTCCGCGTACTCGACTGCCAGCAGCCTGAAGCAGACGTCGATCACGGAATCCATGCCGGCCGTCGTGCGCATCCCGCCCTCTTCCGCGGCGACCCCGGCCGGTCTGGGGTCGGCGACCCCGGCTGATTCGGGTGCCGAAACCCCCGCTCGCACAGGCGAGGCGACCCCACCTGGCGCAGACGAGTCGACTCTGGCTGGTTCCGGCGCGGCGACCGCGGCTGGCGCAGGCAGGCTCGGGGCGCGACTTCGGTACCGGTGACCGGTCGGCGTGGTCGTCAGCACTTCATGCCCGGGGCCAGCTCGCGGCACCAGCCGGCGCGACCATCCCGGCGCCTCCTTCGCCAGGTTGCAGGCGACGCAGAGGCCCTCGCCGTTCTCGGCCGTCGTCTGGCCGCCTGCGGCAACCGGCACGATGTGATCGATGTGCCGTACCGGAGCACCGCAGTACGGAGTTCGGCAGATGCCCTGGTCGCGGATCCGCAGGAACTCGGCCAACCCGTCGGGGTGGAACCGAGCGCGGGAGGTCATCGCGACCAGGTCGCCCGACGGGTCCGCGTACAGGCGCCGCAGCCATGCCGCGTCGGCGTCGATCCCCGCGGCAGCCAGCTCGCGAGCGATCTGGGCCGGCACCGAGCCGCCACCCGTCACGTGGCCAGGCTGGTGGTCCGCGCCCAGGAGGGCCGAGTCGCTCAGGACGAGGTTCACCGTGACCGGCACCGCCGAGGCGATCGACTGACCGGTGACGAGCTCCACGAGCGTGTCGGCCATGACCTGCCCACGGCTCCGCCGTGCCCGCACGAGGTCGCCGGCCGGAGTCACGGCCGGGGCGCTACCAGGCCTCGCGGATGCCGCGCCGGCCGGCGTCGGGGTCACTGCGCAATCCGGAGTCGCGGCGGCGGTGCCTCCAGACATTGCGGATGCCGCGCCGGCCGGCGTCGCCGCTGCCGCGTCTGCTGCCCGGCAGAGAGCCGCGTAGACGGCGACCCCCTGCGCCACGGGAAGCAGCGCCGTCAGGTACGTCATCGTGTCCGGCGCGGGCCGCAAGGTCACACGTCGCTCGGACTCGGCTCGCCTGGCCCGACGCACCACTGCAGCAGGATCGAGCCGGGCCGCGTGACCTCGCGCCGCTGCGACGAGCTGGCGCGTCCCGATCCCCTCCAGCGTCGACGGGTCACCGCACAGCAGGGCGTCGACCTCACGGCGGTCCTCGACGTCGAGGCAGGCGGTCTCCTGGACCAGGAGCATCGCCCGGTGCTCGGAGAGGTGTCCCTCGCGCAGCGCGCGGAACGTGTGCGGCATCTCGGTGAGCCACACTCTCGCGGCACCGAGAAGGGCCGTGCCGCGGTGGGGCGACTCTCGGCGAGCCAGCCCTACCTGCGCGGCCACACCTAGCCCGCGACGTCTGGCCGGCACGCCCGCACGCGCCTGCCGGTCCCGCTCCGCACGATCGACCGCTACGGCCGCCTCCGCCTGCAGCGCGCACGCCGCCGACTTGAGCTCCTCCAGCGCCGCGATCAAACTCACGAGCTCTGCGTTCGAACCGCCGAAGCGGTTGAGTCGCGCCACGAGCTCGTGGCGCCACCGCCCGACGACCACGGCGTCGGCGTCGGCGTCGACTTCGACTTCGGCGCCCCACACCTCCGGCGCACGGCTCTCCTCACCGTTGGCGCCGCGAGAGTGAAGTCGATTCGCTGTCACCTGTGCAGTCTATCGAACATATGTTCGATTCGCCGGGTTATCCACACTTCGATCGGAGGGATTTCGTCAGCGACGGTTCTGAGGCGCACACGAAGTCGGCTGGCAGTGCGACGAACCGCCCGCTCAGAACCCGAAGGTCATGACCGCGGGCACGGCACCGCGCAACAGCGCGTCCAGTACCGCGCGCTCGTGCGGCACGACCGGATCGGGCAGCGCGTTCAGCGCGAACCACCGCAGGTCGGCGGCCTTGTCGGGCTCCTGCAGCACGGGCACGCCCGTCCAGCGCGTGCACTGGAAGAACCAGTCCACGCGCTCGTCGATGGGGTCGCCCGTCCCGTTCGTGCGGTGCATGCCGGTGAGCCCGACGAGGTCCGCGGCGGCGACGTCGATCCCGAGCTCCTCGCGCGCCTCGCGGACCGCGGCGGCCACCACCGACTCGCCGCGCTCGACGTGCCCGGCGGCTGCGCACGCCCAGTGCCCGTCCATGTACACGGTCCCGCGCCGGAGCTGGAGCAGGACCTCGTCGTCACGGCGGAGCACGACGTAGGCGGCGGGGACGACCTGGAAGCGCACGACGGCCACCGTAGACCGGACCGGCGCGGACGGACCGGCGACCGGCCGCGCCGCCGACGCCTCGTCGGCCCCGCACCCGTCGAGGGTGTGACGGGGTACGGGCGAGGGTCGGCGGCGCGGAGGGGGCGTGCGGGCGTCGCCGGGGTCACCGACGGACGACCGCGCGCGCCCCGGGACGGCAGGCGGTGTCGCCGCCGCGGGGCAGGTCGGGATGGCTCGAGGGCGGCTGGCGCCGTCAGCGCTCGTGCCGGTTGACGGCCGAGATGATCGCCTTGAGCGAGGCGGTCGTGATGGAGGGGTCGATGCCGACGCCCCACAGGATCTCGTCGCCGATCGCGCACTCGACGTACGCGGCGGCCGTGGCGTCGCCGCCCGACGAGAGGGCGTGCTCCGCGTAGTCGAGCACCGCGACGTCGACCCCGAGCGACTTCACGGCCGCGACGAACGCCGCGACCGGCCCGTTGCCCGAGCCCTGCAGCGTGCGGGCCACGCCACGGTCGACGAGGTCCACCTCGAGCGTGTCGGGCCCGTCCTCGACGCTGGTGCCTCGCGTGCCGCGCAGCGAGAACCGGCCCCACGGCGCGAACGGGCTGCCCGGCTCCACCGGGAGGTACTCGTCGTTGAAGATGTGCCAGAGCTCGTCGGCCGTGACCTCGGTGCCGTGCTGGTCGGTGTGCCGCTGCACCACCTGCGAGAACTCGATCTGGAGCCGGCGCGGCAGGTCCAGGTCCTTCTCGGACTTCATCAGGTAGGAGATGCCGCCCTTGCCGGACTGCGAGTTCACTCGGATGATCGCCTCGTAGGACCGGCCGACGTCCTTCGGGTCGATCGGTAGGTACGGGACGGCCCAGACGACGTCGTCGACGGTCTTGCCCTGACGCGCCGCCGACGCCTCGAGCGCCGTCAGCCCCTTCTTGATCGCGTCCTGGTGCGAGCCGGAGAACGCGGTGAACACCAGGTCGCCGCCGTACGGGTGCCGCTCGTTGACGGGCAGCTGGTTGCAGCGCTCGACGGTGCGGCGGATGTGGTCGATGTCGGAGAAGTCCAGCTGCGGGTCGATGCCCTGGCTGAACAGGTTCATGCCCAGCGTCACCAGGCAGACGTTGCCGGTGCGCTCGCCGTTGCCGAACAGGCAGCCCTCGATGCGGTCGGCGCCCGCCAGGTAGCCCAGCTCGGCCGCGGCCACGGCGGTGCCGCGGTCGTTGTGCGGGTGCAGCGACAGGACGACGCTCTCGCGGTAGCGCAGGTTGCGGCTCATCCACTCGATCGAGTCGGCGTAGACGTTGGGCGTCGCCATTTCGACCGTCGCGGGCAGGTTGATGATCACCTTGCGGTCGGGCGTCGGCTCCAGGACCTCGAGCACCGCGTTGCAGATGCGCAGCGCGTACTCCAGTTCGGTCCCCGTGTAGGACTCCGGCGAGTACTCGTAGTACACGTCCGTGTCCGGGATCAGCTCCTCGTACTTCTTGCAGAAGCGGGCGCCCGAGACGGCGATGTCGACGATGCCGTCCTCGTCGGAGCGGAACACGACCTCCCGCTGCAGGGTCGAGGTCGAGTTGTACAGGTGCACGATCGCCTGCTTGGCCCCGGCGATGGCCTCGTACGTCCGCTCGATCAGGTGCTCGCGCGCCTGCGTCAGCACCTGGATGACGACGTCGTCCGGGATGCGGTCCTCCTCGATGAGCATCCGCACGAAGTCGAAGTCGGTCTGCGAGGCGGACGGGAAGCCCACCTCGATCTCCTTGAAGCCCATCTGCACCAGCAGCTCGAACATCTCGAGCTTGCGCGCGGGGTTCATCGGCTCGATCAGGGCCTGGTTGCCGTCGCGCAGGTCCACCGCGCACCACCGCGGCGCCTGGGTCATCCGGTTGTCGGGCCAGCGACGGTCCGGCAGGTCGACGCGGATCTGCTCGTGGAAGGGGCGGTACTTGTGCACCGGCATCGACGACGGCTGCTGTGCGCTCGTCTCCAGGTAGGTCATGGTCTTCTCGTCCTTCGGGCGGTTCGGCGGGGGGTCAGCCGGCACACGCGACACCGCGACGAGGATGCGGCCTAGAGGGCCTCGTCGCGGCAGCGAAGAAGGAGGGTGACTGCGAGCACGAAGTCACCGTACCCCCGAAGGCGCCGCGGCACGCAAGTCGGTCTCACCGGAGCGCGACCAACGCGTCGTCCCCCAGCGCGTACAGCTGGCTGCCCAGCCGGACCACCCGGCTCGTCCCGACGGGCAGGGCGACCTCCCAGACGGGGGCGCCGTCGTCGAGAGACACGGCCGACAGCTCCGGCGTGCCGTCGGACGCGTCGTGCTCGACGGCCACGCGACGGCCGTCCGTGAACACGCGCCCGACCGAGGGGCCGAAGCTCGCCGCCCACACCTCCTCGCCGGTCGCCGCGTCGACGCCCACGAGGCCGCCGCCTCCTCGCAGGACGACCCGCCCCGCCGCGTCGACGGCGACCTCCGGAGCCGGTGCCGTCGCGAGCCACTCCTGCGCCGACGACCCCCGGTCGAACGCGCGCACCCGCCCGCCCGACGTCGCGTCGGTCAGCCCGCCGGCCGCGAACACCAGGCCCGAGGTCCCGTCCGACGTCGCCGGCGCCACGAGCACGCCCTGCACCGACGCCCACGGCTCGCCGCGGCCGGTCGACAGGTCCGACACGGCGTCGACGCCGTCGTCCTGCAGGCGGTACCGGGTGCGGACCAGCGTGCCGTCGTCGAGCAGGCGCGTCTGGTCCCCCGGGTTCGCGCCCTTCGGCCGCGGCAGCCGGTCCCCCGTCGCCGCGTCGAGCAGGAGCGTGACGTCGTTCCCGGCCGCCAGGACCAGGCCGGCCGCGGCCACGAGGGACACCCGACCGTTCGAGGCCGACTGGAACGTGCTCCAGCGCTGGGTCTGCCACCGCGTCGCGCCCGTCGCGGGGTCGAGCCGGCGCACCGTGAGCATCCCCCACGCGTACGTGGCGACCACCAGGTCCGGGCCCGCCTGCGCGGTCGCGACGACCCAGCCCGGGATCCGACTGCGGGACAGGACCGAGCCGTCCGTGGGGTCCAGGACCAGCAGGTCAGCGGTGCCGTCGTCGCGGGTCGGCTCCCCCGGGACGAACACGGGGCGGGCGGAGGGTGGTGCCGGTCCGACCACGCACACGAGCCGGACATCGAGCGGGCGGCAGAGCACGTTCTCCGGCGTCGGCTGCTCGGCCAGCGGCAGCGCCCATCGCTGCTCGCCGGCCACGGCGTCCAACCCCACCAGCCGGCGCCCGTCACCGGGGGCACCGGCCGTCGCGACGATCACGTCGCCCACCAGCAGGGGCGCCACGGACCCGTCGACCGCGGCCGTCCACCGCACGCCCGGCGGGTCCTGCAGCGACCGGACCGCGCCGGCGAACCTCGCCTCTCCCAGCACGGCGGCGCGTTCCTGGTTCGCCGCCCACCGCGGGCCGGCGACGACGACGGTCAGCAGCACCGCGAGAGCGACGACCGCGGCCGACGCCGCCCGAGCGGGGCGACGCGACGCCCACGCCCGCAGCCGCTGACCAGCGGCAGGGCCCTCGTCCCGGAGCGCCTCACCCTCGTCGAGCCGGACCTCCTGCATCGGGGCCCTCAGCCCACCCTGGGCCACCGCGTCAGCCGTAGACGATGAGGTCGTTCGGCGTCCGCACGACCAGGTGGCCGCCCACCGCGTCGACGTGGCGCACGTGCTCGGGAAGCGGGACGGCCCAGTAGCGCACACCGTCGGCGAGCGCCCGTGCCCACAGCTCGGGCCGCCCGTCGGGCGAGAGGCCGGGTCCCAGGACCAGCGTGCCGTCGGAGAGCGGCTCCCACCCCAGCGCGTCGGCGGTGTCCACCGACCACAGCTCGCGCCCGTCGGAGGCGTCGAGCACCCCGTAGGTGCCGGCGCCCGAGACCACGAGCCGGTGGCCGACGAGCACCCGCGGGTCGAGCAGCGAGGCGGTGCGCCACTGCTCGGTCCCCGTGCCGAGGTCGAGCGAGACCAGCTGCGATCCCTCGTCGACGATCACCCGCGCCGGCTCGGAGCCGTCGTCCGCGGCCAGCTGCGCCGGGAGTCCGGGCATCCGGTACAGCTCGGTGCCGTCCACGTCGTGCATGTGGCCGCCACCGACCGGCGCCCACGTGGCGAACCGGCCCCGCAGGGGGGCCGCCTGGAGCCCGCTGAACCGGGCGCCCGCCACCAGCGTCCGGCCGTCGGCCGCGTCGAGGATGATGGTCGACTCGCCGTCGAGGACGACGATCGGCGGCAGCACCCGCATCGACGCGGTGAGCAGCTGGGCCATGGCGACCGGCGTCACGTACGACCAGACGACCGCTCCCGATCGGCCGCTGCGGCGCTGGACCTTGAGATGGCCGTCCGGCGTGAGCTGGCCGATGACGAGGTCGTCGTCCACCCGCTCGATGCCGACGACGTCCCCGCGGACGTCCCAGCCGCCGGTGCGGGTGCCGTCCCGCGCGGACAGGGGCACGACCGTGAGCCGCGGCTGCTCCTGGATCGACGCCTCGTCGGAGTACAGCACCCGCGGTTGCGGCACGAGGCACAGGACGAGCGACCCGACAGCCCCGGACTGCGCGGGACACGTCACCCCGCTGCTCTCGAACCCGCTGCGCGACGCCGGCGCCACGGGGACCGCCCAGCTGACGGCACCTGTCGCCGGGTCGTGCGCCGTGACGCGCCACTCGTCGTCGCTCTCGCTGAGCACGACGAGGGCGCCGTCGGCTGCGAGCACCGCACCGTTGGCCGTCCGCCCGCCGACCTCCCACAGCGGCACCGGCGCCGCGTCCAGCGGCCGGACCAGTCCGGGGACGGCCTCGATCCTCGCGACGAACGCGCGGTCCCGGGCGGACGCGAGCATCGTCGCAGCGACGAGGCAGAGCACGACGACGGCGGCGAGCGGCCACCAGCGCAGCAGCGGGTGGTGGCCCACGGGAAGATCGGCCGGCGGCTCGTCGTCCGGATGGCGCGACGGAGGCGCCGTGACCGAGGTGTCCTCGATCTCGACGCGCTGCATCCGCGCAGCCAGGCGTCGGTCCGCCATGATCCCGACTCTAGGCCACGTCGCTCCCGGCCACGCCCGGACGCCCTAGGGGGTCGAGCGAACTCCGGGAGCGCGCACCAGACGCAGGGCGCACTCGCCGAACGCGACCGTGGAGCCCACGCGCAGCCGCACCTGCTGGTCGACCCGGCAGACCACCTGCGCGCCGTCGGGGAGGGTGACCACGGTGCCGTTGGTCGAACCGCGGTCCGCGACCCACACGCCGCCGGGCTCCACGCCGATCTGCAGGTGCGTCTTGGACACCGACCGGCCGGGGTCGACCACGCGCACGAGCTGGACGTCCGCGTCCGACGCCGGGTTGCGACCCACCAGCGCGGTCCGCTCGATCGTGATCCGGCGCCCGTCCGAGAGCTCGATCTCGGCGACCGCGCGGTCCACCGCGACCGAGTCGACGGGCTGCGCGAGCAGGTCGTCGCGGGGCGCCGCCGGGCGGGTCATCTCGAGCTCGGGCGCGAGGCCGTAGCTGAGCCCGACGCGCCGGACGACGGGCGTCGCACGCGTGTCGAGGTCGGGGCCGCTGCGCTGCGGCGACAGGGGCGCGAGGACGAGCGCGGAGGGCCGCCCCTCGTCCAGCAGGACGTCCAGCATGGCGGTGCCGTCGGAGCCGTCGTCGCCCGCGGCCGCCGACACGACCCAGCCCGGCACGTTCGTCGTCGGTCGGACCGGTGCCACCGGCTGGACCGCCGGGACCCGCTCCACCGGGGGCGTCGACTGGGCACCCAGCCGACGCGCGGTCCGCACGTCCAGCACCTCGTCGCCGGCGGCGAGGTCGTGCCACCCGCGACGGCGACCGGTCCGGTCGAACAGGGGCGAGAGCAGCACGACGAGCAGCCCGACGAGCAGCGCCAGCGCACCGGCCGCCAGGACGAGGCCGCGGAGCAGCACGCGGCCGACGCCGATGGGCCGGCGCGTCTCGACGTCGAGCGTGCGGATCCCCGTCGCGAGCCGGCCCAGAGTCCAGCCGAACCGGCCGTGGACGACCCACTGGCCGACGACGACCGCCGTGGCCGCCGCCCCGCCGAGCAGGACCAGCAGCAGCGACCCGGTGTCCGGCTCACCAGCGTCGGCGAGCAGGCGTGCCGTCCCGACGAGCACGAGCCAGCCCCCGACGACGAGCCAGAGGGCGAGGTCCAGGAGGGTCGCCGCCGCGCGACGTCCCATCGACGCCGGGTCCGCGTCGACCTGGTGGCGGTTGTCGGGCACGTGCACTCCCTGAGGTCGGATGTCCGTCGTCATGCGGCAGCACCGCGGCGTCGGCGCGGTCGGCGGCGGTCGCGCCGCAGCGACGCGGTGGAGAGTCGCGCGCGGACCCGTCGGCGCCAGCCGACGCTGTGCGACATGGCCTCGACCGCCGTCTCCACGTCCGACCAGTAGGCGGTGGCCTGCGCCGGGCTCGGCGTCGCCGCGCTGAACACCGCGTGGTCGGCCGAGCGCGCGAGCGCTCCGACCCGCGCCCCGACGAGCGCACCCTGCGGCGCGTCCGCGAAGGACGCCGCCAGCGCGCGCGCCGACTCGTTGCGGGTGGCCAGGGCGCCCGGCGGCCGGCGCAGGTCCCGCGCGGCGTCGAGCACCTCGTCCCACCCGCCCGCCACCTGCGCGACGGGGTCCGCGCTGCGCCGACGGCGCCGGCGTCGCCGGGCCTTGAGCCCCACGATCACGAGCACCGGGGCGGCGAGGAGGATCAGCGGGATCGAGACGACGCCGGCGACGCGCGCGATCCGCAGCCAGCGGGCGCTGTCGTCGTCGTCCGAGGCGGGGTCGTCCGTCTGGGGCTGCTCGGTGTCCTCGTCGGGCGGCGTGACCGCGGCCGGCGGCGGGGGCGGGGGCTGGACCACCTGCGGGTCTGGCTCGGACGGCTTCTGTTGGTCGTCCTCCTGCGGGGTCTGCTCCGGCGGCGGCGTCGCGTCGAACGGCACCCAGCCGTATCCCTGGAAGCTCACCTCGACCCACGCCTGGATGTCCTTGCCGGTGACCGTGACGGGACCGCCGGCAGGGGCGTCCTGCGGGACGAAGCCGAGCACCACGCGCGCGGGCAGCCCCATCGCGCGGGCCATCAGCGCCATCGCCGCGGCGTACTGCTCGCCGTCGCCCACCATGATGTCGCCGGCCAGCAGCGACGTGATCCGGTCGGCGCCGTGCCCGGAGAGCGACGCGTAGTCGCCCGCGTCGACGATGCCGTGGCTGAAGTAGCCCTTCTCCTTGAGCCAGGTGGAGAGCGCCTCCGCGATCTGCACCGGGGTTCCGGCGTCGCGGGCGACGTCCGCGGCCGTGATCGCCGCGGCGTCCGGCTCGCCCGTGAGGTCGGGCTGCGCGATGTCCGACCCCGGGGCGCTGCCGATCTCGTCGGTGCTCGGCACCCGCGGGACGACGACGTCGACGCCGTAGCGCAGGCCCCGATGCACGCCGCCGGTGAGCACCGCCGCGCCGGTCGCGTCGTTGTAGCGCAGGCCGCCGGCCGCCTCCCGGTCGGCCACGTCGAATGACGTCGCCTGACCCACGGTGGGCAGCCAGACGCCGGTGAGGTCGTCGATCTGCACGTCGACGTGGGCCTCGGTGCCGCGGACGGTGGTGTCGACCGTGTCGCCCACGCGCCGGAACTCGCCCGACGCCTGCGCGGACCCGTCGCCAGCGACGTTCCACACGACGCCGTCGTAGCGGTCCATGGTCGCCAGGCGGACGCGCGCCCCGGCCGGCAGGCCGGCCACGGTGAAGAGCTTCGCGTCCTCGTCCTTCTTCACGAACTCTCGGAACGCCGAGAGCGGGCTCGGGTAGGCGCGCGGGTCGAACGGCGGGACGATCTGGTCGCGGACGACGAGACGCTCCGTGGGGCCGGCGACGGCGGGTGCGCCCAGCACGCCCGCGGCGACCGCCACTGCCGCGAGCAGGCCCGTCGCGACCACGCGGCGGGGACGCAGCAGCCCGGCCCGCCACGAGGCCCACGGCAGCAGTACGACGACGAGGGCGACGCCCGTGGCGATCGGCGGGACGGTCGGTCGGCGCACGCCCAGCAGGATCGCCGCGACGACGGCGGCCACCGGGACCAGAGCGGCGGCCGCAGCGGCGGCGCCCCGCCGTGCGCGCAGCGCCACGGACACGGCGACGGCCGAGCCGACCAGCGCGAGCAGCAGCATCGCGACCAGCAGGCTGCCGCTCGAGCCGATGGGCGGCTGCAGCGTCAGCACCTGCTTCCACGACGTGACGGCGCCGCGCGCGAGCTCCACCACCGTGCTCGGCGTGGGCAGCACGCCGGCGACGGTCGTGGAGGGCGCGGCGAGCGGGCCGCCGAACAGCACGAAGACGACGAGCACCAGCGCGACGACCGTCAGCGCGGACCAGCGCCGCGCAGCGCCCAGCACCGCGACCCCGGTGCCCAGGACCAGCCCGCCCACCAGCGCGGGCAGCGCGACGAGCCCCCCGTAGACCGCAAGCAGCGGGACGAGCGCAAGGGCGAGCATGCCGACCAGGCAGACGACGTCGACCGCGGCCCGGCCCGCGGTGCGGTGCGGAGCGGTCACGCGGTCACCCGCCGCAGCAGCCGGGGCAGGTCGTCGAGGGTGCCGATGGTCGCGAGGCTCAGCGAGCCCTGGGTGCGCACCGCGACGTCGGCGCCGCGCTCGCACCGGACGACGACCGTCCGGGTGCCGGTCGGGACGTGGCGTGCACCGAGGCGCAGGTTCGAGTCTGACGGCACCGACCCCGTGATGAGCACGGCGACCGAGGCGTCCGCCGCCTCGCGCGCGACGCGCCGGCCGAGCAGCGCCATGCCGGCGCCGCTCGAGGCGAGCTGGATGCCGGAGCAGTCGTCGAGGAGCAGCGGCGGGGTCTCCACCCGCAGCATCCCCGGACCGGCCAGGACGGCCAGGTCCCGCTCCTCGCGGATGGTCTGGACGCCGACCGACGCGACGACCGACACCGCGAGCTCGAACTCGTCGTCGTCGGCGTAGTCCCGCGGGTCCGTCGCCAGCGCAATGGCCGTCTGCGTGCGACGCGTGTCCTCGAACTGCTTGACCATGAGGCTGCCGCGGCGCGCGGTGGTCCGCCAGTGGATGTAGCGCCGGTCGTCGCCGGCCACGTAGTCCCGCAGCGCGTGGAACGACAGGTCGGAGTCGGACAGGTCGCGCGTCGACTGCCCCTCGAGGTCGCGCAGCAGACCCGAGCTCGCGCCCGCCAGCGAGACGAGCAGCGGGTGCACGAACAGCTCGACGGGTCGGGTCCAGCGCACGCTGCGCCGCGCGAGGCCGAACGGGTCGCCACGGACGGAGCGCACCGGCCCGACGACGATGACCGCGCGCCGCGCCGTGGGGATGGCGAACAGGTCGTCGTGCTCCGCGCTCGGCGCCAGGGCCGGCACCGAGAACTCGGCGACCGCCGCCCCGACGGGCAGCTCGACGCGCGAGGGCAGCGAGCGGCGGCGCGCCAGGTTCTTCACGTCCACGCGGCCGACGGCACGCTCCCCCACCTTGACCCGGCGGTCGGCCATGTCCAAACGGATCTCGTACCGGGCCCGACCCGCGGTCATCAGCAGCGACACGACGAGCACCGCCGTGAGGGCCGCCCCGAGCGCGGCGAGCTCGAGCCAGCCGAACCACCGGCCCAGCACGAGACCGAGGAGGGCGACGACCGCCACCCCCCAGCCCACCGGAGAGACCCGAAGACCCACGATCAGGCCGCCCGCAGCGCCGGCGGAGCCGTCTGCTCGAGGATGCGCGCGAGCACGTCGATCGCGGTGACGCCGGCGAACTCGGCCTCGGTGTCGAGCACCAGGCGGTGCGCGAGCACGGGCTGGGCGAGGTCCTTCACGTCGTCCGGGATCACGTACTCCCGGCCCTGCGCGGCCGCCCACACCTTGGCGGTGCGGACGAGCGCGAGGCCGCCGCGGACGCTCGCGCCGATCGCCGTCTGCGCGTCGTCGCGGGTGGCCTCCGTCAGCCGCGCCACGTAGTCGAGCACGACCTCGTCGATGTGCACGGTCTGCGCCAGGTCCGCCATCGTGCCGACCGCCTGCGTCGTGATGCGCGGCGTCAGGACCGTCGTCCTGTCCTTGGCCCCCGCGAGGATCTCGATGGTCGAGGCGCGGTCCGGGTAGCCCAGCGACGTCTTGATCAGGAAGCGGTCCAGCTGCGCCTCGGGCAGCCGGTACGTGCCCGCCTGCTCGATCGGGTTCTGCGTCGCGATGACCATGAACGGCCGGCCCACGGGGTGCGTCACCCCGTCCACCGTGATGTTGCCCTCCTCCATGACCTCGAGGAGCGCGGCCTGCGTCTTGGGCGACGCGCGGTTGATCTCGTCCGCGAGCACCACGGACGCGAAGATCGGGCCCGGGTGGAACTCGAAGCGGTGGGTGCTCTGGTCGTAGATCGTCACGCCGGTCACGTCGGACGGCAGCAGGTCCGGCGTGAACTGGATCCGGTGGTGGCTGCCCTGCACCGTGGCGGCCAGCGCCTTGGCCAGCGACGTCTTGCCCGTCCCGGGAGCGTCCTCGAGGAGGAGGTGACCCTCGGCGACCATCGCCGTCAGCGCGAGCCGGACGGTGCGCTCCTTGCCCAGGAGCGCCAGACCGACGTTGGCGACCAGCGCGTCGAAGGTCTCGGCGAACCAGATGCTCTGCTCGGGGGTCATGTGCGGGTGCTCCTCGGGAGGTGTGGGCGGGTCACGGGGTGGCCGCCGGCTCGGGGTAGACGAAGTCGACGGAGTCGGGCGGGCCGTCGCCGCGCCCGTTGGTCGCGTTGACGGTGGCGGTGATCTTGTCGCCCGGCTTCGGGGGGCTGAGCCAGTCGCTGAGGCGACGCTGCACCGAGGTCTGGCGGGTGTCCTGGCAGTCGGCGTCCTGGCCGTTCACCTTCCAGCACACGTGGTACTGGTCGATGCCGATGCCACCGTCCTGGGCCGGTGCGTCCCAGCTGACGGTGATCTGCTTCGGCACCGTGGTGCTGTCGGCGACGACCGCGAGGTTCTGGACGACGCTCGGCGGCTGGCCCCACACGACGTTGATCGACGCCGGGCTCGACGTGGATCCCACGCTCGTGCCGGCGGTCACCGTGGCGGTGGCCTGGGTGCCCCGGAACTGCCAGTCCCAGCCGCTCACGTCGACCACCGCGGTGGTGCCGGAGAACGACCCGGACACGGGACCGTGCCGGTCGCTGCGGAGCTCCCAGGTGTACTGCAGGTTCTGGCCGCCGCCGTCGTTCTGGACGTTGCCGCGGGTGATCGTGATCTGCGTGGGACGGCCGCCGTTGCCGTTGGCCGTGACGGCGAGCGACACGGGCGGCGGGCTGGGCGGCGTGGTCGCCTTCGCCGAGGCGGCCCCGCTCCACCCGCTCGTGCCCGCGTCGTTCACCGCGCGCACCTGGTAGGCGTAGGTCGTGCCGCCGGTCAGGCCCGTGTCCGTGAACGACGTCGCGCCGCCCACGTCGCGCTCCGAGCCGTCCGGCATCTTCACGACGTAGGACCGGATGGACGTGCCGTTGCCGTCCGCGCCCGACCAGCGCACCACGATGCGGCCCTGGCCGGGGTCGGCGTCGGCGGTCACGCTGGTCGGAGCACCCGGCAGCCCATAGGTGGAGGCGTTCACGATCGCGGGGGCGGACCAGCCGGGGGCCTTGTTCCGGGCGCGGACCTGGAACCGGTAGGCGGGTCCGTTGGCGGCGTCCGTGAAGGCGTAGGAGGTCGCCGACCCGTCCAGGGCCACCGTCCGGGCGTTGGGCCCGTTCGAGATCACCAGCTCGTAGCCGGCGACGCGGTCGCCGTTGCCGTCGGGCTCGGTCCAGCTGACGTTGATCTGGCCGCCGAGCGGCGTGTCCACCCGCTGCGCGACGAGGTTGCTCGGCGCGGCCGGCACCCCGGCCGGCACCTCGGGCTGCGACGAGTCCGACCACGCGCTCGGCTCGGGCGCTCGGTTCCGCGCCTGCACGCGCACGGTGTACGCGGTCCCGTTCTTCAGGCCGGAGAACGTGTAGCTCGTGGTCGACGAGGTCACGGACGCCGGCCCGGTCAGGGGCGCGGGCGAGATCTCGAGCGTGTAGCTGGTCACCGGCGAACCGGTCGACACCGGAGGCTCCCAGGTTGCCCGCACGCTGCCGTCACCGAAGGCGAGCACCGGCGGCGCGGGCTGGTTCGGGACGGCGTCGGGGCGGGCCGGCGCCGACGGGGGGCTCGGCTCGGACCAGTCGACGTCGTTCTGCGCCGCCACCGTGAACGTGTACTCGGTGTCGTTGGTCAGGTTGTCGATCGTGCAGGTGGTGCTGGCGCACGCGCGCACGATGTTGCCGGGGTTCGCGACGACGCGGTAGCCCCTGATGGGCGCGCCGCGGTTGTCGGGCGCGTCCCACGACAGGACGACCGTCCGGTCGCGCACCTCCCCGACGCGGGGCGCTGTCGGCGTCGCGGGCTTGCCGCGGACCGTGACGGTGATGCGCGCCTCGACCTCGCGGTCGGGGTCGCCCGTCACGTCGCGCACCCGGAAGCGCGTGACCATCTGGCCGATGAACCCGACCGCCGGGCGGACCGAGACCGTGCTGGCCGTGGCGCTGGTGCTGCCCGCGCCCGGCGTCTCGACCGTCGCGCCGACCACCGTCAGCGGCGAGTCGGGGAACGGGTTGTAGGCGTTCTCCAGCACGTCGACCGTGGTGATCTGCCCTTCGACGCCGTTGTCGATCACGCGGTCGTTCACCACGGCGGTCCGCCGCGTGCTCGCGATCACGCGCAGGTCGATCGTCGCCGCCAGCGAACCGGTCCGCCCGTACCCGATGCGCAGCTCGAGCTTGTCGGTGCGGCCCTTGGGGGTCGTCTCGTCGGCCGCGATGCGCAGGATGCCGTCCTTGTCGATCCCGCCCGTGAACCCGGCCGGCACGGCCGCCGTCAGCTGGTAGCTGTACCGGTCCTCGGCGGGCGTCGCGCCCTCCGGACCTACGGTGAACGAGCGCAGGTCGACCGGGATCGGGTCCTCGCCGGGCGCGACGTCGATCGTCGACGGCGTGAACGTCGGCGGGTGGTCGTCGACCGCGAACACGGTGATCTGCAGGGTGATCAGCGAGGTGCGCGCCGACGTGTCGCCCGCGCCGGAGGCGTCGGTGACGGGCACGGTGATGGACGCGGGTCCGGCGTAGCCGGGCTCGGACCGGAACTGCAGGGTGCCCTTGTCCTTGACGGGGTCGGTCCCGTCCGACTTGGTCGCGGACACGCCGAGCGGGTCCGCGATGGACGCGGTCCGGCCGGGCGCGACCTGCACCTGCTCCGACAGCGGGATGATCAGCTGCTCGCCCGACGCGACGCGCAGCTCGGGGGCCTTGGGGCGTGGGACGGGCCGGAAGAACCCGAGCTGCGGCACGGTGATGAACGCGTAGGCGGTGGCCTTGCCGTCCGTCGACGTCGTGTTGCTCAGCTGGTAGGGCAGCGTCTGCGGGTGGTCGACGAGCGTGACCACCACCTTGCCCGTGGCGTCCACGCGCGCGACGTCCGCGAGGGCGGCCGGGACGGAGACGGCGAGGTCGCTCAGGGGCCCGCTCGGGTTCTGGGCGACCGCGAGGACGTTGACCGAGACCTCGGTCCGACCGATGGTGTCGGTGGCGGGCACGACGACGTCGCGCGCGATCGGGGCGAGGACCGGCGCGTCGTCGGCAACGGTCACCGTGAGTACGCCGGTGTCGTGGCCGCCGCGGTCGTTCGAGACCGTGTAGGCGATCTGCAGCACGCCCGGCTGGTCCGGCGCGTGCACGACGATGCGCCGGCCGTCCACCTTCGCGTCCGTGCCCGCGGGCATGTCGAGCGCCGTGGCCAGCGTCAGGTCGCCGCCGCTGGAGTCGACGTCGTTGGCGAGCACGCGGACCTCGACCCGCTGGCCGGGCTTGACCGTGACCTCGTCGTCCCGCGCGACCACCGGCGCCGCACCCGTGGGCCGGGGGCCGATGCCGACGCGGATCTCCGCGACCGCACGCTGGCCCACCCAGTCCTCGACGGCGTACGTGAACGTGTCCGTCCCCAGCTCGTCGGGGAGCGCCTGGTACTCGATCCAGTCGGGTCCCGTCGCGGTGACGCGGCCCTGGGACGGCGCCGAGGCCTGGCCGAGGAGCGTCACGCCGTCCCCGTCCGGGTCGATGCCCACCAGCGGGACCGGGATGCGGACCGTGTCGCCCTCGTAGACGCGCGCCTCGAGGTTCTTCGGCCGCGGGGGCGCCTTGGTGCTGGCGTCGGAGGCGTGCACGCGGACCGTCACGGTGGCGGCGGTGACGTTGCCCGTGGCGTCCTGCACGGCGAAGGTGGCGTGGGCCGTGACCGCGTCGTCGGGAGCCTGGTAGCGCAGGACGTCGCCGGACACGAAGAGGAGGCCCTCCCCCTCGCCCAGTGGCTCGGCCAGCTCGGGGACCAGGGTGAGGCGATCACCGTCGGGGTCGTACGCCGTGTCGAGCACGGGGATCGTCACGACGCCGCCCGTGCGCACGCTGACCTCGACGTTCTCCACGACGGGCGGCTGCGAGGTCGCGGACGGGGGCACGGGCTGGACGACGATCTCGCCCACCGCCGACGCCTGCCCGTTGGTCACGGTGTAGCGCAGCGGCACCGGACCGGCCAGCGTGCGCTCGGCCCGGATCTGCACGAGCCGGTGGTCGAGCACCGCGACCTTCAGCCCGGAGTCCTCGGGGACCTCGACCGACTGCAGGATCAGGACCTTCCCCGCGGCGTCCGAGTCGTTCTCGAGCGGGTCGATGGTCACCTCGCCACCGGGCGGGAGGTACGCCTTGTCGCGCACGGCGACCGGGGGCGCGGGTGTCTCGGGCCACTCGAGCACGTCGACGCGCGCCAGGCCGGTCGCCTGCTGCGGCGGCGCGGCGATGAGGAACGGCACGTAGTAGGTGCCCGCGCGGGCCGCGCTGAACGTGAACGTGCCGCCCTGCAGGTCGCTCGTGATCGTCCCGCCGACGACCTCGTCGACCCCGGCGAGGCGCGGCGGCTCGCTGGAGGAGCTCCGCACGGCGGTCAGTGGCTTCAGCGTGACGGGCTGGCCGACGTAGGTGACGGCGAAGACCGGGTCGATCTGCGGCGGCAGCGAGCCCGTCGGGCGCACGTCGACGTCCAGGGTGCCCTCGGTCGTCGACGTGCCGTCCGAGACCTGGACCGTCACCTCGGTCCGCCCGAGCGACGCACCGTCGGCCTTGAACGTCAGCGTGCCGTCCTGCCGGAACCGGACGGACCCCGCGGCAGGGTCGGCGGTGGCGCCGACCAGCAGCAGGTCGTCGCCGTCCGGGTCGACGAAGTCCGCCAGCACCTGGTGCTCGGACTGGCCGCCCTGCTCGACGCGCATCGAGCCGGTCCGCAGCTGGCGCGGCGGCTCGTCCTCCCCGCTGCCCCGGACGGTCAGCCGCACGTGCGCGGTCGGGGGTGCCGAGGTGCCCCGCCCGTCCGTGATCGTGTACGTGAACTCGGCGGTGCCCGTGGCACCCGGCGCGATCGCGACCTGCAGCGAGCGGCCGCCGTAGATGGCCTCGACCCGACCGAACTGCTCGGGCAGCTGCTCGAACTGCGAGATGGCGAGGATGCCGCAGTCGGACGACGAGTCGTTGTCGATGACCGGCAGGATCGTCGTCCGGCCCGGTCGCACGCCGAACTCGTCGTCGCTCGCCGTGGGCGACGCGGACTCGGCCGAGCACTCGGTGACGAGGTCCTGCGTCGTGTCGGAGGTCTCGGTCTCCTCCTCCGCGTCGTCCGGCTGCTCCTGCGGGACGACGTCCGTCCAGTTGGGCACGCGCAGCTTGGTGTCCTCGAGCGGGAGCCAGAGCCGGCCGCGCAGGGTGTCGTTGAGGACGACCATCTGCCGGTTCACGCGGAACGTCAGCACGTCCGCGCTGGACATGTCCTCGAGGTTGCGGACGTCCGCCTTGCCGCCGTCGCACAGCTGGATGTACGACCCGATCGGCGACGCCCACGCCGCGTGCGCGCACGAGCCGACCTGGACCGGCGCCGCCGGCTTCCCGGAGCCGGTCGTCTTGTGCTCGACCACCCGGCCGCCGTCGAGCGGCACCTCGAGCAGCGCGTCCCGGCTGGAGACGAGCACCCGCGACGACTCCGGACCCGGCTGCTGGAGCGTGAGGTCGTCGCCCTGCACCTCGACCGAGCCGTGCAGCGTGCGGACGGTGCTGCCCGACAGCGTCACCGGCTCGTCGCCGACGGCGGTCACCTGGTCGACCGGACCGGCGCCGAGGGAGCCGAGCTCGCTGACCTGCGACGAGCCCGACGACACCTGGACGCGCGTGACCGCTCCGTCCTGCGGCGCGACCCCGAGCACGGTGCCGCTGCGCGCGACGACCGCGCGGCCGCCGTCGCCCAGCTCGATCTCGGGCGTGTCCGTGGCGGTGCGCAGCGAGTCGAGATCGTCGATGGTGCGCACCCAGACGTTGCCGTCCTTGTCGTACAGCGCGACGGTGCCGGCCGCCATCGAGGGGGTCGTCCCGGGCGCCGCGACCTGCGTCGTGGTGGCCACCGTGGCCGGGTCGACGACGGACAGGTTGCCCGACTCGACCAGCAGCACGTCACCCGCGTCCTGCAGCACGTCGAACGACTTGCCCTGCGCGACGAGACCGCCGTTGAGCTCCTCGACCTGTGCGTTGAACCGGCCGAGCTGGGACTGGCTGGTCGCCGTGAGCCAGACGGCACCGTCGTTGAGGTCGAGGCGCGCCAGCGGGAAGCCCTGGTTGAGCAGCGCGAGGACGAGCACGAGCACGGGGACCGTGACGACCGCCGCCGTGGTCGTGAGGCGCGAGCGCACCCGGGGCAGCCTCACGGCGCGCACCCCTCGAGGGGCGACGTGGACGCGCGACGGTCGGCGCGCACGATCGACACCTCGATGCACACCTCGCCCGTCGCGTCGGCAGCGGGCACGGTCGCCGACGGCTGGGCGACCAGCGTCAGCTGCGGCTCGCCGGTGGCCTGGCGGACGCCCCAGAGGTACTGGTCACCGGCCTCCGGGGCAGGGTTCTCCCACGTGAACACGACCGAGCCGTCCGCCTGCCGGGTCCCGAGCAGCGAGTGGGGCGACGGCACCGCCTCACCGATGCTCGTCGAGACCGGCGCCTGGCTGAAGTCCGAGGTCGACGTCGGTGCGGCGTCGGGTGAGTCGTCGCGGCGCAGCGCCACGGCACCGATGGTCACGACGGCGCCGAGCACCACGAGCGCCGACACGATGCCCGCCACGAGCCGGCCGCGCCGCGGACCCGAGTCGTCGGGCTCGTCCGTCGCGGCGACCTCCTCCGGTGCGACGAACACCGGACCGCGGTGCACGGGTGTGGAGGTCGTCGTCGGGACCGTGGTGACACCACGCAGCCGCGTGGGCTCGTCGGCGCCGGGCGCCGGTTCGGGCACGGCGGGCGCCTCGGGCGCGACGCTGACGATGGACCGCAACCGGGTCGCGTCCTCCTGACCGCCGTCGCCGTGACCGGCCGCCGGCGGCACCTCGAGCGCCGGGACGCCGTCCGGTTCCTCGGTCAGGTCCAGCGGCGTGATCGGCAGCCGGAGGTCGGCCTCCACCTGCTGGAGCGCGCGTGCCACGGCGGCCGCGGACTCGAACCGGCGTGCCGGGTGCTTGGCCATGGCGCGCTCGAGCAGGTCCTGCAGCCCCCACGGCACGTCGTCGCGTCCCGTCGGCGGCAGCGGCGAGCGCTCGATGCGCGCCACCAGCTGCTGCGCCGTGTTCTCCCCGCCGGGCACCTCGAAGGGGGTGCGACCGGCGAGCAGGGAGTAGATCGTGGCGGCCAGCGAGTAGACGTCCGAGCGCTCGTCACCCGTGGGGTGCTCGCCGAGCAGCTCGGGCGGCGACCACGGGATCGACATCCCGACCGTCGCGCCGGCGCCGTGCCCGGTCGTCGCGGCGATGCCGAAGTCGGTGAGCGCCGGCCACCCGAAGTCGGTGGTGAGCACGTTGGCGGGCTTGATGTCGCGGTGCAGGATGCCGGCCCGGTGCGCCGTCTCGACGGCCGACGCCAGCCGGACGCCGATGCGCAGCGCCTCCGCGACGGAGATCCGCTCCTGCCGGTACCGCTCGGCCAGGCCCGGCCGGGAGCAGTACTCCATGACGAGGAACGGGCGCCCGTCGGCAGCGATCGCCGCGTGGTAGATCGTCACGATCGAGGGGTGGTGCGACAGCTGGGCCATGAGGTTGGCCTCCTGCTGGAACCGCGACCGCACCTCATCGTCCAGGCTCCCGGCCAGCAGGACCTTGACCGCCACCTCACGCCGCGGGAGCTCCTGCTGGTACAGGAAGACGTCCGCGAAGCCGCCGAGGCCGAGGATCCGGAGGTACTCGTAGCCCGGCAGGCGAGGCGGGGTCGACGCTTCGCGGCGTGCGGTCACGAACCCCGCTCCACCGAGAACGTCACGCCGTCGCCGAGGTCGACGATCTCGTCGAGCCCGACGACGCTCGGCTCGCCCGGGTGCAGGCGTCGCGCGCCCTCCCCCGGACGCGCCACGTGGACGCCGTTCGTCGAGTCGAGGTCGGTGACGACCACGTGGTCCCCGTCGACGCGGACCTCCGCGTGCGTGCGCGAGATGTCCTGCTGCGGGCTCGGCACGGTGATCAGCCGCGGGAGCTCCCGGTTGGTCACCCGCGCGACCTGCGGCGCCCGGCCCAGCAGCACCGCGCGGTCCAGCGGCACGACGAGGCCGGTCGAGAGCACCAGGCGGGCCGCCGTCTGCACGGCCGCCGGCACGCGGAACGGCCCCGGGACCTCGTCCGACGCCCACGACGGCAGCTGCTCGCGGATCTCCGCCAGGTCCGTGGACAGGATGGTCAGGCCGTCGTGGTCGTCCAGCGACGCGCCCGCGAGCGGCACGGGCCCACCGGTCGGCGTCGGGGCGGGTGCGGGTGCGGGTGCGGGTGCCGCCTCGGTCGGCGGCCACGTGAGGAACGACTCCGCCGTGGCGACGACGCCGGACGGGTCGGTGTGCTCGTCGACGTCGGGCTCGGCCGCGGGCGTCGGCGCTCCGTCGACGGGCACGAGGTCCACCGTCGTCGGCTCGTCCCACACGACGGCGTCGAGGACCTCGGTCGCGGGGTCGTCGGTCGCGGGCAGCTCGGCGAAAGTCGGCGCGCTCGCCACCTCCGCGGACGCGGTCTCGTCGGCGACCTCGATGACCTCGGTGACCGGCTCGGCGGCGGACGGCTCGGCGGCCGGAGCGGCCGACGGCTCCTCGGCGTCCTGGGCGACCGGAGCGGCCGAGGGCGCGTCGTCCTGCGCGACGTCCGACACCTCGGCGACCGGCTCGGCCGCCAGTGCGTCGTCGACAACCTCGGCACCCACGACGACGCCCGCACGTGGCGCGCCCGCCGCGTCCTCGACCGCCGGGGCGACGTCTTCGACCGGCGGCTCGACGCTCGCGGCGTCCTCGCGCACAGTCAGGGAGACGCTCACACGCGACGCCTCCACGACGCCGTCCGCGAGCGGGAGGCTGCGCTCGCCGCTCGCGGCACCCTCCACCTGCACGGCGACGTCGGACACGCCGTCGAGCACGCGCTCGGTCCAGGTGCTGACCTCACCGGAGCGCCAGACGTCCCGACGGCCGCCCACCTCGACGACGACCTCGACGTCCCCCCGCAGGGCGGCGTGGACGCGCTGACCGTCGACGGACACCACGGCGAACGGCGGCAGGCCGCCGAACCCGTCACGCGCCAGCAGGGCGAGCGCGGAGAAGACACCCTCCCCGGCGTCCTGCCAGAGCGCCCGGACCGTGGAGTCGGCGGTGGTCGGGCCCAGCAGCGCCACGAATCCGGGACGCACCACGGCGGTCCAGCCGCCGGCGGAGTACTCGGGCACGCTCATGACGGCATCTCCTCGTTCGGTGTGCTCGCGCCGCGCGCGCCAGGGTCGGTCGTGGTCAGCGACCGGCGCGGGACCGTCGCGCCGTTGAGCATCTCGTCCCACAGGTGCGGACCGAGCTCCGCGCCGCTGCGCGGGACGGTGATGTGCACGTCGTCGTGCGCGCCCGAGGCGGTGGCGACGTCGACGACGACGGCGCTGACGTTGTCGCGGGCGCCGTGCTCGAGGGCCAGCCGGACCAGGTCGGCGGCGGCGTCTTGAGGGTCGGCGGTCCCGGCCAGCACGCGCGCGAGGGCGTCGTCCCCGAGCTCACGCGTGAGGCCGTCGGTGCAGATCAGGAGCCGGTCGTGCAGTCCGGCGGGCAGCAGCCAGTACTCCGGCTCGGGCGGGTCGCCCGTGCCCAGGGCGCGGGTGAGCACGTGCCGGTCCGGGTGCGTCGCGGCTTCCGTCAGGTCGATCTCGCCCAGGTCCAGGAGCTCCTGCACGACCGAGTGGTCGACGCTGACCTGCTCGAGCTCCTCGCCCGACCACAGGTACACGCGCGAGTCACCGACGTTGAAGACGAGCCAGTAGGAGCCGCCGTCGTGCTCGGTGACGGCCACGCCGGCGACTGTGGTGCCGCCCTGCCGACCGCCGGTGAACTCGGTGCGGATCCGCGCCGCTGTGCGGTCGAAGCAGGCGTGCACGTCGTCGGCCGTCGCGGCGGCCTGCCCCGCGAGCTGGGCGAACTCCTCGACGGCGATCCGGCTGGCGAGGTCGCCCGCGTCGTGCCCGCCCATGCCGTCCGCCACGAGGAAGACGGGCGGGTAGGCGAGCAGCGCGTCCTCGTTGACCTCACGCACGAGGCCACGGTCGGTCGCCGACCCCCACGACGTGCGCACGCGCCCCCCTCGCTCCTCGGCCCGCGGCCGGGCGCCTCGTTCAGATCATCGGCGCACATCGTGCCCCACGTGAGTGCTTCGTACACAACTGCGCCCGGACCGTGATCAGATCCCGAGCTGGAAGACCCCCCAGTAGGCGAGCACGACGAGCAGGACGACCGAGCCGATGACGCCGGCCCACAGGACCGACGTCCGCACGACGCCCGGCGCGGGGTGCCCCCCGGCGAGCCGGACCCGGCGGCACCGGCGCAGCAGGAGCACGCCGACCACCACGACGGCGATGCCGAGCACGCGCACCGCGACCCAGCCACCCTGCACCACGAGGTCGTTGCGCTGGTAGTCCAAGGCCAGGCGGGCGATCGAGACGATGTACCAGACGAGGGCCACGACGGTGAGGATGGCGCCGAGACCGAGCGCGAGGAGCAGCGGCAGCACGCGGGGCGCGAACCGGGGACCCGGCACGGTCACCTGCGCCCCGCCCCGGCTCCGGACCCGGTCGGTCGCCTCCTCCACGCCCCGCGCGATCAGCACCGCGAGCGGCCCGAGCAGGATGAGCGCCACCGCGGCGAGGGCCAGCGCGAGGACCACGTCCCCGTCGCCGAACCACCGGGGCTCGGGCACCGGCGCGGCCACGTACGTCTGGACCGGCTGTGCGCCGGCGATCCGCGGCGGCGCGTCGGCCGTCGCCGGCTGTCCGAGCACCCACCCCGACAGGTCGCGCAGGAAGTCCGCATCGACGTCGCCGTCGACCCGGATCCCGTGGTTGGCGCCGGCGTAGTACCGCACGGTGACGTCGCCGTTGCCCGCGATCGCCGTGTCCCGGATGACCTGCTCGGCGCCCTGGATCGTGGGCATCGACGCGTCGCCCGTGCCGTACACGACGAGCACGGGCTGGCGCATCTGGCGCTGGTACGGCGTCACGTCGAAGTCGGCGTACTCGAACCCGCCGCCGGGCAGGGACATGCCGACGGCGCGCGGGATCGCCCGGAACACCCCATGCGGCACCCCCGTGTTCCGCAGGTAGGAGTCGACGGCGAACGCCGCCTGCTCCCGCGGCGGCACGACGGGCGACGAGACCAGCACGACGAACGCGATCGACGGGTCCTGCGCGGCCATGATCGGGGCGATCCAGCCGCCCTCGCTCTCGGCGTAGATGCCGACCCGGTCCGGGTCCACCCCGTCGCGCGACTGCAGCAGGGCGACCGATGCGTCGTAGTCCGCCGCCATGAGCGGGTAGTCGCGGTGCCGCGTCGTGTAGGTGTCCAGCCGCTTGTTGGGCACCATCGCGACGATCCCCGACGCGGCGAGCGCGTGGGCCTGCTGCAGGAAGGCGGTGTCGTAACGCCCGGTGCCGGCGCCGTGCACGAAGACCACGCCGGGCAGCGGACCCTCCGCGCCGACCGGCTCGCTGATCTGCGCGTCGACCGTGGTCCCGTCGAGCTGCACGGTGACCACGGAGGTGCGGACCGGGTAGGTGGGGACGGGCGGTGCCGACCCGATGGCGGTCGACGTGGTCTCCACGGTCAGCGGGTCCGCGAGCGGCACCGGGTCCCACTGCGGGCCCATCACGGCGCCGAGCACGGCGAGCAGCACGACGCCGAGCGCCGTGCTCGCCACGACGCGGTACCACCGCCCGACGTGGTGGTCGACGTCCGTACCCGCGCGCGGCTCCACGCGCTCGCCCGTCCTCAGCATGCTCAGAAGCCCAGCTTCCCGAGCTGCTTGGGGTCGCGCTGCCAGTCCTTGGCCACCTTGACGTGCAGGTCGAGGTAGACGCGCGCGCCGAGCAGCGCCTCGATGCCGCGCCGCGCCTGGCTGCCGACGTCGCGCAGCCGCGCGCCGCCCTTGCCGATGATGATGGCCTTCTGGCTGTCCCGCTCGACGAACAGGTGCACGCGCACGTCGAGCATCGGCACCCCGTTCGCGGCCGGCTCGTCGCGCGCCACGATCTCGTCGACCACCACGGCGAGGGAGTGCGGCAGCTCGTCGCGGACGCCCTCGAGCGCCGCCTCCCGGACCAGCTCGGCGACCATGACGGCCTCGGGCTCGTCGGTGAGCTCGCCCTCGGCGTAGAGCGGCGTCCCCTCCGGCAGGTGGCCGATCAGCACGTTCTCCAGCACGTCGACGTTGTAGCCGGACGTCGCGGAGACGGGCACGATGTCGGCCCACTCCCCCAGCGCCTGCACGGCCATGAGGTGCTCGGCGAGCTTGCCCTTGCCCACGAGGTCGGCCTTGGTGACCACCGCGACGACGGGGGTCCCGCGACCGTCCCGCGCCAGCTCCGTCATCTGCTCCGCGATGAACCGGTCGCCCGGACCCACCCGCTGGTCGGCCGGGAGGCAGAACCCGACCACGTCGACCTCGGTGAGCGTGTCCTTGACCAGCGCGTTGAGCCGCTCGCCCAGGAGCGTGCGCGGCCGGTGCAGCCCGGGGGTGTCGACGAGGATCAGCTGCGCGTCGGGCCGGTGCACGATGCCGCGCACGGTGTGCCGCGTCGTCTGCGGGCGACCGGACGTGATGGCGACCTTCTGACCGACGAGCGCGTTGGTCAGCGTCGACTTCCCGGCGTTGGGGCGCCCGACGAAGCAGGCAAACCCCGAATGGAACGCGTGGAAGGTGGTCATCGGGTTGCTCCGTGGTTCTCGGTGGGGACGGGGGCGTCGGCGTCGACCACGCTGACCAGGACGGTGGCGAGGCGCCGGCGACGGCCCTCGACGCGGTCGGCCACGAGGTGCAGGCCGTGGATGTCGCCCGCGGAGCCGGGCAGCGGCACCTTGCCGAGCGCCTTGGCCAGCAGGCCGCCCGCGGTGTCGACGTCCTCGTCGTCCACCTCGAGGTCGAACAGCTCGCCCAGCTCGTCGCGTCCCAGCCGGGCCGGGACCCGGAACACGCCGTCGCCCAGGTCCTCGACGACGGGTGCCGTGGGGTCGTGCTCGTCGGTCAGCTCGCCGACGATCTCCTCGAGCGCGTCCTCGATGGTCACCAGCCCCGCGATGCCGCCGTACTCGTCGACCACCATCGCCATGTGCGACGTGCCGTCCTGCAGCTCGCGCAGCAGCTCGTCGACGGGCTTCGACTCCGGCACGAAGACCGCGGGCCGGGCCAGCGACGAGGCCGGCGCGTCGAGCATCGCCTCCTGCTCGCGGCGGTCGGAGCGGCCCGCCGGGGCGATGGGCAGCCGCCCGACCACGTCCTTGAGGTAGAGCACGCCGCGCAGGTCGTCCACGGAGTCGCCCACGAGCGGGACCCGCGAGTACCCCGAGCGCAGGAGCAGCGCGAGCGCCTTGCGGAGCGTGGTGTCCGCCGGCGCCGTCACCATGTCCGTGCGCGGGACCATCACCTCGCGCGTCAGCGTGTCGCCGAGCTCGAGCACGGAGCGGAACATCTCGCGCTCCTCGTCCTCGATCACGTCGGACTCGCTCACGCGCTGGACCATGTCCCGCAGCTCCTCCTCGTCCTCGGCCGCCGACCCGGCACCGGGACGCCCGAGCGTGCCGAGCCCACCGGCGACCGCGGTCACGGCGACGAGCAGGCGCGAGAGCCGGGTGAGGGTCGCGACGGGGTGCTGCCGTCCGACGGTGCGCGGGCTCGCCCGCACGAGGAGGAAGGCCACCAGCCCGCAGACCGCGAGCGCGACCAGCAGGACCGCCCACCACGATAGGCCGGTGGAGCCGACGATCAGCGTGATGCACACGGTCGCGGTCATCTCGGCCAGCAGCCGCACGAACGCCGCCGCCGAGGCGACCCGGGTCGGCTGCTCCGTGAGGGCGCGGACGCGTCCGGCCGCCGGGTCGCGCTCGGCCAGCAGCTCGGTCACCGCGGCGCGCGAGATGCGCACGACGGCCACCTCACCGGCGGAGAGGGCAGCGGCCGCGGCGATGCCCAGGACGGCGACGACGATGAGGAGCGCGACGGGGATGTCCGTCATCGCGACGCCAGGAACGTCAGCAGCAGCCGACGCTGGAGGGCGAACATCTCCTTCTCCTCCTCCGGCTCCGCGTGGTCGTAGCCGAGCAGGTGCAGGATCCCGTGGGTGGTCAGGAGCAGGAGCTCCTCGGCCGTCGAGTGTCCCGCCGTGCGCGCCTGCTGCGCCGCGACCTCGGGGCAGAGCACGACGTCGCCGAGCAGGCCGGCGGGCGTCGGGTCACCCTCGCGCCCGGGCCGGAGCTCGTCCATCGGGAAGGACAGCACGTCCGTCGGCCCGGGCTCGTCCATCCACTTCACGTGCAGGTCCGTCATCACGTCCGTGCCGACGAGCAGGATCGACACGTCGGTCTGCGGGTGCACGTGCATCTCGTCCAGCACGTAGCGGGCCAGCGCGGCGAACTCCGCCTCGTCGACGTCGTACCCGGACTCGTTGTTGACCTCGACGCTCATGGCCGCCTCAGCTCCTGTCCCAGCGCGCGTACGCGTCGATGATCTCGCTGACCAGGCGGTGCCGGACCACGTCCGACGAGGTCAGGCGGCAGAACGCGACGTCGTCGACCCCGCTGAGGATCTGCTCGACCACGCGCAGGCCGGAGGTCTGCGACGACGGGAGGTCGACCTGCGTGATGTCGCCCGTGACCACCACCTTCGAGCCGAAGCCGAGGCGGGTCAGGAACATCTTCATCTGCTCCACGGAGGTGTTCTGCGCCTCGTCGAGGATGATGAACGCGTCGTTCAGGGTGCGGCCGCGCATGTACGCGAGCGGCGCCACCTCGATGGTGCCGGCCTCCATGAGGCGCGGGATCGACTCGGCGTCCACCATGTCGTGCAGCGCGTCGTACAGCGGCCGCAGGTAGGGGTCGATCTTGTCGGACAGGCTGCCCGGCAGGAACCCCAGCCGCTCGCCCGCCTCGACCGCGGGCCGCGTGAGCACGATGCGGTGCACCTTGCGGTCCTGCAGCGCCTGCACGGCCTTGGCCATGGCCAGGTACGTCTTGCCGGTTCCGGCGGGCCCGATGCCGAACGTCACGGTGTGCCGGTCGATCGCGTCGACGTAGTCCTTCTGGCCCGGCGTCTTGGCCCGGATGGTGCGGCCGCGGCCCGTGAGGATGTTGAACGAGAGGACGTCCGCCGGCCGCGCCGTCGACGCGGCGGTGAGCATGGCGACGGAGCGGGTCACCACGTCGGGCGTCAGCGGCGTGCCGCCGGCCGCCATCTCGACCAGCTCGTCCACCAGCCGCGACACGAGCGCCACGTCGCCGACCGGCCCGGCGAGGGTCACCTCGTTGCCGCGGACGTGGATGTCGACGCTGGTGAACCCGGACTCGATGCTTCGGAGCACCTCGTCCCGGAGCCCGAGCAGCTCGACCATCGAGACCTCGGACGGGACGCTGATGCGGTGCTCGACGCGCGCGGGTGCCCCGGAGGGCCGCTCTGCGGATGTGGACTCGGCCATGTGCTCGGCGTGCGCCGTGCGCTCCTTAGGTCGGTGGTGGTGTGCGGGTCAGGCCCAGGTGTCCCGGGCAGACGACGACAGTCTACGAGCCGACACCCACAGGATTGGCGCTCATGCCCAGCGACCCAGCCGCTCGGCGAGCAGCGCCAGCGCGACCGGCCCGGCCGTCGACGTCCGCAGGACGTGCGGACCCAGCCGGACGGACCGCGCCCCCGCCTCCACCAGACGCCCGAGCTCGCTCTCGCCGATGCCGCCCTCGGGGCCGACCACGACGAGGCACTCCCCCGTGCCCGGAAGCGCGGCCGCCGCGATGGCGTCGGTGGCGTCCTCGTGCAGCACGAGAGCGACCCCGCCGGCCGCGACGACCGTGCGGACGCGCTCGGCCAGACTCCGCCCGTCGACGGCCAGCTCGACGTCGGGCACGCGGGCGCGTCGCGACTGCTTCGCGGCCGCCCGCACGGTGCCCAGCCAGCGCGCCCGGCTCTTCGCTGCCCGGTCGCCGCGCCACACGACGATCGAGCGCTCCGCCTGCCACGGCACCACGGCGTCGACGCCGACCTCGGTGGCGGCCTCGATCGCCATCTCGTCGCGATCGCCCTTGGCCAGCGCCTGCACGAGCACGAGCGCGACGTCGGGCGCCGGCTCGACGACACGCTGCTGCACCTGCACGAGCACGCCGTCCGCCGTGACGGCGCCGACCACCCCGACCAGGCGCACGCCCGAGCCGTCGACGACGTCCACCCGCTCGCCCGGCCCCCGGCGCTGCACGACCCCGGCGTGGCGGCCCTCGGCGCCGCCGAGCAGGTACGTGCCGCCGTCGGTCACGCCGTCCAGCGACCCGGGCTCCGCCAGGAAGACGGGCGCGCTCATGACGCGGTCGGCGCCGTCATGCTCAGCGGCCCGAGAGCTTGTCGCGCAGCTTGGCGAAGACGCCCGTGTTCGACGCGGCGAGCCGCGCCTCGGGACGCTCCTCGCCGCGCAGCGTCGCCAGCCGGCGCAGCAGCTCGGCCTGCTCGTCGTCCATCGCCGTGGGCACCTGCACCTCGACGTGGACGTGCAGGTCACCGCGGCCGGCCGCGTGCAGGTGACCCACGCCGAGGCCCTTGATCGTGACCACCTGCGCGGGCTGCGTGCCCGGCCGCAGGTCGACCTCGCGGGCCCCGTCCAGGGTGTCCAGCGTGAGGACGGTGCCGAGGGCGGCCGCAGTCATCGGGACCTCGAGCGTGGCGTGCAGGTCGTCGCCGCGGCGCACGAACGTGTCGTTCTTGCGCTCGCGCACCTCGAGGTAGACGTCGCCGGCCGGGCCGCCGGCGGGGCCGACCTCGCCCTGGCCCGTGAGCTTGATGCGGGTACCCGTGTCGACACCGGCGGGCACGTCCACGCTGAGCGTGCGGCGCGACCGCACGCGACCCTCGCCGGAGCACTCGGTGCACGGCTCGGGGATGACGGTGCCGAAGCCGTGGCACGCGGCGCAGGGCTGCGTCGTCATGACCTGGCCGAGGAACGACCGGGCGACCCGCTGCACCGAGCCGCGGCCGCCGCAGACCTCGCAGGTGCGCGGCGAGGTGCCGGGGCGGCAGCACGAGCCGCTGCAGGTCGGGCACACCACCGCGGTGTCCACCGGCACATCCTTGTGGACGCCGAACGTGACCTCCGCGAGGTCGAGGTCGAGCCGCACGAGCGCGTCCTGCCCGCGCCGGGCGCGCGGGATCGGGCCCCGCTGCGCCGCCGCGCCGGTCGCGGCGCCGAAGAACGTCTCGAAGATGTCCTGGAAGCCGAACCCGCCCCCCATGCCGCCGCCGGGCGAGGACGGGTCGCCGCCGAGGTCGTACGCGCGGCGCTTCTCCGGGTTGCCCAGGACGTCGTACGCGCGCGACACGTCCTTGAACCTGTCCTCGGAGCCCGCGTCCACGCCCGCGACGTCGGGGTGGTGCTCGCGGGCGAGCTTGCGGTACGCCTTCTTGATCTGCTCGGGGCTCGCGTCACGCGGGACGCCGAGGACCTCGTAGTAGTCGGTCACGAGAGGGGGTGCTCACTTCCAGCTGTCGGTGACAGGTTCTGCGCACGGGTCGGTCCGCAGGTGTTCGTGCAGGTCGGTGCCGGGGTCGGGGTGCGGGTCATTGCGCCAGGATGCGCGTCAGGTAGCGCGCCACCGCGCGGACCGCCGACATGGTGCCGGGGTAGTCCATCCGCAGCGGGCCGATCGAGCCGACGCGGGCCACCGATCCCCCGCCCTCGTCGCCGTAGCCGGTGGTCACGAAGCTCGTCTCGAACAGCCCGTCGTGCTGGTTCTCGCGCCCGATCCGCACGGAGACCGTCGCCGAGTCCTCGGCCATCTCGGACAGCAGCCGCAGCAGCACGACCTGCTCCTCCAGCGCCTCCAGGACCGGGCCGATCGCGCGGACGTCGGTCCCGCCGACCCGCGCCAGGTTCGCGGTGCCGGCCAGCACGACGCGCTCCTCGCTCTCCTGCGCCAGGGTCTCCTCGACCACCGCGACGACGGCGGCCACGAGGGCCTGGTCGGCGGGGGCGAAGGCCTCCGCGAGCTCGCCGAGCGCCACCGGCAGCTCGGAGAGGCGGCGGCCGGCCGCACTGACGTTCAGGCGCGAGCGCAGGCGCGCGATGACCGACTCGTCGAGGTCGAGAGCGAGCTCGAGCGTGCGCTGCTCGACCCGCCCCGTGTCCGTGATGAGCACGACCAGGAGGTGCCGCGCACCGACGGGGACGAGCTCGACGTGCCGGAGCGCCGAGCGCCGCAGCGACGGGTACTGCACGACGGCGACCTGCTGCGTCAGCTGCGCGATGAGCCGGACCGCGCGGTCCACGACGTCGTCCAGGTCCTGCGCGCTCTCGAGGAACGCACCGATCGCGCGCCGCTCGGGGCTGGACAGCGGCTTGACGGTGGACAGCCGGTCGACGAACAGCCGGTAGCCCTTGTCCGTCGGCACGCGCCCGGCGGAGGTGTGCGGCTGGGCGATGAAGCCGCCCTCCTCGAGGGCGGCCATGTCGTTGCGGATCGTCGCGGGCGAGACACCCAGGGAGTGCCGCTCCACCAGCGCGCGCGATCCGACGGGCTCCTTCGTGGCGACGTAGTCCTCGACGATCGCCCGCAGCACGTCCAGCCGTCGGTCCTCGCTCATGTCGCCTCCTCCGATGCTCAGATGGGTAGCACTCCCCACGCGCGAGTGCCAATGCTACGCCGCGGAGCCGACACCCACGGGGCGACCGGTGCGCGCCTCGGCCGGGCCGCCCGCGCGGCCCCCTAGGCTGCCCGGGTGAACGACGACCGCTACGGCTCGGACGTGCTCGGGGGTACCGCCTCGACGCACCACCGACCCGCCCGCACCAGCCGCCCGCAGCCCGCCGACACCGGCCTCGTCGTCGAGGAGGTCACCACCGGGTGGGTCGGTGCCGTCGTCCGGGTGGAGAAGTCGGGCGGCCAGCACGTGGTCGTGCTCGAGGACCGCCGCGGCCGCACCCGCACCTTCCCGCTGGGACGGGGATTCTGGCTGGACGGCGAGCCCGTGGCCCTCACGGCGCCCGTCCGCGCGCCGGCGCCGGCTCGGCCCACGCGGACCGCCTCGGGCTCGGTCGCGGTCCACGACGCCCGGGCGCGGGTCGCGCGCGGCAGCCGCATCTGGGTCGAGGGCAAGCACGACGCCGAGCTGGTGGAGAAGGTCTGGGGCGACGACCTGCGCCTCGAGGGCGTCGTGGTCGAGCTGCTCGACGGCGTCGACAACCTCGCCGACGCCCTTCGCGACTTCTCGCCGGGACCGGGGCGCCGGGTCGGCGTGCTCGTCGACCACCTCGTCACGGGATCGAAGGAGAGCAGGATCGCCGCCGACGCCGTCCGCGGGATGCCGGCCGGCTCGGTGCTCGTGCTCGGCCACCCCTACGTGGACGTGTGGCAGGCCGTCCGCCCCGAACGCGTGGGCCTGTCCGCGTGGCCCGTCATCGAGCGAGGCACGGAGTGGAAGCGCGGCATCCTGCGCGAGCTGGGCTGGCCCGCCGACGAGCAGGCCGACGTCGCGCGCGCCTGGCAGCGCATCCTGCGCTCGGTGCGCAGCTACGCCGACCTGGAGCCGAGCCTGCTCGGGCGCGTCGAGGAGCTCATCGACTTCGTCACGGCATGACGGTGCAGGGTGTGCCCGGTCGCCCTCCGGGTGACCGGGCACACCGTGCCGTCCTCAGGCGGCGATCGGGTCGCCCAGCAGCCGCTTGAACAGGAACGCCGTCGCGAGGAGCACGACCGGCACGGCCACGAGGAGGCCGATCCCGCACAGGATCGCCCCGGCGAAGAGGATCACGATGCTGAGCAGGTAGAACAGGATCGTGATCGACAGGTTCGCCGTGATGAGCTGGTAGCTCGCCTTGATCGCGTCGACGGGCGACAGGTGCTTGTCGATGACGAACCAGAACGTGAACAGCAGCAGGAAGTTCACGACGAGCGCGACCAGCCCGCCGAAGAACGGGATGAGGTTCAGCACTACGCCGATCGCCGCCAGCAGCAGCGCGGTCAGGATGATCGGACCCGCGTCGACGAACTTGAAGAAGTCGCCGAACGACAGCTCGCGCCCCTCGGTCACGGTCAGCGCCGCTCGGATGAAGGCCGCCTGGATCAGGTACCCGATGAGCGCGACCGCGGCGTAGAACACGATGAGCCCGAACGAGATGCCGAAGCCCATGCCGCTGCCGATGCCGTTGCCGTTCGGGTCAAACAGCGAGGCGAAGCCGCCGAAGATCAGCGCGACGATCGTGAACACGACGATGGCGGCGACGAACCACACCAGCGCGGCACCGATGAACAGGCCGCCGTGGCTCGTGAACTTCCGCCACCCGTAGGAGTAGGACTCGCCGATCGGCGACGGCTGCACCATGGGCGCGCCGTAGCCGCCCGCGGGCGGCGGGTAGGAGCCCGGAGGAGCCTGGCCGTAGGGGGGCGCGGGCGGCGGATAGCCGCCGGAGGCCGGCTGACCGTACGGCGAGCCCTGCGGGGGGTAGCCGGCAGGCGGCTGCCCGTAACCGGGGGGCGGCGGGTAGGCACCGGCCGGCGGCTGCCCGTAGCTGGGCGGGGGCGGCGCGACGGGCGGTGCGGGCGGCGCCACCGGAGGGGCCGCGGGCGGGACCGGCGGGGCCGGCGGGAC
>NZ_JBFUKJ010000018.1:0-81192 GCF_056400905.1 Cellulomonas sp. P4_H12
CGGCTCGAKCAGGACCGCGCCGCGCCCGCGCCGCCCGCCGAGCGGCGGCGGCTGCTCGAGTCGTTCGTCGCGGCCGCCCGCGGCGGCGACCTCGCCGAGCTCGAGCGGTTGCTGGCCGACGACGTCGTCGTCCGTCCCGATGGCGGCGGCGAGGTGCACGCCGCGCGCGTGGAGCTGCACGGCCGCGCCCGGACGGTGACGCTGCTGGACAACATCCTGCGCAAGTACTGGAACGAGTCGACCCTGCGGATCGTGGACGCCAACGGCGGGTCGGCGCTGCTGGTCACGTCCGCGGACGGTCAGGCGGAGGCGCTGCTGGCGGTCGACGCGTCCGACCGCGGCATCGACCGCGTGTTCATCGTGACCAGCCCGACCAAGCTGCGGCAGTTCGCGCCGGCGGCCTGAGGTGTCACGTTCCGGAGCCCGGCCCGGTCGAGAGGGTGTGAGCGTGAAGAGGATCGTTGTCGTCGGCGGTGGCTACTCGGGCTTCTATGCCGCATGGAACCTGGAGAAGACGCTGCGTCCCGACGAGGCGCGGATCACCGTGATCGACCCGCGCCCGTACATGACCTACCAGCCGTTCCTGCCCGAGGTGATGGCCGGCTCGATCGAGGCGCGCCACGCGGCCGTCTCGCTGCGCCGGCACCTCAAGCGCACGCGCGTCATCGCCGGGCAGGTGGTCAGGGTCGAGCACGCGCGCAGGACCGTCGTGATCCGACCGCCCGACGGTGACGACCTCGAGCTCGCCTACGACCTGGTCGTCGTCACCGCGGGCGCCGTCACGCGCACCTTCCCCATCCCGGGCGTCGCCGAGAACGCGATCGGCATGAAGCACGTCGAGGAGGCGGTCGCCATCCGCGACGCGCTGCTGACGGCGTTCGACCGCGCGTCGGTGCTCCCTGCCGGGCCGGAGCGTCGGCGGCTCCTCACGGTGACGTTCGTGGGGGGCGGGTTCTCCGGCGTCGAGGGGTTCGGCGAGCTGCTGTCGCTGGCCACCGTGCTGCTGCGCTCCTACCCGGAGCTGAGTGCCACGGAGCTCGCCTTCCACCTGGTCGAGGCCGCGGGCCGGATCCTGCCCGAGGTGACCGACGGTCCCGGGCGGTGGGTGGTCCGCAACCTCGAGTCCCGCGGCGCCCGGGTGCACCTGAGCACGCAGCTGGTGTCCGCCGTGGACGGGCACGTCGTGCTCTCGACCGGCGAGGAGTTCGACTCCGAGCTGATCGTGTGGGCCGCCGGCAACGCCGCCAACCCGGTGGTCGCCCGCAACACCGACCTCCCGGTCGACGAGCGCGGGTACCTGCTGGTCGGGGCGGACCTGCGGGTCGGCCCGCGCGGCGCGCCGGTGCCGGACGCCTGGGCAGCCGGCGACGACGCCGCCGTCCCGGACCTCGCCGCGGACCTCCCGGGCCGGCGCACCGTGCCGAACGCCCAGCACGCGGTCCGCCAGGGCCGGCACCTCGCCAGGAACATCGCGGCCGTCCTGCGCGGGCAGCAGACGAAGGACTACGTGCACCCGACCCTCGGGGTGGTCGCGACGCTCGGGGTCGGGCACGGCATCTTCCAGTACCACCGCATCGTGGTGAAGGGCTTGCCGGCCTGGCTCATGCACCGGGGCTACCACGTGCTGGCCGTGCCCACCTGGGAGCGCAAGATCCGGGTGCTGGCCGGGTGGTTGTCGATGGGCGTCTTCGGGCGCGACATCGTGTCGCTGGCCAACGTCCAGCACCCCCGCGACGCGTTCGTCCGCGGCGGCGCTCCCGACTAGCTCCGGGGCGGTACCCGCACCCCGACCGCGCCCCCGTCGACGCCCAGCAGCGTGCCCGTGGTGGACCCGGCGAGCGGGCTGGCCAGGTAGGCGATGGCGTACGCGACCTCCTCGGCGGACACCAGGCGCCCGATCGGCTGGCGCGCGCGCAGCGCGGCGGCCGCCGCCGGCGGGTCGTCCGCGGCCGCGAGGAGCCGCTCGACCCAGGGGGTCTGCGTCGTGCTGGGGAGCACCGCGTTGACGCGGATCCCCTCGTGCACGTGGTCGGCGGCCATCGCCAGCGTGAGCGCAGCGATGGCGCCCTTGCTCGCCGAGTAGAGGGCGCGCTGCGGGTAGCCGGCAGCGGCCACCATCGAGCACGTGTGCACGATCGCGGCGCTGCCCGACGCGCGCAGGTGCGGCAGCGCCGCACGGGACACCCGGGCGGTGCCCACCACGTTGACGTCGAGCACGTGCGTCCACTCGGCGTCGTCGTTCGCGGTGACGTCCCCCACCGCGCCGATCCCGGCATTGTTCACCAGCACGTCGAGGCCGCCGAACGCGTCGACCACCCGCGCGACGGCCGCGTCGACCGACGCGCGGTCGGAGATGTCGCAGACCACGCCCAGGTCGCTCGCGGAGTGCGGGCCAGCGGTCGGGTCGAGGCTGGCCACCCGCGCGCCGCGCGCCCGGAGCAGGGCGACGGTCGCGGCGCCGATGCCGCTCTCCCCGCCGGTCACGATGGCGGTCAGTCCGGCGAAGTCGGTCATGGTCTCTCCTGCGGGTGGACCAGCACCTTGCTGGCGGTGAGCTCGCCCCGGGCCAGGGCGCGGAAGGTGTCGGGCGCGTGGTCGAGGTCGACGTGGGCCTCCACCAGCGGCTCGAGCGAGTCAGCGTGGGCGCCCACCCACGCGGCGGTGTCGACGAACGCGGCGTCGTCGTAGGAGAACGTGCCGACGATCGAGCGCTCGCCGGTGCTGACCGCGTACGCCGCCAGCTCCACGGTCGGCGCCGCCATGCCGACCAGGACGATCCGCGCGCCCGGCGCCGACACCTCGAGGGCCGTGCMGAGCGTGCGGCTGGACCCGACGGCGTCGACGACGAGCGTCGGGTGGCGGCCACCGAGGGCGTCGGGGTGGACGGCGGTGAACCCCAGACGCGTCAGCAGGTCGCGGCGGTGCGCGTCGAGCTCGGCGACGACGACGTCCGTGGCGCCGAGCCGCCGCGCGGCCAGCGCGACCGCCTGGCCGATGGGTCCGCCACCGATGACGAGAAGCTCGTCGTCCGCGCCCAAGCCCCCGCGCTGCACCGCGTGGAACCCGACGGCGAGCGGCTCCACGAGCGCGCCGAGGTGGGGCGGGGTGCCGTCGGGCAGCCGGACGACGTTGCGCGTGGGCGCGACCATGCGCTCGGCGAACGCCGCGCTGAGCTCGGGCTGGACGCCGATCACGCGCCGCTGCGGGCAGCGCTGTGCCTGGCCAGCCGTGCACGCCGCGCACCGGCCGCACCCGAGCACCGGGTTGACCGTCACCACCGAGCCGGGCGCGTAGGTGCTGGTCCGGTCCTCGAGCACGCGGCCGACGGTCTCGTGGCCCATGACCTGCCCGGGGTGCCGACGTCCGGTGTCGCCGGTGTATCCGTGCAGGTCGGAGCCGCAGATCCCGGTGGCCAGGATCTCCAKCAGCGTGTCGGCCGGCCCGGGTGACGGCTCCGGCCGGTCCTCGACCGCCAGGTCCCACGGTCCGCGGAAGACGAGTGCGCGCACGGTTCAGCCCCTCGGGTCGACGTGGATCTTCGGTGCCGCGCCCCAGGAGCGCCCGCCCAGGACGTCGGCGACGTCGTCGAGCCCCACGGTCGCGGCGACGAGCGGCCGGGGGTCGACCGCGCCCGAGGCGTAGAGGTCGACGATCCCCGCGAGGCCGCCGGACGCGCTGAGCACGCCGACGGCGGTGACGTCCTTGAGCGCCAGCAGCCGGGTGTCGACCAGGCTCGGCTCGGTGGACAGCCCGATGTAGACGACGCGCCGCGCGGGCTCGACGAGCTCGGCCGCGAGCGCGGGCATCGCCGCACCGTTCGTCGCGTCGAGGACGGCGTCCCAGGGCAGGTCCGGCAGGGTCGCGCGGGTCCACACCTGGTCGAAACCGATCGACCGGGCGAAGTCCATCGAGGTGGCGCTACGACCCAGCAGGTGCACGTCGAGGCCCTGGGCCAGGGCGATCTGCGCCGCGAGCAGGCCGATGGCGCCGGGCCCGAGGACGAGCAGCCGCTCGCCGGCCTCGAGGGCGGCACCGCGGACGGCGCGCAAGGCGTTGCCGCCGGGCTCCACCAGCGCGCCGAGCGTCGCGTCGACCGAGTCGGGGAGCGGCTGCAGCGCGGTGACGGGCACCGGCAGCTGCTCGGCGAGGGCGCCGGGCCAGCCCCCGCTGATCCCGATCTCGAAGCGGTCCGCGCACACGTGCTGGCGACCGGCGCGGCACCGTGCGCACCGCCCGCACCCGAGCATGGTGTCGCCAGTGACCCGCCGTCCCACCCAGGCGGGATCCACGTCCGGTCCGACGGCGGACACGGTCCCGCACCACTCGTGCCCAAGTCGCAGCGGGTACTCGGCGAGGCCGGTGCCCAGGTACTGCATCTCGCCGGTGAAGAACTCGACGTCCGTGCCGCAGACGCCCACCCGCTCGACGTCGACCACCACCTGTCCGGCCGCGGCCACGGGCGCCTCGACCTCCTGCACCTCCCCGGCGCGCGGACCGGTCAGCACGAACGCCCGCATCAGCGCGGCGCCACCACGACCTGGCGCTGGGCGCCGAGGCCGTCGATGCCCAGCTCGACGACGTCACCGGGCTGGAGGTAGACCGGCGGCCGCAGCCCCATGCCGACGCCGGGCGGCGTCCCGGTGTTGATGAGGTCGCCGGGCTCCAGCACCATGAACTGGCTCAGGTACCGGACGATCTCGTACGGGTCGAACACCATGGTCGACGTGCTGCCGTCCTGCCGCCGGACGCCGTTGACGTCGAGCCACATGCGCAGGTCGAGGACGTCCTCGATCTCGTCGGGAGTCGCCGGCCAGGGTCCCGCGGGGTTGAAGGTCTCCGCCGACTTCCCCTTCGACCACTGCCCGCCGCGCTCGATCTGGAACGCCCGCTCGCTCACGTCGTTGCAGACCACGTACCCCGCGATCACGCCGCGCGCCGCGTCCCGGTCCTCGAGGTAGCTCGCGCGCCGCCCGATCACGACGCCGAGCTCGACCTCCCAGTCCAGCTTGGTCGAGCCGCGGGGCTGCCGCAGGTCGTCGTGCGGCCCGACCAGCGTGTTCGGCGACTTGGTGAACAGGATCGGCTCGTCGGGCACGGCCTGCCCCGTCTCGGCGGCGTGGTCGCGGTAGTTGAGGCCGATGCACAGGATCTGGTGGGGCCGGGCGATCGGCGCACCGATCCGCAGCCCCCGCAGCGGCTCGACCCGGCCGGCGGCGACGCGGTCGGCGACGACGTCACGCAGCGGGTCGAGCCCGGTCGCCAGGAGGGCGCCGTCGACGTCGTGCACGACGTCCGACACGTCGACGTAGCTCTCGTCGTCGACGCGGACGGCAGGCMGCTCGGCTCCGTGCGGTCCGAGGCGCATCAGGTGCATGAGGGTCTCCAGTCAGGGGCCGGACCAGGGCGTCACCGGGTGCCCGGCGACGCCGACGTGCGCGAGGAACAGCCGGCCCGAGTCGGGGTGTGCCGCGCGGTCGGCCGGCGAGAGCTCGGCGGTCGCCGACGTGACGAGCAGGCGGTCCAGCCGGTCGCCGACGAACGCGACGCTCGTGGTGTGGGGCGCCGGCACGTCGAGGATCCCGACCAGCTCGCCGGCGGGCGTGTAGCGGCGGACCTGGCTGCCGCCCCACATCGCGATCCAGAGGTGGTCCTCGGCGTCGACGCACAGCCCGTCGGGCGACTCGTCGTCGAACCGGAGCCAGTCCCGCCGGCGGCCGACGGCACCCGTCGACGCGTCGTAGGTGCGGACGTGGATCACCCGGCCGGTGGTGTCGGTGGAGTAGAAGAGACCGCCGTCGACGCTCCACGCGAGCCCGTTGGACAGGCCGAGGTCGTCGTCCAGCACGGTGGTGGACCCGCCGGGCTCGATCCGGACCAGCTGCTGGCCCCGGTCCTCGCCGTCGAGCGCCAGGGTGCCCACCAGGAACCTGCCGGCGGGGTCGCACGCGCCGTCGTTGAGCCGGCGGGGCCCCTCGGTCACGGCACCGCCGGGGAAGGTGCGCTGCGCGCCGGCGACCAGCAGCTGTCCGTCGGCCGAGGCGACGACGGCCCCGACGGTGCGGTCCACGTGGGTGCTGCGCACCGGGACGACGCGGTCGCCGTCGAGCCGGCCCTCGTGCACGGTGCCCGCGTCGATGTCGACCCAGAGGACGCGCCGGCGCGGCCCGTCCCACAGCGGGCCCTCCCCCAGGCCGTAGACCTCGTCGGACGCAACCGCGGCGGTCCAGCGGGCGGGGCTCACCGGTGCGCCTCGAGCGTGGCCCGGATGGCCGGCAGTGCAGCCACGAGGTCGGCGAGCGGCGTGCGGTACTGCGGCGCCGAGAGGCTCACGGCCCCGCTGGGGCGCGTCGGCGACGTGAGGAACGCGGGCACGGCCACGCAGACGATGCCCGGCTCGTTCTCCTGGTCGTCGACCGCATAGCCCTGCGCCCGGATCGCGCGCAGCTCCGCGGTCAGGGCGTCGGCCGTGGTCAGGGTGCGGTCGGTGCGTCGCTCCAGCGTGCGGTCCCCCACCCATCGCGCGACGGCGTCGTCGTCGGGCAGCTCCCAGGCGAGCAGAAGCTTGCCCACGCCCGTGCTGTGGGCCGGGTTGCGGCCGCCGACGGTCGACGTCAGCCGGACAGCCCCGGACGGCGGGTCGACCTTGGAGCGGTAGACCACGGTGTCGCCGTCGAGGACCGCGTAGTGCGCCGTCTCGCCGTAGTGCTCGGCCAGCTCGGCGAGCACCGGGGTGATGCGCACGTGGTCGGGTCGGGCCTCGTGGTGCGCGAACGCCAGGCGCAGGAACTCGTCGCCCAGCACGTACCGCCCTCGGCCGTCGCGCGCCGCGAACCCGAAGCGGCCCAGCGACGCGAGCGCACGGTGCACGGTGGGCTTGGGGCTCGCGGCGGCGCGGGCCATGTCGTCCAGCGTGATGCCGTCGGGGTGCCGCGCCAGCTCGGCGAGGATCCCGAGCACGCGATCCGACCCCACGAGGGTGCCTGCGCCGTCGGCCGCCATGGGGGTACCGTACCCATGTTCCACATGTCCATCCAGCGTTCCGATAGATGGAAGACAGATGCCGGAGCTCCGCAGCGCGCAGTGGTACGAGGGACGCGACCGCAACGCCTACATCCACCGGGCCTGGATGCGGCGCGGCCTGCCCGAGTCGGCGTTCTCCGGCCGGCCGCACATCGCCATCGCGAACACCGCGTCCGACCTCACGCCCTGCAACCGGCACCTGACCGAGGTGTCCGAGCACGTGCAGCGCGGCATCTGGGAGGCAGGCGGGATCCCGCTGGACCTGCCCGTGGTGTCGCTGGGCGAGACGCAGGTCCGGCCGACCGCCATGCTCTGGCGGAACATGGCCGCGATGGCCACCGAGGAGATGCTGCGGGCCAACCCGATCGACGGTGTCGTCCTGCTGGGCGGCTGCGACAAGACCATCCCGTCGCTGCTCATGGCGGCCGCGTCGGTCGACCTCCCCGCGGTCGTCGTCCCGGGTGGGCCGATGCTCACCGGCACCTTCCGCGGCGTGCCGCTCGGCTGCGGCACCGACGTGTGGCGGCTCAGCGAGGAGGTGCGGGCGGGGACCTTGAGCGAGGCGGCGTTCCTCGACTCCGAGTCGTCCATGATCCGCAGCCGCGGGCACTGCAACACCATGGGCACGGCGTCGACGATGGGGCTGCTCGCGGAGGCGCTCGGCACGGTGCTCCCGGGGACCGCGGGCATCCCGGCGCCCGACAGCCGCCTGCTCGGCCGCGCGCACGAGACCGGGCGCCTGGTGGTCGAGATGGTCGCCGCCGATCGCCGCCCGAGCCGGGTCCTGTCGGCGGGCTCGTTCCGCAACGCCATCGTCGCGCTGGCCGCGCTCGGCGGGTCCACCAACGCCGTGGTCCACCTGCTCGCGATCGCCGGGCGGCTCGGCGTGCCGCTCACGCTCGACGACTTCGACCGCATCGGCGCGGACGTGCCGCTGCTGGTCAACCTCCAGCCGTCGGGCACGTACCTGATGGAGGACCTCTACCGTGCGGGCGGCCTGGCGGCGGTGCTGCGCGAGGTGGTCGACCTGCTCGACCCGACGGCCGTCGACGTGACCGGCGCCCCGTTCGTCGACTCCTTGGCCGGAGCGCAGATCTGGGACCCCGACGTGATCCGCGTGCGCGCCGAGCCGCTGCAGCCGCACGCCGGCATCGCGGTCCTGCGCGGCAACCTCGCGCCCGCCGGCGCCATCATCAAGCCCGCCGCCGCGTCACCGCACCTGCTCCAGCACCGGGGGCGCGCCGTCGTCTTCGACTCGGTGGAGGACCTCCACGCCCGCATCGACGACCCCGACCTCGAGGTCGACGCCGACAGCGTGCTCGTGCTGCGCGGCTGCGGGCCACGCGGCTATCCCGGGATGCCGGAGGTGGCCAACCTGCCGCTCCCGACCAGGCTGCTGCAGCAGGGAGTGCGCGACATGGTCCGGGTGTGCGACGGCCGCATGAGCGGGACGGCGTACGGCACGGTCGTGCTGCACGTGGCGCCCGAGGCCGCGGCGGGCGGGCCGCTCGCCCTGGTGCGCACCGGCGACCTCATCACGCTCGACGTCGCCGGCCGCAGCCTCTCCGTCGACGCGGACCTCGAGGCCCGGACGCCCGCCGCGGCCCTGGTGGACGCGCTGGCCCGACCGACGCGCGGCTGGGAGAAGCTCTACGTCGAGACCGTGCAGGGCGCGGAGACCGGCGCGGACCTCGACTTCCTCGTCGGCGGCAGCGGCGACCGGGTCTCGCGCGAGTCCCACTGACCGCAGCACCGGCCCCTGCCAGGATGAGCCCGTGACCACACCCGCCGCCGTCCTCACCGCGCGCCGCTGGCGCAGCCGGCGGTCCGCCGCCGTCGCGGGGATCCTGTTCGGCGTCCTGCTCGTCGCCGCCCTGGTGATGCTCCGGGTCGGGGTGGCGGGCGGGAACCTCGAGCAGGCGGAGCTCAGCCACAGCCGGCAGACGCTGGTCCGCCTCTCCCTCAACCTCGTCCCGTTCGCCGGCATCGCGTTCCTCTGGTTCATCGGCGTGGTGCGTGACCAGCTAGGCGACGTCGAGGACCGGCTCTTCTCCACCGTCTTCCTCGGCAGCGGCCTGCTGTTCCTCGCGATGCTGTTCCAGGGCGCCGTGACCGCGACCACGCTGGTGCGGATGGTCCCCGACGCCCAGCTCGACGCCGGCATCTGGGCGTTCGGCCAGGGCACCACCGAGACGCTGGTGTCGGTCTACGCGATGCGGATGGCGGCCGTGTTCACGCTCTCCGTGAGCACCGTCGCGCTCCGCACGGCCACCGTCCACCGCGTCATCGCGTTCTCCGGCTACGCGGTCGCCCTGGTGCTGCTGCTCGCGGCGGGCACGTACAAGTGGGCGCAGCTCGTGTTCCCCGTGTGGGTGCTGGTGCTCAGCGTCGCGATCCTGGTGACGCCGGCGCGCAGCCGCGCGGCGGTCGATCCCGCCGCACCGGTCGGCTGACGCCCGTCAGCCCGGGGTGAGCACCCCTCCCGTTCGGGAGCTACGACGCGACCGCCGTGCTCGCGTCCAGACCCGACGCCGCCGGACCGTGCTCGGGCCGGCTGATCTCCGCCCAGACCTCGTCGAGCGACAGGCCGAGCACCTCGGCGATCGCCGCGACCGTCGGGAAGGCGGGCGTCGCGACCCGGCCCGACTCGATCTTGCGCAGCGTCTCCGGCGAGACGCGAGCCTCCAGCGCGGTCAGGAGCATCGACCGCTCTCCCCGGGCTCGGCGGAGCAGGGCGCCGAGACGCCGGCCCCGCTCGACCTCGGCTGCGGTGTGCGGAAGACGGACCATGCCGCCGATTCTAGTCCCGGGATAGTATGACCGGGATAGTTATTGGTACGAGAGAGGTTCGCCATGATCGAGATCCTGAGCCCGGCGGAGGTCGACCGCGCACGCGTCACGGGCGCCCTCGTCGCCGACATCCTGCAGACCCTCCGGAGCCGCGCCGCGGTCGGCACGAACCTGCTGGACATCGACCGGTGGGCGCAGGCTCTGATCGGCGACGCCGGCGCGCAGTCGTGCTACGTCGACTACGCGCCCTCCTTCGGCCGCGGACCGTTCGGCCACTACATCTGCACCTCCGTCAACGACGCCGTGCTCCACGGGCTGCCGCACGACCACGCGCTCGCCGACGGCGACCTGCTCACCCTCGACCTCGCCGTCACCCTGGGCGGGGTTGCCGCCGACTCCGCCCTCAGCTTCGTCGTGGGCGGACCGGGCGCCCCGGAGAGCGTCGCGTTGATCGACACGACCGAGCGCGCGCTGCGCGCAGGGATCGCCGCAGCCGGGCCCGGAGCGCGCGTCGGCGACCTCTCCCACGCGATCGGCACCGTCCTGACCGCGGCCGGGTACCCCGTCAACACCGACTTCGGCGGTCACGGCATCGGGTCGACRATGCACCAGGACCCGCACGTGCCCAACACCGGCCGGCCGGGTCGCGGGTACGTGCTGCGCCCGGGGCTGCTGCTCKCCCTGGAGCCGTGGGCCATGGTGGACACCGCCGAGCTGGTCACCGACCCCGACGGGTGGACGCTCCGCAGCGCGACGGGCTGCCGCACGGCCCATCGCGAGCACACCATCGCGATCACCGACGACGGGGCCGAGATCCTGACCCTGCCGTCATGAGCCCCCGCCGGCCTCCCGGGCCGCGGACTCCAGACGCGCGCGGTAGGCCGGCCAGTCGATCGCCGGGATGTTCGGGTCGTCCGGCCGCCGGCCGACCGCGCCGTCGATGAGCTCGCGCACGATGTCGGCGTGGCCGGCGTGCCGGGCGGTCTCCACGCACAGGTGCACGAGGATCTGGTGCAGCGTCACGTGCCGCCGCTCCCCCCACCACGGCACGTCCCCCGGCGCGTCGAGCGGCAGCGCCTCGATGGTCGCGTCGCTGTGCGCGGCGGAGTAACGGTGCAGCTCGACGATCTCCTCGCGGGTCTGGTCGGCGGGCGCCCACATGTCGGCGTTGATCTCGGCGTCGTCGGCGAACCACGGCACCTCGCGGTCGGCGGGCCGGCCGAACACCTCGCCGAGGTAGCCGAGCTCGACGCTGGCAACGTGCTTCACCAGGCCGAGCAGGTTGGTGCCCGTCGAGGTCATGGGCCGCCGGACGTCGTACTCGCCGAGGCCGTCGAGCTTGCTGAGCAGGCTGGCGCGCTGGGCGCGCAGGTAGCGGTGCAGGGTCTCCTTCTCGTCCATCCGGCCACTATGCCGTGCCCGACGCCGGGCCGTCGGTAGTCTCCACCGGTGCAGAGCCTCCGCTACGGGGAGCATCCCGACCAGGTGATCGACCTGTCCTTCCCGACGACATCGGGGCGACCGGCGCTCGTCGTCCTGCTGCACGGCGGCTTCTGGCGGGTCGCCTACGACCGCCAGCACGTGCGCGTCGTCGCCGACGCGCTGACCGCCGAGGGCTACGCCGTGGCCAACGTCGAGTACCGCCGCGTCGGCGGTGGCGGGGGCTGGCCCACCACCTTCTCGGATGTCGCCCGGGCCGTGGACGCCCTCGAGGAGGCCCTGGCCGACCGGGTCGACCTCGACTCGGTCGCGTACGTCGGCCACTCGGCGGGCGGCCACCTTGCCCTGTGGGCCGCGCTGCGCGACCGGCTCCCGTCCGGGGCGCCCGGACGGGCGGAGGCCCCACCGCGCGTGCGCGGCGTCRTCGCGCTCGCGCCCGYGGCGGACCTGGCGGCCGTCGACCGGCTCGGCCTGAGCCGTGGCGCCGCCGCCGAGCTCCTCGGCGGCCACGCAGAGGAGGTCCCCGAACGGTTCGCGGCGGCCGACCCCGCGGTGCTCGGTGCCCCGGCGGCGGCGGCCGTGGTCGTGCACGGCGAGGTCGACGACACCGTGCCCGTCGGCGTGTCCCGCGGCTACTGCGCGGGTACGGGCGTCCGGCTGGTCGAGGTCCCGGCCACCGGCCACTTCGAGCTCATCGACCCCGCCTCGGCCGCCTGGCCGGTGGTCGTGCAGGCGCTCCGCGACGTCCTGCGCTGAGCACGCCGACGGGCCCGGCGCGTACGCCGGGCCCGTCGGTCGTCCGCTATCGGGTGACCGTGACCGCGACGGGCGCGATCGAGGTGGTCCGCAGCAGGGGCGACGTCAGCTGCGCCGCCAGGGTGTAGGTCCCCTTGGTGACGCCGGTGGCCGTGTAGCCGAACGTGACCGAGCCGCCGGGCGTCGGGCCCGCCGTCGTGACGACGAACTGGCCGTTGGCGACGGGCGTCAGGTTCTGCCCGCTGGTGCCGTCCCGGTTCTCGGCTCCCGCGGCGAGCGCGCTGGCGACCGTGCTCAGGGCGCCGTAGGCGTACGAGACGCTCTCCGTCGACCCGGTCTGGATCCACACCTGGAACGAGTTCGGCGCGGTCGTCCCGTACTCGGGCACCGAGTCGTAGTCCACGACGAGCCAGCTGTTCACGCCGTCCGTCAGGCTGCCGACCCGCACTGCGGTGGGACGGCCGGCGGCGGGCGTCGGGTTGAGGTCGGTCCAGAACGGCGCCAGCACGTTGTTCGGCCGCGCCGGGTTGGGGAACGTCTGCACGTCGCAGCAGTTGTTGTCCTCGGAGGTCCCGCCGCCGACGACCACGTACCCGTTGGAGTCGACGCCGATCCGCGTGTAGACCTCGGAACCGTACTTGAACTCGGGGACGGTGAAGTTGGTGATCGTCTCGTCACCGACCCCGGCCACCGGCGCGATGCCGAAGAGCGACAGCGGCAGGTACCCGCCCCCGGGCGTCTCACCCGGGGTGATCGACGTGATCGTGGGGGCCAGCGACGGGCTCAGGGTCCCGTTCCACACGGCACCGAGCGCGGTCTTGCGGGCCGGTGCCGTCACCGAGGTGATCGGCAGACCGGACAGCGAGGAGACGACGACCTTGGCCTTCGCCTCGACCGGGAGCGTGTTCGTCGCCGTGACCGTGCAGCTGGTCTGGGCGCCGCGCGCGATGGTGGTCGGCGCGCACGACTGCGCGAGCGTGATCCCCGCGTCACCCGTGTTCACCGCGACGGGCAGCACCGCCGCGTTGCCGCGCGTGGGCTTGATCGTGATCTGCCCCGTGTGCCAGCCCGCCGTCGTCGCCGTCCCGTCGACGAGGACGGTCAGCTTCTGCTTGGCGTTCTGGCCCAGCGTGAACGTCGACGGAGACACCGTGATCTGCAGACCGTCCGCACCCGTGGCCGTGACCTTGAACGTCTGGGTGGCGCCCGAGACGTTCTTGGCCGTGCGGGTCGTGGTCACCGCGCCGGGCAGCGGGTTGACCGCGATGCTCGGCAGGTTGAGGTCGACCCGGTGCAGCGCGTCGGTCAGCGTGTCGTTGATCGCCTGCTTGCTGTACCCGAAGGTCACCGTCGGCGCGACCGCGCGGTCGGCGCGGATCGATCCGGCGCCGCGGTCGAACACGCCGGCCGGGCTCCCGTCCACGTTGGTGACGGCCTGCAGCGACGACGTCATGAGGGCCGACTTCACCTGGGCCGGGCTCCAGCTCGGGTGCGCCGCGCGGACGAGCACCGAGACGCCGGCTGCGTGCGGGCTCGACATCGAGGTGCCCGCGATGGCCTGGAACAGCTGGCCGGGCGGGCCGGACGCGACGTCGACCGGGGTCGGCGTGTTGCCGGCGAGCACCTGCACGCCCGGCGCGGTGATGTCCGGCTTGACGAAGTCGCCGAGCGGGCCGCGCGAGCTGAACCCGGCCATGACGTCGCCCTGGCTGGCCACGACCTGGCCCGTGGCCCACGTCGCCGTGACGCCCGGGTGCGCCGCGAGGAACGCCAGGAGCTCGTCGTTCGGACCCTCCAGGTGGATGGCGGGCAGGAAGTGGTTGTCCGTCTCCGTGTCGCTCGCCGTGGGGTTGTACAGGATCATCCCGGCGGCGCCGCCCTGGGCCGCGTTGAAGCCCTTCTCGACGCGGCCGTTGACGCCGCGCTGGCAGACGACGACCTGTCCCGTGAGGGATCCCGCCGCGAACGGCGCCTGGCAGAGCGCGCCGCCCGTGTACCCCGGCACGGCCGTGGCCAGGACGACCGGCACCGCGGTGACGCCCGTCGTGATCGTCGAGCCCACCTTGCTGTAGGTCGCGCCGTCCGACGAGGTCAGCGTCAGGGTCGAGGAGAACGCGCGGTCCGACGTCGACGCGCCGACCGTGGTGACCCACGGCCCCGCGTGGTTCGCCGTGCCGGCGCCGGGTCCGTCGTTGCCGGCGGAGGCGTTGACGCTGATGCCCGCTGCGGTGGCGTCGAGGAACGCGAGCTCCACCGGGTCGGAGTAGGCGTTGTTGCCGCCGCTGATCGAGAAGTTGATGACGTCGACGCCGTCGAGGATCGCCTGCTGGATCGCCGCCACCGAGTCGGACTGGTAGCAGCCGGCGCCGGACGAGCACACGCGGTAGGCGATGACCGAGGCCCCCGGTGCGATCCCGCTGACGGGCCCGCGGTCGGTGCCGAGCATCGGCGCGCTGGCGACGTAGCTGCCCGCCGCGGTGGTGGCGGTGTGGGTGCCGTGCCCCTCGGCGTCGCGCGCCGAGCAGCGGGCGGCCGAGACGCAGTACTCGCCGGCGCCGAGGCCTCCGGCCGAGAGGTTCGTGGCGAGGAACGTGTACGCGCCGATCAGCTTGTTGTTGCAGGTGAACGCGGCACCGAGGTCGGCGCTGCCGTCCCCGAACTGGCAGGCCCACGGGCCGCCCGCGGGCTTGGGCAGCCCGACGTCCTTGAGCATGGGGTGCTCGGGCCAGATGCCGGTGTCGATGACGCCGACGATCTGCCCCTGGCCCGCGTGGTCACGCCCGCCCAGCGACGGCCACACCTTCTCCGCGCCGATGAAGCCCGACGTGCCGTTCTGCAGCGCGGGAGCGGCGCTGGTCAGCGAGCCGGCACTKGAGGCGGCCACGTCGACCTGCACGTGCTCGATCGCGTCCACCTGCACCGCCGCGACCTCGGGGATCGCGAGCAGGTCCTTGGCGCTGCTCTCCGGCAGGGTCACCGCCAGCCCGCCGTACGCCACGTTGAACGTGCCGGTCACCTCGGCCGACGGGACGGCGGCGACGATCGCCGCCTCCGCCTCGGCCGCCTGCCCGTCGACGTGGTCGAGGTAGCTCGCCACGGCCGGGTCGCTGGTGTCCAGCTGCTGGCCCGTGACCTCGGGGCTCGTCGCGGCCAACCCGTCGACGCCGCCCTCGTACGCCGCCGCGGAGTCGTAGTCGAGCTTGACCATGATGGTCGTGCGTGCGGGGTCCGTGCTCGTCAGCAGGGCCGGGTCGCTCTGGGCGATCTTCGCGCTGGGCGCCTTCGCGGTCGCGATGGTGGGCCCGTCCGGCGCGAGCGCCGTGGCGGTGTAGCGGGCCGGGTCCGGCGGTGACGCCCCGAACGACGGGGACACGGCGGCGGCGGTCACCAGGACCGTCGTCGCGCAGATGGTCATGACCCGAAGTTGCCCGCGACGGCCCATCGAGATCTCCTCGCTGTGTGCTACCGGTGAGTACGCTCTGCGCACGTGAGGGGCAAACTACCCTTTTCCTCGTCCCTTGGACATACCTTGAAATACCGGTCTGTGACAGACCACGATGGACCTCTCACAGAACCGGCCGGGGTCGACGACGACCCATCGCGCGGTCGCTCCCGCCTCCCCGGGGAAGCGACGAGGGAGCCACAGGAGCCATGAGCACCGTCGGGACGAGCGACCTGTTCGAGACTCCCGCCCCCGACGCCGGCAGCGACGTGTTCGCCCAGCGGGTGGCCGCGGCCACGCTCGGCGCGCTGGACACGTTCGCCCTCCACCTCGGCCGCACGCTCGGCTGGTACCAGGCTCTCGTCGACGACGGCCCGCTGACCTCCGTCGAGCTCGCCCGCCGCACCTCCACGCACGAGCGCTACGCCCGCGAGTGGCTCGAGCAGCAGGCGGCGGGCGGCTGGCTGTTGGCCGACGGCCCCGCGGACGTCGCCGGGACGGAGCGCCTGTTCCGCGTCGCGCCCGGCGCCGTCGAGGTGCTCACCGACCCCGACAGCCTCGCGCACACCGCGCCGCTGGCCGGCTTCGCGGTGGCGATCGGTCGGCGGTTCGACGACTTCGTCGAGGCGTACCGCACGGGCGGCGGCGTCAGCTGGGCGCAGCTCGGCCCCGACGCGCGGGCCGCCCAGTCGGCCGTCAACCGCCCGCTGTTCCTGCACCAGCTCGCCCAGGAGATCGTGCCGACGCTCCCCGAGCTCCACGCGATCCTGACCGGACCCGCCCGCGTCGCGGACATCGGGAGCGGCGAGGGCTGGTCGTCCATCGGGCTGGCCACGGCGTTCCCCGGGGCCGTCTTCGAGGGATTCGACGTCGATCAGCCGTCGGTGGACGCCGCGCGGCGGCACGCCGTCGAGCACGGGGTCGAGGATCGCGTGACGTACTCGTGCGTCGACGCCGTCGCCCTGAGCGAGTCCCGGGCCGGGTCGTTCGACGTCGTGATGGCCTACGAGTGCGTGCACGACCTGCCCGACCCGGTCGGGGTGCTCACGGCGATGCGCACGATCGCGCGGGACGGGGCCTACGTGCTGGTCATGGACGAGCGGACGGCCGAGACGTTCACGGCTCCCGCCGACCCGACGGAGCGCCTGCTCTACGGGTACTCGATCCTGTGCTGCCTACCGGACGCCCTGTCCACGCCCGGCGCGGTGGGCACCGGGACGGTGATGCGCCCCGGCGTGCTGGCCGGGTACGCCGAGGCGGCGGGGTTCTCCCGCCTCGAGGTGCTGCCGGTGGAGCACCCCGACTTCCGGTTCTACCGCCTGCACCTCTAGGAGCCGCGCGCGGGCGCAGGCTCGGMGCCCGCCGAGACCACGGGCAGCAGCCGGGAGAAGAACAGCGCCAGCGCCGCGACCAGCGCGAGCGCGGCGAGGCTGCCCCGGAGGGCGCCGATCCGGGCGGACTCGTTCTCGTCGACGATCGCCGTGACCTCGTCGGTCGGCAGCCCGGCCTCCTCGAGCGCCGTCTCGAGCTGGGCGTCGGACACGAACGGGACGCCGCCCGCCAGCTGGACCTGGGCGTTCGCGGAGACCTCGGCGCTGACCGCCGGGTTGTCGCCGAGGCCGGCCAGCAGGGTCGACGTCAGCGTCGCGATGAGGATCGACCCGGCCACGGCGGTGCCCAGCGAGGCGCCGAGGTTCGTCATCGTGTTCTGCACCCCGCCGACGTCGCCGGCCTGCTCGTCGGGCACGGCCGAGACCGTGACCGCGCCCAGCTGGGAGGCCAGCGCACCCACCCCGAAGCCGGCGAGCAGCAGCGGCACGGCCACGATCTCGGCGCCGGCACCGACCTCGAGCGCGCCGATGAGGACGACGATCCCCAGCAGCATGGCCACCAGGCCCCAGCGCACCACCTCGCGCGGGGAGGCGCGGGGGAAGAACCGCGGGATCCCGACCGCGGCAACGAGCAGCGACACCGAGAGCGGCAGCAGCCGCACCCCCGTCTGCAGCGCGGTCAGCCCGAGCGCGATCGACAGGAACAGCGGGACGACGAAGAACAGGCCGGCCTGGATCATGAACTGGAAGAAGAACATGGTCAGGCCGCCGGCGAGCCGGGCGTTGCGCAGCATCTCGAGACGCAGGAGCGGCTCGCGGCCCGCGGCGGTGACGTGCTGCTCCCACGCGACGAACAGCCGCAGCACCACCAGTCCGGCCAGGACCAGCCAGACGGTCGGCGACAGGCCCAGCCACGACGGGCCGCCGGGTCGGGTGAACACCCAGCCCCACTCGCCGGAGCGGAGCACGCCGTACACGGCCAGCCCCAGTCCGAGGGCCGAGAGTGCGGAGCCGACCAGGTCGAGTCGGAACCGCTCCTCGGGCGGGGCGTCGGCGATCTTGCGGGTGAGCGCCAGGATCCCGATGACGAGCACGACCTCGGCGGCGAAGACGTAGCGCCAGGTCCAGTACGTGGTGACGAAGCCGCCGATGAGCGGTCCCGCGGCCACGGCGATCGCGCCGGCCGAGGCCACCAGCCCGTAGGCGCGGGGGCGCTCCGCCATCACGAAGTTGGAGGCCACCAGGGCGACGATCGCGGGCATGATGAGCGCCGCGCCGAGGCCCTCGAGCACGGACCAGCCGACGATGAGCACCGTCAGGTTCTGCGCGATCGACGTGACGAACGAGCCGCACGCGTAGATCACGCACCCGATCGCGAAGGCGCGTCGCCGCCCGATCAGGCTCCCGATCTTGCCGCCCGTGATCATCATCGTCGCCATGACGAGCGTGTAGAGCGTGATCGCCGTCTGGATGCCCGTGACCGTGGTCCCGACGTCCGCGGCCACCTGGGCGATGGACACGTTCATCACGGAGCTGTCCAGCGTCATGAGGAACTGCGCGGTGGCGAGCGTGAACAGCACCAACCCCGCCGCTCCGCCGGTCCTGCGCGCCATGGGGCTCCCCGTCCTGCCCGGCACGCTGCCGGGGGTTCATGGGTACCACCCGGCGGGTCGCGCCGCCACGTCGTCGCAGGTCGGGGGCGGCGGGCTCGCACCACGGGCGGTCCGGACCACCGTCGATAGGGTCGATGCATGCGCAGCTCACTGATGCAGAACGCCGAACGGTCCACCGAGCCCGGCAGCTTCGTGCTCCAGAACTCCCGGATGCTCAAGGTCGATCTCGCCGGCACGGGCGGGTTCTTCTACGCCAAGCAGGGGTCGATGGTCGCGTACCAGGGCGACGTCGACTTCGCCTACGAGGGCAGCGGCGGCATGACCAAGATGTTCAAGAAGGCGTTCACCGGCGAGGGCATGAAGCTCATGAAGGTGTCCGGCAGCGGCGACGTGTTCCTCGCCCAGGACGCCGACGAGATCTTCGTCCTGGAGCTCGAGGACGAGAGCGTCACGGTCAGCGGGTCGAACATCCTCGCCTTCGAGAGCACGCTGACCTGGGACATCAAGCGCGTCGAGGGCGCCTCGATGCTCAGCGGCGGCCTGTTCAACACGACGTTCTCCGGGTCCGGCGCCCTCGCGGTCACCGCGTACGGCACGCCCGTCGTGCTGCAGGTCGACGTCCCGACCTTCGTCGACATCCAGTCCGCCGTGCTCTGGTCGACCTCGCTGACCTCGACGGTGCGCAAGACCGCCAAGCTGTCGGCGGCGATCGGCCGGGGCTCGGGCGAGGCCTACCAGCTCGGCCTGTCGGGCAACGGCTTCGTCGTCGTGCAGGCGTCCGAGGGCCACCCGCTCCCGACGCAGAACTGACCCGGGACGCCGAACGGCCCCGGCGCGCGGTGCGCCGGGGCCGTTCGAGACGTGCGCAGCGTCAGGCCACGCGGCCGGACGCGTTCTCCTCGTCGCCGATCTTGTGCACGACGATCGAGTTGGTGGAACCCACCACGCCGACCGGTGCGCCTGCGACGACGACGACGTAGTCGCCGATCTCCGCCAGGCCCTGGGCGCGCAGCGTCGAGTCCACCTGGTTGACCATGGCGTCCGTGCTCTCGACCGAGGGCACGCGGTACGTCTGCACGCCCCAGCTCAGCGAGAGGACGTTGCGGACGTCGTCGACCGGCGTGAAGGCCAGCAGCGGGATCGCCGAGCGCAGCCGCGACATGCGGCGGGCCGAGTCACCCGACTGCGTGAAGGTGACGAGGTACTTCACGTCCAGCGTCTCGCCGATCTCGGCGGCCGCGCGCGTGATGGCACCACCGCGCGTGTGCGGCGTCGAGCCCAGGGGCGCGATGCGCTCGCGGCCCAGCTCCTCGGTCGCCTCGATGATCCGCGCCATCGTGCGCACGGTCTCGATCGGGTAGTCGCCCACGCTCGTCTCGCCCGAGAGCATGACCGCGTCGGCGCCGTCGAGCACCGCGTTGGCGCAGTCCGAGGTCTCGGCGCGGGTCGGGCGCGGGTTCGTCGTCATGGACTCGAGCACCTGGGTGGCGACGATGACCGGCTTGGCGTTGCGCCGCGCCAGCTCGACCGCGCGCTTCTGCACGAGCGGGACTTGCTCCAGCGGCAGCTCGACGCCCAGGTCACCGCGGGCGACCATGATGCCGTCGAACGCCGCGATGATCTCGGCGAGGTTCTCGACCGCCTGCGGCTTCTCGATCTTGGCGATGACCGGGACGACCCGGTTCTCCTCCTCCATGATCCGGCGGACGTCGGTGTAGTCCTCCGCCGAGCGCACGAACGACAGCGCGATGATGTCGGCGCCGATGGTGAGGGCCCAGCGCAGGTCCTCCTCGTCCTTGTCGCTCATCGCAGGGACGGACACGGCAACACCGGGCAGGTTGAGGCCCTTGTTGTTCGAGACGGGGCCGGGGACCTCGACGCGGGTGACCACGCGGGGACCCTCGACCGCGGTCACGCGGACCAGGACCTTGCCGTCGTCGATGAGGATCGGGTCGCCCACGCGCGCGTCGTTCGGCAGGCCCTTGTGGGTCGTCGAGACGAGCTCTTTGGTGCCCTCGACGTCCTCCGTCGTGATGGTGAACGTGTCGCCGACCGCGAGGTCGTGCTTGCCGTCCTTGAACCGGCCGAGCCGGATCTTCGGGCCCTGCAGGTCCACCAGGACGGCGACCGAGCGGCCGGACGCCTGCGCGGCCGCGCGGACGTTGTCGTAGACCTTCTTGTGGACCTCGGTGTCGCCGTGGCTGCGGTTGAGCCGCGCCACGTCCATCCCGGCATCGACGAGGGCCTGGATCTGCTCAGCGGACTCCGTCGCCGGGCCGATGGTGCAGACGATCTTTGCTCTACGCATGAAGCGAGCCTATGCCTTTCGTGTTTTCACGGTCGGACCGAAAGTCCCGTCCGACCACCATGGCCGGCCGGTAGAGGACCTCGGTCTGGAGGGGTTCAGGGGCGCAGCGCCACGGTGCTGGCGGTGACCGGGGACGGCAGCTCCGTGCTGCCCGAGAGGTAGGTGTCGACGGCGGCCGCGGCGGCGCGGCCCTCGGCGATCGCCCAGACGATCAGGGACTGCCCGCGGCCCGCGTCGCMCGCGACGAACACACCGGGGACGGTGGTCGCGTAGTCGTCGGAGCGCGCGACCAGACCCCTGGGTGTGAGCTCGATGCCGATCTGCTCGGTGAGCGGGTCGACCTCGGGACCGGTGAAGCCCATCGCGACGAGCACCAGGTCCGCGGGGATCTCCCGCTCGGTTCCCGGCGTCGGCACGCGGCGACCGTCGGACAGGTACTGGGTGGTCGCCAGCTTCAGCGCGCGCACGTCCCCGGACTCGTCGCCGACGAACTCGACGGTCGACGCGAGGTAGTCGCGGTCGCCGCCCTCGGCGTGCGACGACGAGACCTCGAACAGGATCGGGTCGGTCGGCCACGGCTGGTGCGCCGGGCGCTCCTCGGGCGGCCGCTTGCCGATGGCCAGCGTCGTCACCGACGCGGCGCCCTGGCGGAGCGCGGTGCCGAGGCAGTCCGAGCCCGTGTCGCCGCCGCCGATGATGATGACGTGCTTGCCCTCGGCGGAGATCTGGTCGGCGACGGGCTTGCCGGCGGCCACCGCGTTCGCCTGGTGCAGGAACTCCATGGCGACGTGCACGCCGCCGAGCTCCTTGCCGGGCACCTGCAGCTCGCGGGGCACGGTGGCCCCCGTCGCGATGACGATCGCGTCGTAGCGCGCCTGCAGCTGCGGCCAGGTGACGTCCCGGCCCACCTCGACACCCGGGCGGAAGCGCGTGCCCTCGGCCTCCATCTGGGCCAGGCGGCGGTCGATGTGGATCTTCTCGAGCTTGAAGTCGGGCACGCCGTACCGCATGAGCCCGCCGATGGCGTCGTCGCGCTCGTACACCGCGACCGTGTGGCCGGCGCGCGTCAGCTGCTGGGCGGCGGCCATGCCGGCCGGGCCCGAGCCGACGACCGCGACCGTGTGGCCCGTGAGGCGCTGCGGCACCTGCGGCGTCACGTACCCGCGCTCGAACGCCTCGTCGATGATCGAGACCTCGACGTTCTTGATGGTCACCGGCGGCTGGTTGATGCCCAGCACGCAGCTCGACTCGCACGGCGCCGGGCAGATGCGGCCGGTGAACTCCGGGAAGTTGTTCGTCGCGTGCAGGCGGTCGATGGCGTCCGACCACTGCCCGCGCCACACCAGGTCGTTCCACTCGGGGATGAGGTTCCCGAGCGGGCAGCCGTTGTGGCAGAACGGGATGCCGCAGTCCATGCAGCGCCCGGCCTGCTCCTTGAGGTACGGCTGGCCGTCCTGCAGGTGCTCGTGGACGTCCTTCCAGTCGCGGAGGCGGACCTCGACGGGGCGGTTGGGCGGCAGCTCGCGCTCCCGCACCTTCAGGAAGCCGCGGGGGTCAGCCACGGGCCACCTCCAGGATCTGGTCCCACACGCCGGGCGCGGCCGGGTCGAGGCCCTCGGCCTCGGCCTGGGCGAGCGCGCGGCGGACGCGGGCGTACTCGGTGGGCAGCAGGCGCGTGAACCGCGCCCGGGTGGTCGAGAAGTCCTCGAGCAGCTGGGCGGCGACCGGCGAGCCGGTCTCCTCGAGGTGGGCGCGCAGCAGCTGCTGCACGAGCGCGGCGTCCTCGTCGTCGAGCGGGTCCAGCGACAGCTCGTGGGTGCGCAGGGCGTCGACGTTGACCAGTGCGGGCTCGAGGTCGAGCACGTAGGCCGTGCCGCCCGACATGCCGGCGCCGAAGTTGCGGCCGGTCCGGCCGAGCACCAGGACGGTGCCCCCGGTCATGTACTCGCAGCCGTGGTCGCCCACGCCTTCGACCACCAGCGTGGCGCCCGAGTTCCGCACGCCGAAGCGCTCGCCGACCAGCCCGCGCAGGAAGATCTGCCCGGTGGTGGCGCCGTAGCCGATCACGTTGCCGGCGACCACGTTGTGCTCGCTGGACAGCGCCGCGTTGCGGTCGGGCCGCACGACGATGCGGCCGCCCGACAGGCCCTTGCCGACGTAGTCGTTGGCGTCACCGAACAGCCGCAGCGTGATGCCGCGGGGCAGGAACGCCCCGAACGACTGGCCGGCCGAGCCCGTGAGCGTGACGTCGATGGTGTCGTCCGCGAGCCCGCCACCGCCGAAGCGCTTGGTCACCTCGTGGCCGAGCATGGTGCCGACCGTCCGGTTGACGTTGCGGACCGGCAGGTCGATGCGGACCGGCTCGCGACGCTCGAGAGCGTCCGCCGCCAGCGCGATCAGCCGGTTGTCCAGCGCCCGGTCCAGGCCGTGGTCCTGCAGCTTCGTCTGGTGCAGCTGTGTCCCGGCGACGGGCGTCGGGACCGCGAGGACGGGGCTCAGGTCGAGGCCCTCGGCCTTCCAGTGGTCGACGGCGGCGCGGGTGTCGAGGAGCTCGACGTGCCCGACCGCCTCCAGCAGCGTGCGGAAGCCGAGCTGCGCGAGCAGGGCGCGGACCTCCTCCGCGATGAACTCCATGAACGTCACGACGAACTCGGGCTTGCCGGTGAACCGGGCGCGCAGCTCGGGGTTCTGCGTCGCGACGCCCACCGGGCAGGTGTCGAGGTGGCAGACGCGCATCATCACGCAGCCGGACACCACCAGCGGAGCCGTGGCGAACCCGAACTCCTCGGCGCCCAGCAGCGCGCCGATGACGACGTCGCGACCGGTCTTGAGCTGTCCGTCGACCTGCACCACGACGCGGTCGCGCAGGTTGTTCAGCACGAGCGTCTGCTGCGTCTCGGCCAGGCCGATCTCCCACGGCGTGCCGGCGTGCTTGAGCGACGTCAGTGGGCTCGCCCCGGTGCCGCCGTCGTGACCCGAGATGAGCACCACGTCGGAGTGCGCCTTGGCCACGCCGGCCGCGATGGTGCCGACGCCGAACTCGCTCACCAGCTTGGTGTGGATCCGCGCCCGCGGGTTCGCGTTCTTGGCGTCGTGGATCAGCTGCGCCAGGTCCTCGATCGAGTAGATGTCGTGGTGCGGCGGCGGCGAGATCAGGCCGACGCCGGGCGTCGAGTGCCGCGTGCGCCCGATCCACGGGTACACCTTGTTGCCGGGCAGCTGGCCGCCCTCGCCGGGCTTGGCGCCCTGGGCGAGCTTGATCTGGATGTCGTCGGCGTTGGTCAGGTACTCGCTGGTGACGCCGAACCGCCCGGACGCGATCTGCTTGATCGCCGAGCGCCGGACGGGGTCGTTGAGGCGCTCGGGGTCCTCGCCGCCCTCGCCGGTGTTCGACTTGGCGCCGATGCTGTTCATGGCGATCGCCAGGGTCTCGTGCGCCTCCATCGAGATCGAGCCGTACGACATCGCGCCGGTGTTGAACCGCTTGACGATCTCGCTGACGGGCTCGACCTCGTCGAGCGGCACGGGCTCGCGCTCGCCGTCCTTGAACGCCAGCAGGCCGCGCAGCGTCATCAGCCGCGTCGACTGCTCGTCCACCCTCTTGGTGTACTGCTGGAACACGTCGAACTGCCGCGTGCGCGTCGAGTGCTGCAGGCGGAACACGGTCTCGGGGTCGAACAGGTGGTCCTCGCCGTCGCGCCGCCACTGGTACTCGCCGCCGACCGCGAGCCGCAGGTGCGCCTGACGGTTCCCGCTGGCCGGGTACGCGTCGGCGTGCCGCGCCGCGACCTCCGCCGCGATGACGTCGAGCCCGATGCCGCCGAGCCGGCTGGTGGTGCCGGTGAAGTACTTGTCCACCAGCGGCTGCGAGAGCCCGATGGCCTCGAACACCTGCGCGCCGCGGTAGGACGCGATCGTCGAGATGCCCATCTTGGACATCACCTTGAGCACGCCCTTGCCGAGCGCCTTGATGAGGTTGGCGACGGCCTTCTCGGGCCCGACGCCGGGCAGGTAGCCCGAGCGCGCCAGGTCCTCGACGGTCTCCATCGCCAGGTACGGGTTGACCGCCGCGGCGCCGTAGCCGATGAGCAGCGCGACGTGGTGCACCTCGCGCACGTCGCCCGCCTCGACCACCAGCGAAATCTGCGTGCGGGTGTGCCGCCGCAGCGTGTGGTGGTGCACSGCCGACRGCAGCAGCAGCGACGGGATCGGCGCCAGGTCGGCGTCGGAGTTGCGGTCCGACAGCACGAGGAAGCTCACGCCGTCGGCCACCGCGGCGTCCACCTCGGCGAAGATCTCCTCGAGGCGCGCCTCGAGCGCCTCTCCCCCGCCGCCGACCTTGTAGAGGCCGCGGATGATGACCGAGCGGAAGCCGAGCGAGGGCTCCTTGGCCACGTGCACGATCTTGGCCAGCTGGTCGTTGTCGATCACGGGGAACGGCAGGATCAGCTTGCGGGCGTGGCCCGGGCCGTCCTCGAGCAGGTTGGGCTCCGGCCCGATGGCGCCGCCGATCGCGGTGACCAGCTCCTCGCGGATGGCGTCCAGCGGCGGGTTGGTCACCTGCGCGAACATCTGCGTGAAGTAGTCGAAGAGCATGCGCGGCCGGTCGGACAGCACCGCGACCGGGGTGTCGGACCCCATCGCACCCAACGGCTCCGCGCCCGCGGCGGCCATCGGGCTGAGCAGGATCTTCAGCTCCTCCTCGGTGTAGCCGAACGCGCGCTGACGACGACGGACCGAGGCGGCCGAGTGCGCGACGTGCTCCCGCTCGGGCAGCTGCTGCAGGTACACGGAGTTGTCCCGGACCCAGTCGGCGTACGGCCGCTGTGCCGCGAGCGACGACTTGATCTCCTGGTCGTCGATGATGCGGCCCTTGCCGGTGTCCACCAGGAACATGCGACCGGGCTCGAGACGACCCTTCGCGACGACGGTCGCGGGGTCGATGTCGAGCACGCCGGCCTCGGACGCGCACACGACGAGCCCGTCCTCGGTGACCCAGTACCGGCCGGGACGCAGGCCGTTGCGGTCCTGCACCGACCCGATGAGCGTGCCGTCGGTGAAGGTGATCGCCGCCGGGCCGTCCCACGGCTCCATGAGCGTCGAGTGGTACTCGTAGAACGCGCGCCGCGCCGGGTCCATCTGGGCGTGGTTCTCCCACGCCTCCGGGATCATCATCATCACCGCGTGCGGCAGCGGGCGGCCGGCCAGGTGGAGCAGCTCGAGCACCTCGTCGAAGCTGCCCGAGTCCGAGCCGCCCGGCGTGCAGACCGGCATGAGCGGCGTCAGGTCGCCCAGCTCCTCGCTGGCCAGCGTGCCCTCGCGCGCGGCCATCCAGTTGCGGTTGCCGCGCACCGTGTTGATCTCGCCGTTGTGCGCGATCATCCGGAACGGCTGCGCGAGCGGCCAGGACGGGAACGTGTTCGTCGAGAAGCGCGAGTGCACCAGCGCGATCTCGGAGGCGTAGCGCGGGTCCGACAGGTCGGCGAAGAAGGGCTCGAGCTGCCCGGTGGTCAGCATGCCCTTGTAGGCCAGGGTGCGCGCCGACAGCGACGCGAAGTAGAGGCCGTGCTCGCGCTCGGCGCGCTTGCGCAGCCGGTACGCGCGGCGGTCGAGGTCGATGCCCGCGAGCTCTCGCGACGGGTCCGCGACCACCAGCTGGCGGAAGACGGGCATGGACGCGCGTGCGGTGGGCCCGACGAGGTCCGCCGTGACGACGACCTCGCGCCAGGCCAGCACGTCGAGCTTCTCCTCGGCCGCGATCGCCTCGAGGGCCGCGACGGCAGAGCGCTGCTCGGCCTCGTCGACGGGCAGGAACGCCATCCCGATGGCGTAGTAGCCGGCGGGCGGGAGCTCGGCGTCGACGACGTCGCGCAGGAAGGCGTCGGGGATCTGGGTGAGGATGCCCGCGCCGTCGCCGCTGTCCTCCTCGGCGCCCACGGCGCCGCGGTGGTCGAGGTTGAGCAGGGCGGTCAGGCCCGCGTCGACGATGTCCCGACCGGGTGTGCCGCGCAGCGTGGCGACGAACGCGAATCCGCACGCGTCGTGCTCGGCCGCGGGGTCGTAGAGACCCTGCGGCAGTGGCGCACTGAGAGCGCCAGGGCTCGCGGGCGACGTCGACATCAGCACCGTCCTCACGGTCCCCGAGGGGTCGGGGCGTAGCACGAACAAGGGGGGAACGCGGGACGTCGTCGGCCCAGTGTGGCGACGATACAGGGCGGTCCGCGGACCACCCGCATCGTCGGCGATGAGGTGAGCTACCGGCCTTCCGCGGGTCAGCGGGCGGGGTCGGTCGCGTTCTCCTCGTCGTCCTGCACGGTCGGGGGTGCCAGCAGGAGGGTCGTGTCACGTCCTGGGTGCCGGCGCCCGACCACCACGAACGCTACCAGCGCTCCCAGGCCGACGATGATGGACGTCCAGACGTTGAGTCGCAGGCCCAGGAAGTGGTGCGCGGGATCGATCCGCAGCAGCTCGATCCAGAGGCGGCCCGTCGTGTAGATGACGACGTAGAGCCAGAACACGCGGCCGTAGCCGAGCCGGAACCGGCGGTCGAGCCAGATCAGCAGCGCGGCGCCGCCCAGGTTCCAGAGCATCTCGTACAGGAACGTCGGGTGGTAGAGCGTGCCCGCGGGGTCGCCGACGGGCATGTGCTCGGGGTCGATGCGCAGGCCCCACGGCAGCGTGGTGGGACCGCCGTACAGCTCCTGGTTGAACCAGTTGCCCAGCCGGCCGATCGCCTGCGCCACCAGCAGGCCGGGCGCGAGCGCGTCGGCCCACGGTGCGAGGCGGACGCCCTGGCGACGGCAGCCGATCCAGGCGCCGATCCCGCCGAACGCCACGGCGCCCCAGATGCCGAGCCCGCCCTCCCAGATGTACAGCGCGCGGACGGGGTCTCCGCCCACGCCGAAGTACGCGTCCGGCGAGGTGATCACGTGGTAGATCCGGCCGCCGACGATGCCGAACGGCACCGCCCAGAACGCGATCTCCAGGGTGGTGTCGGGTTCGCCGCCGCGCTCGATCCACCGCCGACGCGTCAGCCAGAGCGCCGCGACGATGCCCAGCAGGATCGCGAACGCGTAGGCGCGCACCGGAAAGGGCCCGAGGTGCCAGACGCCCTGCGCCGGGCTGGGGATCGCGGTCGGCAGCAGCGCGCTCACCGCGCGCGCCCCGGCGCCGAGCGCACGCCCTCGGCCAGGTCGGCCGTCAGCCCGGCGAGCGCGCGCCKACCGGCGGCGTCGTCGTCGGCGTCGAGCAGCGTCCGCACGAGCGCGGAGCCCACGATCACGCCGTCGGCGTACCGGGCGACCTCCGCGGCCTGCTCGGGACGCGAGATCCCGAGGCCGACGCAGACGTGCTCGGCTCCGGCGGCCCGGGTGTGCGCGACCAGCTCCTCCGCGCGGCTGCCGACGCTCGCCCGCTCCCCCGTGACCCCCATGGTCGAGGCGGCGTAGACGAAGCCCCTCGAGGCCGCGCTGGTGGACGCGAGCCGCTCGGGCGTCGAGCTGGGGGCCACCAGGAACACGCGGTCGAGGCCGTGCGCGTCGGAGGCGGCGATCCAGTCGGCGGCCTCGTCGGGGATGAGGTCGGGCGTGATCAGCCCGGCCCCGCCCGCGGCGGCCAGGTCGCGCGCGAACGCGTCGACGCCGTACCGCAGCACGAGGTTCCAGTAGGTCATGACCAGCACCGGCGCACCGCGCCCGGCGACCTGCTCGACCGCACGGATGGTGTCGCCGACCCGGGTGCCGCGCGCGAGCGCCGCGTCGACCGCCCGCTGGACGGTCGGCCCGTCCATGACGGGGTCGCTGTACGGCACACCCAGCTCGACCACGTCCACGCCGGCGTCGATCATGGTGCGCACGGCCTCGACCGAGCCGTCCACCGACGGGTACCCGACGGGCAGGTAGCCGACGAACGCGGGGCGCCCGAGGGCGTCGAGGTGCTCGGCGACCTGCGAACGGACGGCGACGGTGCTCACAGCTGTTCTCCCTGGTCGGCCAGCACGACGGGCTCGTCCTCGATCAGGTCGAACCACGCCGCGGCGGTGGCCACGTCCTTGTCCCCGCGCCCCGACAGGTTGATCAGCAGCACCGGCTCGTGGCCGTCGTGGCCGGTCCACGTCGAGAGCTCCGCGCCCAGCTGGATCGCGCCCGCCAGCGCGTGGGCCGACTCGATCGCCGGGATGATCCCCTCGGTCCGGCACAGGATCCGGAAGGCCTCCATGGCCTCGACGTCGGTGACCGGCCGGTAGTCGGCGCGACCGATGTCGTGCAGCCACGCGTGCTCGGGCCCGACGCTCGGGTAGTCCAGCCCCGCCGACACCGAGTGGCTGGGCAGCGTCTGGCCGTCGTCGTCCTGCAGCAGGTACGACTTCGCGCCGTGCAGCACGCCCGGCTCCCCGCCGGAGAACCGCGCCGCGTGCCGACCGGACGAGATGCCCTCGCCGCCGGCCTCGAAGCCGAACAGCCGCACCTCGGGGTCGTCGAGGAACGCGTTGAAGATGCCCATCGCGTTGGACCCGCCGCCGACGCATGCCGCCACGGCGTCGGGCAGCCGGCCGATCTCCTCGAGGAGCTGGGCCTTGGCCTCCTCGCCGATGATCTTGTGGAAGTCGCGGACCATCTCGGGGAACGGGTGCGGACCGGTCACCGTGCCGAGCAGGTAGTGCGTGGTCTCGACGTTGGCCACCCAGTCGCGCAGCGCCTCGTTGATCGCGTCCTTGAGGGTCCGCGTGCCGATGGTCACGGGGATCACCTCGGCGCCGAGCAGCCGCATGCGGGCGACGTTGAGCGCCTGGCGACGCGTGTCCTCCTCGCCCATGTACACGGTGCACTCGAGGTCGAGCAGCGCGGCCGCGGTCGCGGTGGCGACACCGTGCTGGCCGGCGCCCGTCTCCGCGATCACGCGCGTCTTGCCCATGCGCTTGACGAGCAGGGCCTGCCCGAGCACGTTGTTGATCTTGTGCGAGCCGGTGTGGTTGAGGTCCTCGCGCTTGAGGAACACGCGGACGCCGGGCGCGACGTGCGCGGCGAACCGCGGCACCTCGGTCAGCGGGCTCGGGCGGCCGGTGTACGTCTTGTGCAGCCGGGCGAGCTCGCGCCCGAACGCCGGGTCGGTGAGCGCCTTGTGGTACGCCGTGTCGAGCTCGTCGAGCGCCGCGATCAGCGCCTCGGGCACGTACCGGCCGCCGAACTCGCCGAAGTACGGGCCGGCGTGCGTGGACAGCGGGCCGCCGGCAACGGCCTCGAGCAGCTTGTCCGACAGCGGTCCGACGGTGGGCCGACCGCTCACTGGCGCACCGCCCGCAGGGACGGGTGGGCACCCGCCGCCACGAGGTCGGCGACGGACTCGCGCGGGGCGTCGTCCGTGACCAGGGCCTCGCCCACGAGCACGGCGTCGGCGCCGGCCCGCGCGTAGTCCATGACGTCGTGCGGGCCGCGCACGCCGGACTCGGCGATCTTCACGATGTGCGACGGGATCGAAGGGGCGACCCGGGCGAACGTGGTCCGGTCCACCTCGAGCGAGCGCAGGTCACGGGCGTTGACGCCGATCACGCGGGCGCCGGCGTCGGCGGCCCGGGCGACCTCCTCGGTGTCGTGCACCTCGACCAGGGCGGTCATGCCCAGGGAGTGCACCCGCTCGACCAGCGACTCCAGCACGGTCTGCTCGAGGGCGGCGACGATGAGGAGCACGAGGTCGGCCCCGTGGGCCCGCGCCTCCCACACCTGGTACGGCGTGACCACGAAGTCCTTGCGCAGGACGGGGATGTCGACGCGGGCGCGGACGGCGTCGAGGTCGGCGAGCGAGCCGTGGAAGCGACGCTCCTCGGTGAGCACCGAGATGACGGCGGCGCCGCCCTTCTCGTACTCGGCCGCCAGCGCGGCCGGGTCCTTGATGGTGGCGAGCGCGCCCTTGCTGGGGCTCGAGCGCTTGACCTCGGCGATGACGCGGACCGCGTCCTCGGCGCGCAGGCGGCCCACGCACTCGATGGCGGACTCGCGGCGGTGGGCGCGCTCCTTGACCTCGGCGAGCGGCGTGGCCTGCTCCCGGACGGCGAGGTCCAGTCGGACTCCCGCGACGATGTCGTCCAGCACGGTCATCGACAGCTCACCTTCTCCCCCGGTCGGTTCCGGACCTCGTCCTCGCCGTCGATCGTGGCGGTGGCCCGGTGAGACATCGTAGAGCGGTCCCGGAGTGACCCGGACCACAGGCCGGTGGGTGGGACGGGACTCAGGGCGCCAGCCAGGGCGCCAGCGCCGGGACGTTGCGCAGCACCCCGAACGCAACGATCACCGCGAGCACCACCCACGCGAGCCACGCCGGTGCGGGACGGACCGGCCGACCCTGCGCCCGGCGGACGACGAGGCGGACCCAGAGGGCGACCACCACGGGGACGGCGAGAACCCAGAGCGGGTTCATCGACCACGCCGCCGCGAGGTCGCCGTGGGCGAGGTCGTGCGTCGCGCGCAGCCCGCCGCACGCGGGGCACCAGAGGCCGGTCAGCGCGTACAGCGGGCAGACGCCGTAGCTGCCGGCCGTGTGCGGGTCGCGCAGCGCGAGCACGACGGTCGCCGCGGCCGTGACGCCCGCGGCGACCAGCGGACCGCGCACGGACGCGCGACGGCCCGCCCCGCCGGACGCCGGGGCGTCGGGCATGAGCGGGCCGTCGGGCAGCTCAGTAGTTGGAGCCGTTGTAGCCCTCATTGAAGGCGTCCCGGAAGTCGGCGTTGGAGAAGAGCACGGCGAACAGGATGATCCCGAGGATCGACAGCACGATGGCGACCCAGCCGAGGATGATGCCCGCGGTGGCCATGCCGCCGTTGTTCGCCTCGCCGCGCGCGACCGCCTTCTTCGCGTTGCTGCCGACGATGACCGCGGGGATGCCCGTGAGCAGGCCGCACGACAGCACGAACGAGACGATCCCGAGCACCAGCGACCAGACGGCGAGGCTGTTCTTCGGGTACGAGACCGCGTAGCCGGCCGGCGGGTAGCCGCCGGTCGCCGAGCCGTACGGCGCGGCGGCGGGGTACGGGGTGGCGGGCGGCGCGCCGTACTGCGGAGCCGACGGGTACTGCGGCGCCGACGGGTACTGCGGCGCGGCGTCAGGGGCGGGGGCCGCGCCCGGGTACTGGGGTGCGCCCGGGTACTGCGGGGCAGCCGGGGGCTGCGGCGTGGCGTCCGGGTCCTTGGGCGGCTCGGCGCCGTACGGGTTCTGCGGCTCGTTGGGGGTCGACATCGGTCCTCCTGGGTCGCGTGCGCGCACCCGGCTCCCGGGCGGCGGTGGAACAGCTGTGCGTCAGTGGCCGCCGGTGCGGGCCGCCCGGGCGCGCGTCTTGGCGCCGCCCTGGCCGTGGCCCGACGCCTGGAGCACCTTGCCGGCCACCAGGCCGAGCACCACGAGGGCCATGCCCACCCAGAACAGCCAGACCAGCGCGAACGCGACGCCGAGGCCCGCGATGGTGAAGGCGATGACCACGCTGTAGGTGGTGACCCACGCGGCGAGCGTCTTGCCGTGGTTCGTCGGGGCCGCCGTGGGCGGCAGGTGCATCGCCTCCGTCGTGGTGGCGTGCTGCGCGCGGTGCGCGAGGGTGTTGTCGGCCATGAGGGTGCCCTTCGTGCTCGGTTCTGCGCTCACCCTATCGGACCTCCGGGCCTCGTCCCTGTACCGCCCGCGCAGGTCAGGACGGGTCGTCGCCACGGCTCAGGGCGTCCCAGTCGGACCGCTCGTCCGGCTCCGCCGGCGCGGCCGGTGCGGCCGCGGTCTCGTGCCGGCGGGAGGGTCCCGCCCATGCGCGCGATGCCAGCACCAGCCAGACGCCGGCGAGCACGTCGAGCACCCCGACGGCGACCGCCAGCGCGGGCCAGGCGCTCGTGGTGACCGGCCCCGCGAGCAGGCCCACGCCGGTCTGCGCGGCAACCACGGGCGTCACGGCGGCGACCGGGTCAGCCAGCACGGCCAGCGTCGTGCCGACGACGAGCACGCCGCACGCGACGACCACGAGGGCGACGACCCAGCGCCCCGCGCGTCCCACGAGCGCGACCGCGGCCACCGCGGCCAGGACGGCGACCGCCGCCGCGAGGATCGCGGGGGCGACCTGCGAGCCGGAGACGTGCACCGTGACCGTGCCCTCGAGCGCCGTCGTGCCGGTGGTGGTGAACCAGGTAGGCACCGCGACGATCGCCGTCAGCCCGGCCAGGACCAGCAGCACGGCCGCCGCTCGACCCCGTCCCGCCCGGCGGCGCGGCGCCGCTCCCGTCACGCGCCCGCCCGACGCAGCCGGGACGCGATCTGCACGGCCCGCACGGCCGCGGCGGCCTTGTTGCGGGACTCCTCGTACTCGAGCGCGGGCACCGAGTCGGCGACGATCCCGCCGCCCGCCTGGACGCTCGCGCGCCCGTCCCGGATGAGGGCCGTCCGGATGGCGATGGCCATGTCCATGTCGCCCGCGAAGTCGAAGTAGCCGACCGTGCCGCCGTAGATGCCGCGGCGCGCGGGCTCGATCTCGTCGATCAGGGCGATCGCCCGCGGCTTGGGCGCGCCCGACAGGGTGCCCGCGGGGAACGTGGCGACCAGCGTCTGCAGGGCGGTCGCGCCCTCGCGCAGGCGGCCCACCACGGTCGAGCAGATGTGCATGATGTGGGAGTAGCGCTTCACGGCCATGAACTCGACGACCTCGACGCTGGTCGGCTCGCACACCTTGACCAGGTCGTTGCGGGACAGGTCGACCAGCATGATGTGCTCGGCGCGCTCCTTCGGGTCGGCGAGCACCTCGTCCTGCAGGCGGCGGTCCTCGTCGGGCGTCGCGCCGCGCGGCCGGGACCCGGCGATGGGGAACGTCACGACGCGCCCCGAGGTGACCTTCACCAGCGTCTCCGGGCTCGACCCGACGACCGCGAAGTCGCGCCCGTCCGCGTCCTGCAGCTGCAGGTAGTACATGTACGGGCTCGGGTTGATGGTGCGCAGCACCCGGTAGACGTCGAGCGGCTCCGCGGGGCAGTCGAGGTCGAGCCGCTGCGACAGGACCACCTGGAACACGTCGCCGTCGCGGATCGCCTCCTGACCCGTCCGCACGGCGTCCTCGAACTCCTGCCGGGTCGAGCGGAACGCGAGCTCCGGCTCGGCGACGTCGGTCAGCACGGCGACCGCCGACTCGGTCGGCTCCAGCAGCGCCGCCTCCATCGCGTCGAGCCGCGCGACCGCGTCCGCGTGCGCCTCGTCGACCCGCTGGTCGGTGTCGTCGAAGTTGATGGCGTTGGCCACCAGCCAGACCGAGCCGTCGTGGTGGTCGACCACCGCGAGGTCCGTGGCCAGCAGCAGCGTCAGCTCGGGCACGCCGAGCTCGTCGGGCGCGTTGGCGGGCAGCGTCGGCTCCCAGTGCCGCACGATGTCCCACCCGAGCGCGCCGACGAGGCCGCTGGTCAGGGGCGGCAGCCCCGCGACCGCCGGGGTGCGCAGCGCGTCCAGCGTTCGGGCCAGGACGTCGAGCGCGTCCCCCTCCGTCGGCACCCCCACGGGCACGTCGCCCACCCAGACCGCCGAGCCGTCGCGCACCGTGAGCGTGGCCCGCGAGTGCACGCCGACGAACGAGTAGCGGTCCCACGTCCCGTCCGCCTCGGCGGACTCGAGGATGAACGTGCCGGGCCGACCGGCGGCGAGCGTACGGTACAGGCCGACGGGCGTGATGTCGTCGGCCAGCAGCCGGCGCACGACGGGGATGACGCGCCGGTCACGCGCCAGGCCACGGAACGCGTCGACCGACGGCCACGTGCCACCCCAGGGAACCTCGGCCGCGGTGACCGTGGGCAGGGTGGGCGCGGTCATCGGGCGTCTCCTTCGGTCGGGCGGGTGCCGACGGCCGCGGTGAGCGGGCCGCCGGCGTCGAAGCAGGAGTGCGCACCGGTGTGGCACGCCGCGCCCACCTGGTCGACCTCGACCAGCAGGGCGTCGCCGTCGCAGTCCAGGCTCACGGCCTTGACGTACTGCGCGTGGCCCGACGTGTCGCCCTTGCGCCAGTACTCCTGGCGGGAGCGGCTCCAGAACACGACGCGCCCCGTKGTCAGCGTGCGGTGCAGCGCCTCGTCGTCCATCCAGCCGAGCATGAGCACCTCCCGCGACTCGTGCTGCTGCACGATCGCCGCCACCAGGCCGTGCTCGTCACGCTTCAGGCGGTCGGCGACGGCGGGGTCGAGGGTCGGTGCGACGGGGCTGGAAGACACGGACCGATCCTGCCACGCGGTCGCGGGCGGCACGGACCCCGTCCCACCGGCCGTCAGCGGGTCTGCGACACCCAGGCGGCGTGCATCGCGGCGTAGTGACCGTCGCGCGCGACGAGGTCGTCGTGGTGCCCGATCTCGACCACGCGTCCCGCGTCGACGACGACCACGGTGTCGGCAGCCTCGGCGGTCGAGAGCCGGTGCGCGATCGTCAGGGTGCTCCGGCCGCGGGTCAGCGAGTCGAGCGCGCGGGCGATCCGGACCTCGGTCGCGGGATCCACGGCGGAGGTCGCCTCGTCGAGCAGGAGCAGGTCCGCCTCGGCGAGGTAGGCCCGCGCCAGGGCGACCAGCTGCCGCTCCCCCGCCGACAGGGACTCGCCGCGCTGGCCCACAGGCGTCTGCAGACCGTCCGCCAGCTCGTCCACCCAGCCGTCCAGGCCCAGCGCCTCGATGGCCTCCCGGATGCGCGCGTCGTCGTCCGCCGCCGCGGTCGTCCCGTCCTCGTGCCGCAGGCCGTACGCCACGTTCTGGGCGAGCGTGCCGTCGAACAGGAACCCCTCCTGCGGAACCAGCACCACGCGGCGCCGCAGCTCCGCGACGGAGATGTCGCGCACGTCGACGCCGTCGAGCAGCACCGACCCACGGGTCGGGTCCATGAACCGGGCGACCAGCTTGGCGATCGTCGTCTTGCCCGAGCCCGTGGCGCCGACGACGGCGACGGACGTGCCCGGCGGGATGGCGACGTCGACGCCGGTGAGCACGGGCGGGCCGTCGGGGTAGGCGAAGTCGACGTCGCGGAGCTCGACGTGGGCCGGGCCGCGGGGGCTGGGCACGCCGCCGGGACCGGCGTCGACCACCTCGACGGGCGTCTCGAGCACGCCCAGCACGCGGCGCCACCCGGCGACCGCGTTCTGCAGCTCGTTGAGGATCTCGGTCGCCATCTGCACGGGACCGGTGAACAGCTGCACCAGGAAGAGGAACGCGAGCAGCCGGCCCACGGTCATCTCGCCGGCGATGCCCAGGTAGGTCCCGGCGACGACCACGACGGCCAGCACCAGGTTGGCCACGAGCACGCCGCTGGAGAACACGAGGGCGACCAGGTTCTGCGCGCGCACCATGGCGGCGCGGGTCGCCGCGACGGCCGCGTCGATCTTGCGCTGGGTGCGCTCGGCCACGCCGTACGCCCGGATGGTCTCGGCGCCGACCACGGCCTCGGAGACCGCGCCGAGCATCCCGCCGACCCGTTCGCGCACCGCGGTGTAGCGGGCGTTGACGCGCTTCTGCAGGGGCTGCAGGAGCACGAAGAGCGGCACGAAGCCGGCCCACACGATGAGCGTGAGCTGCCAGGAGTAGACGGCCATGAGCACCGTCGCCACGCCGATCTGCAGCACCGAGACGAGCAGCATGATCCCGCCCCACTGCACGAACAGGGAGATCGTGTCGACGTCCGACGTCACGCGGGAGACCAGCGAGCCGCGGCGCTCCGTGTTCTGCGTGAGCACCGAGAGGTCGTGCACGTGCCGGAACGCCTGGGTGCGCAGCGCGAGCAGGCCGCTCTCGCTCGACCGGAACAGCCGGATGTTGACGTACGCCGAGCACACGGCCCCCACCAGCAGGCCCAGCGCGGCCAGCCCGGCGAGCGCCACGACGCGCGGCACGTCCGGGCCGCCCGCGGCGAGGATGCCCGTGTCGACGGTCTGCTGGACGGCGATCGGCACGAGCACGCGGCCGATCGACGCCACGACCGCGAGCAGGACGGTGAGCTGCCAGCCGACCAGCAGCTGGGGCGAGACCTGGAGCCCGCGGCGCAGCGTCGCCAGCACACCCAGGGTGCTGGCGGGCGCGACCCGGTGGCTGTGGCTCATGCCGACTCCTCGACGACCTCGAGCGCGGCCTCGTCGGCGGCCTCGGCGGCGCGGCGGGCGGTCTCCTGCTCGTACGCGGTGGCCAGCTCGCGGTACCCCGCGTCGCGCGCCAGCAGCTCGTCGTGCGTGCCCCGGTCCACCACGCGACCCGACTCGATGTGCACGACCTCGTCGGCGAGCAGGACGGAGGACATCCGGTACGCGACCAGCAGCACGGTCGGGCTGCCGGCACCACCCTCGTCGCGCAGGCCCCGCAGGATCGCCTGCTCGATCCGCGGGTCCACCGCGGACGTCGCGTCGTCGAGCACGAGGACCGCCGGTCGCCGGACCAGGGCGCGCGCCAGCGCGAGCCGCTGACGCTGACCGCCCGAGAGGTTCGCGCCGCGCTCGCCGAGGGGCGCGTCGAGGCCCCCGGGCAGCGCGCGGACCACGTCGTCGACGCGGGCGAGGCGCAGCGCCGCCCAGACCGCCTCGTCGTCGGGCGCCCCGGCCTCCCCCTCGTCCGCGAGCGTGACGTTCGAGCGCACCGTGTCCTCGAAGATGAACGTCGACTGGGCGACGAGGGCCACGTGCCGGCTCAGGTCGGCCGGGCGCACGTCCCGCAGGTCGAGCCCGTCGACGCGCACCGACCCGCGCGACGGGTCGGCGAGCCGGCTGACCAGGGAGACGAGGGTCGTCTTGCCCGCGCCGGTGGGTCCGACGAGCGCGACCGTGCGTCCCGCGGCCACGTCGAGGTCGACGTCGTGCAGCAGCTCGAGCTCCCCGCCGCCGGGCAGCGCCACGGACCGTCCGACGTCCCGCAGCTCGACGCGAGCGCCGGCCGCCGGCGACCACGGCGTGCTGCCGACGCTCAGCGCGCCGTGCGCGTCGATGACCCGGGCGATCCGGTCGTAGCCGACGAGCGCGCGGGGCACCTCGCCGAGCACCCAGCCGAACGCCCGCACGGGCACGGCGAGCAGGGTGAGCAGATAGGCGGCGGCGACGACGTCGCCGGTCCCCACCCGGCCGGCGCTGACCTGCATGGTGCCGACGACGAGCACGAGCAGCGTGCCCAGGCTCGGCAGCAGGTCGATGACCGGGTCGAACATCGCGCGGACGGTCCCCACGCGCACGTTGGCGTCCCGCAGCTGCGCGGCCCGTGCCGCGAAGCGAGCCTCCTCGCGCGCCGCCGTGCCCAGCGAGGTGACCAGCACGGCCGCCTCGAAGCTCTCGTGGGCGATGTCGGCGACCTCGGCCCGCAGCTGCTGCGCGTGGATCGCGGCCGGCGACATGCGGCGCTGGAACACGAGGTTCGCGACGACCGCGAGCGGCAGCACCACCAGCGCGGCGAGCGCGAGCCACACGTCCGTCCGGAACAGCTCGACCGCGGCGACGACGAGCATGACGACGACGCCCAGCGCGAACGGCAGCGGGTTGAAGATCGACGTCGCCGCCTCGACGTCCGCGCTCGCGTTCGACAGCAGCTGACCCGTCGGGTGCCGCCGGTGCCAGGACATCGGCAGGCGCAGGTACTGGCGGGTGACGGCGGTGCGGTGGTCCTCCTGGATCAGGGCGAAGCCCTTGCCGGCGAACATCCGGCGACCCGCGACGGCGACCGCCAGCGACACCGCGACCAGCGCGATCACCAGCCCGGCGAGCCAGATCCGCCCGCGGGCCTCCGTCGACCCGCCGAGCGCCGGGACGACCACCTGGTCCGTCACGGCGCCGAGCACGCGGCTGACGGTGACCGTCAGCACGCCGAAGACCGCCGAGGTGCCGATGGCCAGGACGTAGGTGCCCGGGTGCGCGCGGATGCCGCGGACGATCAGCTGGACCGCCCGACGCGGCACGGAGCCGGTGAGGGCCACCGACGCCGGTGACTCGTCTCGCGTGCGCACGACAGGACCTTCCGTGGAGCTCAGGGGGTGCAGCCATCCTCTCACGGCACTGCGAGCGCTTACCCGTCACGCGGGCCCGCCGCCCGCATGCGATCCTGCGCTCATGACCTGGCACGAGATCGAGCGCGCGCAGCTGGCGCAGGCCCTCCTGGACGTCTCGCCCGACGCGCCGACCCTCTGCGAGGGCTGGCAGGCGCGGCACCTGGCCGCGCACGTCGTGCTGCGCGAGCGCTCACCGCTGGTCGGCGCCGGGATCGCCGTGCCCGCCCTGTCCGCGCGTGCCGAGGCGGCCATCGCGAGGCTCGCCGACACCGCGGCGACCGAGGGCGCCTACCGCGACCTCGTGGCCCGGGTGGCGGCCGACCGCCCGGCGTTCTGGCACCCCGGCAGCTTCGCCGGGGAGTCGACCAACGTCATCGAGTTCTTCGTGCACACCGAGGACGTCCGCCGCGGCGCCGGACCGGTGCCGCCCCGAGAGCTCGACCCGGACCTCGTCGAGACCCTGTGGACGCAGCTGCGCCGGTCGGGCGGTGCGCGCCTCCGGAAGGTGCCCGTCGGCGTCGTGCTGGTACGTGACGACGGCGTCCGGCACCGGCTGCGCAGCCCCAAGGTCGATCACGGCACCGTCGTCGTCCGGGGGGCGGTCGGCGAGCTCGTGCTCTACCTGCTCGGCCGCGGCGCCGCCGCCGACGTGCGGGTCGAGGGTGACCCGGACGACGTCGCCGAGATCGAGCGGGTCCTGCCCTCGCGCTAGCCGGCCGCCTGGTCCGGGTGGCCCGTGGCCAGGATGTCGACGACGAAGACCACGGTCTGTCCCGCGAGCTCCTCGCTGTCGGTGACCCCGAGCGCGTACGTGGGCGGCACGACGAGCATGACCTGGCTGCCGACCGGCTGGTCGACCAGCCCTTCGGCCCACGCCTGCACGTCCTGCAGCGAGAACGAGACCGGCAGGCCGTGGGTCCACGTCGAGTCGAACGGCTCACCGGTGGTCCAGGCGAAGCCGGTGTACTGCACGGTCACCACGTCGTTCGCACCGACCTGCTCCCCGGCCCCGCGGATGAGGGGCGCCGCGACGAGCGCCGACGGCGGGTCGGTGCCCGTGGGGGTGATCGACGGAGCGCCCGACGCGTCCAGCGCGACCGCAGGCAGGTCGGACCGCGCGGGCACGGGTTGGCCGTCGGCGCGGGTCGGCAGCACGTCGACCACCGTGACCGTCGGGTAGTTCGTGGCGCCCGACCCGCTGCCCGGGCTGACCTGCAGCAGGCGCGCACCGACCTTCTGGCCGCGCAGCGTGTTGTACAGGTCCGAGCCGAGGTCCTCCTCGGTCAGCAGCATCGCGGTCGGGTTGGTGGAGTAGCTCTCCTTCACCAGCGAGGCGTCGGTGGCGTCCTCGAGCCAGAAGTCGATGAGCACGGGACCGCCCTCGACCAGGTCCGCGCCCGTGCCCTCCCAGATCTGCTCGGTGCGCGTCTTGTCCACCTGCAGCGGTGTCACGTAGGTGATGGTCGGCGCCTCGCCCGGCTCGCCGGACACCGTCACCGCGTCCGGCTCCGTCTCCGGAGTGCTGCACCCCGCGAGGGTCAGCAACGCGATCGCCAGACCGGCCACCAGGGCTCGGCCCTGCAGTCGTCGCACGTCGTTCCTTCCGCTGCTGGGGGTCCCGGCACGCGCCGGACCACGGCCCTCGCGCATGCGCGCTCACGGTCCCGAGGGACTCAGGACCGCCACACTGTACGGCCCGACGCTGGATGGTCCCTGCTACATCGACTCGATGAGCCGGTCCACCCGCTCGTCGACGCTGCGGAACGGGTCCTTGCACAGCACCGTGCGCTGGGCCTGGTCGTTGAGCTTGAGGTGCACCCAGTCGACCGTGTAGTCGCGCCGGGCGTCCTGGGCGGCGCGGACGAAGTCGCCGCGCAGCTTGGCCCGGGTGCTCTGCGGCGGGACGGCGGTGGCCTCGAAGATCTCCAGGTCCGTGGTCACCCGCTCGACCATGCCCTTGGCGGCGAGCAGGTTGTACAGACCCTCGGTGCGGGAGATGTCGTGGTACGCCAGGTCGAGGCGCTGTACCCGCACGTCGGACAGCTCGAGGTCGTGCTTGGCGCGGTACCGCTCGATGAGCTTGTACTTGATGACCCAGTCCAGCTCCCGGTCCACCAGCGACAGGTCGCCGGTGCGCAACGCCCGCAGCCCGCGCTCCCAGAGGTCGAGCACCTGCTTGTTCTCCGGGCTCGGGCCACCCTCCGACGCCAGGAAGTCCGTCACCCGCGTGAGGTACTCCTCCTGCAGGTCCACCGCGGTGACCGTCCGGCCGTTCGCCATGGTGACCGGGTGCATGCCCGTGATGTCGTGGCTGATCTCGCGGATCGCCCGGATCGGGTTCTCCAGCGCCATCTCCCGCATGGGCACGCCGGCCTCGATCATGCGCAGCAGCAGGTCCGTCGTGCCGACCTTGAGCATGGTCGTCGTCTCGGACATCGACGAGTCGCCCACGATGACGTGCAGGCGGCGGTAGTGCTCGGCGTCGGCGTGCGGCTCGTCGCGCGTGTTGATGATGGGCCGGGAGCGCGTGGTCGCGCTGGAGACCGCCTCCCAGATGTGGTCGGCGCGCTGGGACAGGCAGTACACGGCCCCGCGCGGCGTGGTGAGGACCTTGCCGGCACCGGTGAGGATCTGCCGGGTGATGAGGAACGGCACCAGCACGTCGGACAGCCGGGAGAAGTCGCCCTGGCGGCGCACGAGGTAGTTCTCGTGGCAGCCGTAGGAGTTCCCCGCCGAGTCGGTGTTGTTCTTGAACAGGTGGATCTTGCCCGGCAGCCCCTCGTGCTCGAGGCGCTGCTGCGCGTCCGCCACCAGGCCCTCGAGGATCCGCTCGCCCGCGCGGTCGTGGGTGACCAGCTGGCGCACGTCGTCGCACTCCGCGGTCGCGTACTCGGGGTGCGAGCCGACGTCCAGGTAGAGCCGCGACCCGTTGCGCAGGAACACGTTGGACGAGCGGCCCCAGGCCACCACCTTGCGGAACAGGTAGCGCGCGACCTCGTCGGCCGACAGCCCGCGGCCGTCCTGCGCGGCGCAGGTCACGCCGTACTCCGTCTCGAGGCCGAAGATCCGTCTGTCCACCGCCGTGCTCCTTCCGTGGCTCGTGCCGACTCAGTCTGCGTCGAGCAGGTCCTCCAGCAACGCCCCGGCCAGGCGGCGGAACGTCCGGCGCGGGCGCGTCCGGTCGAGCACCGCGACCTCGAGCTGCGCCGCCGGGATCGCGCGCACCTCGCCGCCGTCCTCCGCCGGGGCGCCCAGCGTGCGCACCGCGAGCGCCAGCACCTCGGGCAGCGTCAGCCCGGCGCGCCAGTCGGTCGCCAGCAGGCCGCCGAGGCGCTCCGCCTGGCCGCCCATGACGACGTAGCCGTGCTCGTCGGTGACCGAGCCGTCGTACGCCAGGCGGTAGATCTGGTCGCCCGCGGCGGCGCGACCCACCTCGGCGACGACGATCTCCACCTCGAGCGGCTTGGACTCCGTGGTGAACGAGGTGCCGAGCGTCTGGGCGTAGGCGTTGGCCAGCCCGCGCGCCGTGACGTCCTCGCGGTCGTACGAGTAGCCGCGCAGGTCGGCGTAGCGCACGCCGGCCACCCGGAGGTTCTCGAACTCGTTGTACTTGCCGACCGCCGCGAAGCCGATCCGGTCGTAGATCTCGGAGATCTTGTGCAGCGCGCGCGACGCGTTCTCCGTGGCGAAGGCGATGCCGTCGTCGTACTGCAGCACGACGACCGACCGGCCGCGGGCGATGCCCTTGCGCGCGTAGTCCGCCCGGTCCTTCATCAGCTGCTCGGGCGAGACGTAGAACGGCATGCTCATCGCGCACCCCCGCGTCCCTCGTGCGTGCGCCGACGCTCCTGCTCCACCGACTCCGCTACCGCGCCCAGGTCGGCGTCGGCCACCCGCAGATACCCCGACTCCGTGACGGTCGCGACCACGGGCCAGATGCCCCGGGTGTGGTCCGGCCCACCGGTCGCCGAGTCGTCGTCGGCCGCGTCGACGAGCGCCTCCACCGCCACCCGCACCGCGCCCGCGGCGTCGAGGCCGGGCCGCCACAGCTTCTTGAGCGAGCCGCGCGCGAAGACCGACCCCGAGCCGACGGCGTGGTGGTCGTGCTCCTCGTACCGGCCGCCCGTCACGTCGTAGGAGAAGATCCGGCCGACGCGCCGGTCGAGGTCGAACCCGCCGAACAGCGGCACGACCGCGAGCCCCTGCATGGCCAGCCCGAGGTTGCCCCGGATCATGGTCGCCAGCCGGTTGGCCTTGCCGTCGAGCGAGAGCAGGCTGCCCTCGATCTTCTCGTAGTGCTCGAGCTCCAGCTGGAACAGCCGGACCAGCTCGACCGCGAGGCCCGCGGTCCCGGCGATGCCCACCGCGGAGTACTCGTCGGCCGGGAAGACCTTCTCGATCTCGCGGCTCGCGATCATCGAGCCCATGGTCGCCCGGCGGTCCCCGGCCATGACGATCCCGCCCTCGAAGGCGAGCGCGAGGATGGTGGTGCCGTGCGGCGCCTGCACGTCGACCGCGGGGCGGTTACCCGGCAGCAGCTGCGGCGCGTGGCTGGACAGGAACTCCACGAACGACGACGAGCCCGGCGTCGTGAACGCGTGCGGCAGCCGCCCGGAAGCGGACGTGTCGGATGAGCTCATCGGCGTTCACTGACCGCCCTTCTGCACGAACCCGCGCACGAACTGCTCGGCGTTGGACTCGAGGACGTCGTCGATCTCGTCCAGGAGGGCGTCGACCTCCGCGTCCCGGGCCTGCGCGCTCGGTGCGGCCGGGGCCGGGGCGTCCGGGGCGTCGTCCGGCTCCGCGTCCTCGCGGCGCGGGCGAACGTGTTCCTGACCAGCCATGGTGACCTCCCCGGAGTGCCGACGACGTGCTGAAGCCCACCCTAGGCCCATCTTCCGACGCACCCGGTCCCCGCGCCCACGGAGCGGACCGACGACGTCAGGCGCCGAGCGCGTCGAGCAGGGCGGTGGCGTCCGGGCTGCGGTCCAGGAGGGCACCGACGTGCGCCTGCGTCCCCCGCAGCGGGTCACGCATCGGCACCCGCTGGAGCGTGGCGGCGCCCGGCACGTCGAACACGACCGAGTCCCAGCTCGCCGCCGAGATCTCGCCGCCGTACCGCGCGACGGCCTCGCCCCGGAAGTAGGCCCGGGTGTCCAGCGGCGGGTGCACGACGGCGTCCGCCACCTGCTCGGGCGTCACCAGCAGCTCGACCGCGTCCGCCTGGACCAGCCGGTGGTACAGGCCGCGCTCCGGTCGGACGTCGGACCACTGCAGGTCCATCGCGGCGAGCCGGGGGTGGTCCCACGCCAGGCGGTCGCGCCGGCGCATGCCCTCCAGCAGCCGCAGCTTGGCCAGCCACTCCACCTCGCGCGCGCAGGACGCCGGGTCCGTCGCCAGCCGGTCCAGCACCGACGCCCAGCGGTCGAGCACGTCGGCCGTCTGCGCGTCCGGCGCGTCGCCCACGTGGGCCACCGCGGCGCGCACGGCGTCGAGGTACTCGCGCTGGATCTCCAGCGCCGTCAGCCGGCGGCCGTCGGCCAGCTCGAGACGCGTGGTCAGGGTCAGGTCGTGGCTCACCAGGTGGACCGCGTGCACCGGGTCGCGCAGCGCGAGCCGGTCGACCGCCGCCAGCGCGCCCCCGGAACCGCCCTCGGCGACCGCCCGCTCGATCAGCCAGAGCACCAGCGACGTGGTGCCGAGCCGGAGGTAGGTGGCCACCTCGAGCATCGTCGCGTCGCCGATGATCACGTGCAGCCGGCGCCAGCGGTCCGGGTCGGCGTGGGGCTCGTCGCGCGTGTTGATGATGGGCCGGCGCAGCGTCGTCTCCAGCCCCACCTCGGCCTCCATGTAGTCCGCCCGCTGGGACAGCTGGAACCCGGGCTCCTCGCCGCGCTGCCCGAGCCCCACGCGGCCGGCCCCGGTGAACACCTGACGCGTCACGAAGAAGGGGATCAGCCGGGCCGCGAGGTCGTTGAAGGGAACCGCCCGGTCCACCAGGTAGTTCTCGTGCATGCCGTAGGTGGCGCCCTTGCCGTCCACGTTGTTCTTGTAGAGCGCGACGTCCGGCAGCGCCGCCGTCGACGCCAGGGCCCGCACCGAGGCGAGCATCACGCGCTCCCCCGCACGGTCCCAGCGCACGGCGTCGAGCGGGTTGGTGACCTCCGGCGACGAGTACTCCGGGTGCGCGTGGTCGACGTACAGGCGCGCGCCGTTGGTGAGGATGACGTTCGCGGCGCCCGGGTCCTCGTACTCCTCGGTGGCGGCGCGCGGCAGCGCCTGGGGTCCGTCGGACCCGGGCCCGTCGCCGGACGGCGCCGGCCGGTCCGGGTCGTCGGTCAGCAACGAGGGGTGGGCCGACGCGCGCTGCAGGTGGAAGCCGCGCGCGTCGTGCAGCGGGTCCTCGTCGTCGTAGTCCCAGCGCGCCTTGGCGCGCGCACCCTCGCGGGCCGCGGCGTGCACGGCGACCACGTGGCTCGACAGCAGCATCGGGTTGGCCAGCGGACGTCCGGGCTGGAGGATCCCGTACTCGGTCTCGATCCCCATCACGCGGCGCACGGTCACGAGACCACCCTAGGGTCCCGCGACCGTGCGACCGGGCGCGTGCTCAGAGGTACTGGCCGGTGCTCGTCACGTTCTCGATGGTGCGCGAGCCCTCGGCGCCCTTCTTGCCCTGCACGATCGTCCGGATGAAGACGATGCGCTCGCCCTTCTTGCCGGAGATGCGCGCCCAGTCGTCCGGGTTGGTGGTGTTGGGCAGGTCCTCGTTCTCGCGGAACTCGTCGACGCACGCCGTGAGCAGGTGGTCCACGCGGATGCCGCGCTGGCCCGTGCTCAGGAAGTCCTTGATCGCCGACTTCTTCGCCCGGTCGACGACGTTCTGGATCATGGCGCCCGAGTTGAAGTCCTTGAAGTACAGGACCTCCTTGTCACCGCTGGCGTACGTCACCTCGAGGAACCGGTTCTCGTCGCTCTCGGTGTACATGCGCTCGACGACCCGCGTGATCATCGCCTCGACGGCCGCGCTCGCCGACCCGCCGTGCTCAGCGATGTCGTCGGGGTGGATGGGCAGCGTCGGCACCAGGTACTTGCCGAAGATCTCGCGCGCGCCCTCGGCGTCGGGACGCTCGATCTTGATCTTCACGTCGAGGCGGCCGGGCCGCAGGATCGCGGGGTCGATCATGTCCTCACGGTTGGAGGCGCCGATGACGATGACGTTCTCCAGGCGCTCGACGCCGTCGATCTCGCTCAGCAGCTGCGGCACGATCGTCGTCTCGACGTCGCTGGAGACGCCGGTCCCGCGGGTCCGGAACAGCGACTCCATCTCGTCGAAGAACACGACGACCGGGTGCCCCTGGGACGCCTTCTCGCGTGCCCGGGCGAAGATCAGGCGGATGTGCCGCTCCGTCTCGCCCACGTACTTGTTGAGCAGCTCGGGGCCCTTGACGTTGAGGAAGAAGCTCTTGGTGTCCGCCGTGTCCTCGCCGCGCGCCGCGGCGGCCGTGGCGGCCAGAGAGTGCGCGACGGCCTTCGCGATGAGCGTCTTGCCGCACCCGGGAGGGCCGTACAGCAGGACGCCCTTGGGCGGCTTGAGCCCGTGCTCCAGGAACAGCTCGGGGTGCAGGAAGGGCAGCTCGACCGCGTCGCGGATGGCCTCGATCTGCGGGCCGAGCCCACCGATGTCCTCGTAGTCGATGTCCGGGACCTCTTCGAGCACCAGCTCCTCGACCTCGGCGCGCGGGATCACCTCGAACACGAACCCGCTGCGGGAGTCGATGGTCAGGGCGTCGCCGATGCGCACGTGCGCGTCCTTGACCTGGCCGGCGAAGCGCACGACGCGCTCCTCGTCGCCGCGTCCGACGACGAGCGCGCGGTCGGAGCCGAGCAGCTCCTTGACCGTGACCAGCTCGCCGACCTCTTCGTACCCGCCGGCCTCGACGACCGTGAGGGCCTCGTTGAGCATGACCTCCTGGCCGGGGCGGAGGGTCGACACGTCCAGCGACGGGCTCGACCCGACGTGCATCTTGCGGCCCGACGACACGATGTCCACGGTGCCGTCCGGACGCGCACCGAGGAACGTGGCGTACGTGCCCGGCGGCTTGGCGAGGTCGTCCACCTGACGCTTGAGGTCGATGATCTGCTCGCGCGCCGCGACGAGCGCGTCGCTGAGACGCTCGTTCTTCGCCGCCAGCACGCTCAGCTCTCGGTGCAGGTCCCGCCCAGGGGCAGCCGGTTCGCTCATCTCGGCCTCCGTTCCGCGTCGCGCGTGGTCGTCACTCCGTTCCCACCGTGCACCGCACTGTGCCTGCTGGTCCGACGACCCTAACCACCAGTGTCAACCGGCCGTGGACGACGCGCGCGAGCCTGCCCGAATAGTGACCACGCCGTCGCGTCGGCCTTCGGCTCAGTCCTCGACGGGCGCGGTCGAGCCCGGGGTCGCCGGCGCCTGGCCTACGTCGCGGCGCGCGCGGCGCAGCTTCTTGTCGGAGACCAGCCGCTCCCCCATCGCCTCGGGCGACCAGAGCTCGGCGTCGTCCACGGCCGGCGCGCCGTCGGGCGCCACCGGGTACGCGCCCTTCGCGGGCCGGCGCCGGCGCTGGGGGGCGTCCACCCCGTCCGCGAGCCGGCGCGTGGTCAGCAGGAAGCCGGTGTGCCCGATCATCCGGTGCTGCGGACGCACCGCGAGCCCTTCGAGGTGCCAGCCGCGCACCATCGACTCCCACGCGTCCGGCTCGGTGTACCGACCGTCGGACCGGATGTCCTCGGCCAGCCGCGACAGCTGCGTCGTCGTGGCGACGTAGGAGATGAAGACGCCACCGGGGGCCAGGGCCTCGGCCACCGCGTCGAGGTTCTCCCACGGCGCCAGCATGTCGAGCACGACGCGGTCGACGCTGCCCGGCTCGGCCACCGTCGGCAGGACGTCCGACAGGTCCCCGACCGACAGCTGCCACGCCGGGTGCGGACCGCCGAAGAAGCCCTCGACGTTGCCCCGCGCGATCGCCGCGAAGTCCTCGCGCCGCTCGATCGAGTGCAGGGAGCCGCCGTCGCCCACGGCGCGCAGCAGCGACATGGTGAGCGCGCCGGAGCCCACGCCGGCCTCGATCACCCGGGCGCCCGGGTAGATGTCCGCCATCGCGACGATCTGGCCCGAGTCCTTGGGGTACACCACGGCCGCGCCGCGCGGCATCGACAGCACGTAGTCGGCCAGCAGCGGGCGCACCGCGAGGTACTCGATGCCGGACGTGTTGCGCACCACCGAGCCCTCGGGCGCGCCGAGCAGCAGGTCGTGGCTCAGGTAGCCGCGGTGCGTGTGGAACGAGGCTCCCTCGGCCAGCGTGATCGTGTGCAGCCGGCCGCGCGGGTCGGTCAGCTGCACGCGGTCGCCCGCGCGGAAGAGGCCGCGACGCTGCGCGGCCCCGGTGGACGTCTGGTCGGGGTTCACGGTCCCCGAGTCTAGGAGCGGATGGCGGCGACGACGTCCATCGCGCGGACCAGGCCGACCACCCGGCCGTCCACCATCGCCGCGACGACCGGCGAGTGCTCGCTGCCCCGGCCGACGGCGGCGACGAGCGCCTGCCCCACGAGGCTGCCGTCCACCACGGCTCCGACCGGCAGCGGGACCGCCACCGCGGTGACCGGGGTCGTGCCGGCGACGTCGGCGGGGACGGACGCCGCCGCCGCACGGTCGACGTAGGCGGCCGGTCGGCCGTCGGGCGAGAGGATCACGACCTCGTCGGCACCGGCGGCCGCGGCGAGCGCGCCGGCGTGCGCGATCGACTCGGTGTGGCCGACGCCCACGGCCCGGCGGCCCACGGACGCGAGCGTGAGCTGCCCGACGGCCTTCTGCGTGCGGCCGCCCCGCACGGCGGCCGATGCGCCCGACCACAGGAACGCGCCGATGAGGGCGGCCCACACCACGTCGACGATGTCCGGCTGGGTGCCCTGCATCAGCGGGAGCAGCAGGGCCCACGCGAACACCACGACCGCGACCAGGCGCCCCACCCAGCCCGCCGCGACCGTGCCCGTGTGCCGGTTCTTGGTCACGGCCCACACGGCCGCCTCGAGCAGGTACCCACCGTCGAGCGGCAGGCCGGGGACGAGGTTGAAGAGGCCGACGAAGGCGTTGGTCAGGCAGCCGGACCACAGCAGCAGCCCGATCAGGCTGACCGCGTCCACGGGCCGGGCGAGCGCGAAGAAGCCGGCCGCGAGCAGGAGGTTCGCGATCGGGCCGACCACGGCGATGAGCGCGCTGCTGGCCGGCGTCGGCGTCGCTCCCCCGAACGCCGTGTGGCCGCCCCAGAGCGTCAGGACGAACTCGCGGGGCTGCTGCCCCCGCGCCCGGGCCATCAGGCCGTGCGCGAGCTCGTGCACCAGGACGGACGCGAACAGCAGGACGACGAAGCCGAGCGCGACCAGGTAGACCAGCGCGCCGAGGTTCTCGGCCCGCGCGCGGACGCTCGGCGCGAAGATCAGCGTCAGCACCACCGCGGCGATGAGCCAGCTCGGCGCGAGGATGATGGGCGCACCGACCGCCCGGCCGATCACCCAGCCGGAGGAACGCCGGGCCGGGGGTCGGGAGTCGCTCACCGGTCCAGCGTAGGTGCCCGTCCGTGGGTCGCTGACCGGCCGTGTGGGTGGGGGCGCCTAGGCTCGATCACGTGACGGTGCAGCATCTCGACCAGGACGTCCCCGCCAACCCCGGGGCGGGCGCCGACGACGCCGTCGAGGAGCTCGTCGAGGTCGCCGTCGAGCAGGCCGCCGCCGAGCGACCGCCGTCGCGGCCCGGGCTGTCGCCGTCGCGGGCCAACGACTTCCTGCAGTGCCCGCAGCTGTTCCGCTTCCGCGTGATCGACCGCCTGCCCGAGCCACCGAGCTCGGCCGCGGCGCGCGGCACCCTCGTGCACGCCGTGCTGGAGCACCTGTTCGACCTGCCGGCCGCGGAGCGCACGATCGCCGCCGCCCACGCCCTGCTCCCCGACCAGTGGGCCGCGCTCCTGGAGCGCAACCCGGACGTCGCCGAGCTGTTCGCGGAGCCGGCGGACCTCGCCGAGTGGCTGACCAGCGCGGAGGCCCTGCTCGCCACGTACTTCACGCTCGAGGACCCCACCCGCATCGAGCCGAGGGAGCGCGAGCTCCTGGTGTCGACGGAGCTCGAGGAGGGCGGTCCCCTGCTGCGGGGCATCGTCGACCGGGTCGACGTCGCCGCCAACGGCTGGGTGCGGGTGGTCGACTACAAGACCGGCCGCTCGCCGCGCGCCGGCTTCGAGAGCTCGGCGCTGTTCCAGATGCGGTTCTACGCCTACGTCATCTGGCGCACGCGCGGAGTGCTGCCCAAGCGACTGCAGCTCGAGTACCTGGGCGACGGCGTCGTGCTCACGCACGAGCCCACCGAGCCGGAGATGGCGACCATCGAGGCCCGCGTCCGGTCCATCTGGGCGGGCATCGAGGACGCGGCCCGGTCCGGCGACTGGCGTCCGCGCCCCTCCCGGCTGTGCGACTGGTGCTCGTTCAAGGCACTCTGCCCGGCGTTCGGCGGGACGCCTCCCGAGGTCCCCGCCGGCGCGGTCGAGCGCTCGATCGGCGTCGTCCCCGCCGCCTGAGGGCGGTCGGCCCGCGCGGCGCAGGTCCACGCGCCGCCCGCGGGCGGTCGGCCCGCGCGGGCGCAGGTCCACGCGCCGTCTGAGGGCGTCAGCTGGCGCGGCGCAGGTCCAGCACGTCGCCGCCGCCGATGCGGGCGAGGTCGGCCAGCGTGAGGTCCGCCAGCGACGCGACGCGGCTCAGCCCGGGCCGAGCCGTCAGCGCCTGCATGACCTCGACCGCGACGACGCGGGCGCCCGACGCGACCGCCGACGCGATCCCGGAGTGCGAGTCCTCGACGGCCACGCAGTCGGCGATGTCGACGCCGAGGCGCTGGGCCGCCACGAGGTACGGCTCGGGGTCCGGCTTCGGGTGGGTCACCTCGTCGCCGGTGACCACGACGTCGAAGAGGCCCACGGCGGCGGCGAACGGCTCGGCCAGCGTGCGGAACGACGACGTGACCAGGGCCATCGGCACCCCTGCCTCGTGCAGCGCCGCGAGGATCTCCTGGGCGCCCTCCTGCCACGGGATGCCGGCGGCGACCCCCGCCGCGACGCGCGTGTTGAGGAAGTCCGCGATCTCGTCGTCCGGCAGGTCGACGCCGCGTCCGCGCAGGGCCACGGCGGCCACGGGCATCGCGCTGCCCACCATGGCCAGGCCGTCCTGCCGCGTCCATACCCCGCCGTGCGCCTCGACCAGCTCGGTCTCGGCAGCCATCCAGTAGGGCTCGGTGTCGATCAGGGTGCCGTCCATGTCCCACAGGACGGCGGTCGGCGCCACTCGGTCGATGAAGGTGCGGGGCATCGGTCCATCGTACGAGCCGGTGGTCGACCCCTCCGACGCGCGCGGCGCGGCCCCCGTGCGGGGACAGCGCTGCCCGGCGGAATACGCTGAGCCGATGAGCGAGACCCCACCGGCCGACCTCCCCCTGCGCGAGACCGTCCTGCTCGCGGCGTTCGAGGGGTGGAACGACGCCGGGTCGGCCGCCACCCAGGCGCTGGAGCACCTGCACGAGGTGTGGGACGCCGAGCAGGTGGACGAGCTCGACCCCGAGGAGTACCACGACTTCCAGGTCAACCGCCCCGTCGTCGGTCTCGGGCCGGACGGTCGCCGCGAGATCACGTGGCCGACGACAGCCGTCGCCGTCGCGACCGCGCCGGTCAGCGGCCGCCGCGTCGTCCTGGTGCACGGCATCGAGCCGTCCATGCGCTGGCGCCGGTACTGCACGGAGCTGCTCGACATCGCCGCGGGCCTGGGCGTCGACGCGGTGATCACGGTCGGCGCGCTCCTGGCCGACGTGCCGCACACGCGGCCGATCCCCGTGAACGCGACCAGCGAGGACCCCGACGTGCGCGACGTCTTCGGGCTCGAGCCGAACACCTACGAAGGCCCGACGGGCATCGTCGGCGTCCTGCAGCACGAGGCCGCCGCGCGCGGGATGCGCGCGATGTCGCTCTGGGCGGCCGTGCCGCACTACGTCGCCCACCCGCCGTCGCCCAAGGCGACGCTCGCCATCCTGCACCGCATCGAGCAGCTGCTGGGCGAGCCGGTCCCGCTGGGCGAGCTGCCCGACGACTCCGCCGCGTGGCAGCACGGCGTCGACGAGCTCGCGGCCGAGGACTCCGAGATCGGCGAGTACGTGCACCAGCTCGAGGAGGCCAAGGACACCGCCGACCTGCCCGAGGCCAGTGGTGAGGCGATCGCGCAGGAGTTCGAGCGCTACCTGCGCCGCCGCGACAAGGGCACCGGCGGCTGACGGAGCGGCTGCAGCACGGACGTCCGCACCTCAGGTGGTCCCGACGACCGAATGTGCGGACGCACGGTGAGGATCGGCACAAGGTCCGCGCATCCGGCCGTTCCGGCGACCGAGTGCGCGGACTTAGCGCGTGAGGCGGTGCCACGTGCGCCGGGGGTCGGGCCGATCACCTGAGGTGCGGACGTCCTCGGGTCAGAGGCGGATGCCCAGGAGCGCGTCGAGCAGGCGGCCGATGATGCCCGGGGCGCCCTCGACGGGTGCGGCGGTGCCGGCCAGGGCCAGGTCGGCCCACGCGTCGATCGCGGCGAGCGCCGCGGGGGTGTCCAGGTCGCTGGCGAGCGCGGCGCGCACCGCGGCCAGCGTGCCGTCGGCGTCGGGACCGCCGTTGCCGGAGACGGCCCGGCGCCAGTGCTCGAGCCGATGCTGAGCCGCGACCAGCGCCTCGTCGGTCCAGTCCCAGTCGTCGCGGTAGCGGTGCGCCAGGATGGMCAGCCGGATCGCCATGGGGTCGATGCCCTGCTCCCGCAGCCGCGAGACCAGCACGAGGTTGCCGCGCGACTTGCTCATCTTGTGGCCGTCGAGGCCGACCATGCCGGTGTGCAGGTGGACGCGCGCGCCGTGCCCGGCGTCGAGCAGGCGGGCGTGCGACGTGCTCATCTCGTGGTGCGGGAACAGCAGGTCGGAGCCGCCGCCCTCGACGTCGAACGGGAGGCCGAGCGCGTCGCGGGCGATGACGGCGCACTCGATGTGCCAGCCGGGCCGGCCGCGGCCCAGCGAGCCGCCGTCCCAGGCCGGCTCCCCGGCGCGCTCCCGCCGCCACAGGAGCGGGTCGAGCGGCGCCCGCTTGCCGGGGCGCTCGGGGTCGCCGCCGCGCTCGCTGGACAGGGCACGCATGGTGTCGTCGTCGAGCCCGGCGACGGCGCCGAAGTCGATGTCGGCCGCGAGGTCGGCGTAGACGTCCCCCGCGTCGGCGGCCGCGTCGAGCGCGTCCGGTGACGGCACCCGGTACGCGGCGCCGGCCGCCAGCAGGGCCTCGACGGCCTGCACGACCGCCGGGATGACCTCGACGACGCCGAAGTACGCGTCCGGCGGGACGACCGCCAGCGCGGTCATGTCCTCGGCGTACAGCGCGGTCTGCTCGGCGGCCAGGTCGCGCCAGTCCACCCCCGTCGCGGCGGCGCGCTCGAGGAGCGGGTCGTCGACGTCGGTCACGTTGGAGGCGTACCGCACGCGGTGCCCGGCGTCCCGCCACGCGCGTCCGAGCACGTCGAACGCGACGTAGGTGGCGGCGTGACCGAGGTGGGTCGCGTCGTACGGGGTGATGCCGCAGACGTACAGCGTGGCGTCCGGTCCGGCCGCCGCGAGGACCAGGCGATCGGTCGAGGAGTCGCGCACCTGGACCGGGAGGCCACGTCCGGGGAGCTGCGGGATGTACGGGGTGGGCCAGGTGAGCACGCCGGAAGCCTAACGGCGTCCCCGCACCTGACCGCGCCGAGGTCCACAATGCCGGGGTGAGCACCCAGCCCCTGACCCATCCGGACGAGCGAGTGTGCGTGGAGACGTCGCACGGGGGCTGGGAGCGCGCCGAGCCAGGTGCCCGCACTCGCGGGGCCCGCTGGGTGATCGTCTCGATGGACGACCTGTCGGACGCGGCGCGCAGGTACGGCATCAGCGAGCACGCGATCGCGCTGCTCGAGCACCGCATCCCGGGTGCCCACCCGCCGGCCCCGAACCACGCCCAGCGAGCCCGGCTCGACCGCTCGCCGGACGGGGAGCTCATCCTCACCACGCCGACGCTGTCCTACGTCGAGGCCACCCACGACGTGCACACGGGCGCGCTGACGAGCGTCGTCGGCAAGGACGTCGTGATCATGGCCGAGCTCGGAGACGCGGGCGTCCTCGACCGTGCGGTCGCCAAGCTGACGGGCGGCTTCCCCGTGCCGGACGAGGGCGTCCACCAGGTCGTCGCAGCCGTCGTCCTCACGCTCGTCGCGGAGGCCTCGGACGTCGAGATCGGCCTGGGCGACGCCGTCGCGGACGCCGAGCGCCTCGTGTTCTCCACCGCCCGGCACGACAACCCGCTCGAGATGATCTACGACCTCAAGCGCGAGATCGCCGAGGCACGTCGCGCGCTCAGCCCGGTCACCTCGGTGCTGCCGGAGCTGATCGCCGAGGCCGAGGAGGCGCCCGGCCAGCGCCAGTCCCAGCCGTGGCTGCGCCGCGCGGAGGCGTGGGTCGACCGGGTCGACAAGCACCTCGACGGGTACGACGACCTGCTCAGCGACATGCTCTCGGTGCACCTGTCGCAGGTGTCGGTGCGGCAGAACGAGGACGTCCGCAAGATCTCGTCGTGGGCGGCCATCGCGGCTGCGCCGACCCTCGTCGCAAGCATCTACGGCATGAACTTCACGCACATGCCCGAGCTCGACTGGACCTACGGGTACCCGCTCGCGATCGTCGCGATGGGCGCCGTGTGCTTCACGCTCTACCGGCTGTTCCGGCGCTCGGGCTGGCTCTGACGGCTAGGTGGTCGGCGCGCTGTTCGCGTCGAGCACGCCCGTGAGCAGCAGGATCACGACGAGCGCGGCGAGCCCGAGCCGGTAGTACACGAACGGCTTGTAGCTGAAGGTCGAGACGATCTTCAGGAACACGATGATGACCAGGTAGCCGACGACGAACGCCACGAGCGTCGCGACGAGGGTGGCGCCGAAGCCGGGCGTGCCGCCCTTCCCGAAGTCGTCGACGCTCTTGGCCAGCTGGAACAGGCCGGACCCGAACACGGCCGGGATGGCCAGCAGGAACGAGTACCGCGCCGCAGCCTCCCGCGTGTAGCCCATGAGGAGCCCCCCGGTGATCGTGCCGCCGGACCGGGACACGCCGGGGACCAGCGCGAGCGCCTGCCAGAAGCCGAACTGGACCGCGTGCCGACCGGTCAGCTCGGTGAGCTCGCGCTGCTTGGCGCCGCGCTTGTCGGCCCAGCCGAGCACCAGGCCGAACCCCGCGAGCGTGAGGGCGATGAGCCACAGGTTGCGGAACGTCTGCTCGATCGCGTCCTGGAACGCGAGCCCGAGGATGACGATCGGCAGCGAGCCGAGCACGATGAACCACGCCATGAGCGCGTCGTGGTCGGACGGCTGTCCGGGCGGCATGCCCGCACGCGACCGCCAGTCGGTGCCGTGGTCCCCACGCAGGGCGCGCCACCAGGCCGCGGCGATCCGCGCGATGTCCCGCCGGAAGTACAGGATCACCGCGGTCTCGGTGCCGAGCTGCGTGATCGCGGTGAACGCCGCCCCCGGGTCGCTCGACCCGATGAGCTCGCCGACGATGCGCAGGTGCGCGCTCGACGAGACCGGGAGGAACTCGGTCAACCCCTGCACGAGCCCCAAGAGGATCGCTTCGCCCAGTCCCATCGCGTCCGTCACGAGCGGAACGATAGCCGGGGTGCGTTGCCGCAGATGACAGGCGGCTGCCGATTAGTGTTGCGCCTCATGGAACAGCGCCACCTGGGCCGCACCGGTCTGCGGGTCTCCCGGCTCGGGCTCGGCACCATGACCTGGAGCCGCGACACCGACGAGCACGACGCGACCGAGCAGCTGCGGGACTTCACCGACGCCGGCGGCACGCTGATCGACACGTCCGCCTCCTACGCGGACGGCGGCGCCGAGGAGCTGCTCGGCCAGCTCCTGGACGACGTGGTCCCCCGCGACGAGGTCGTGCTCTGCACGAAGGCCGGCATCCGGCGCACCAGCAACGGCGGCGTGGTCGACGCCTCCCGCGGCGGCCTGCTCGCCTCGCTCGACGGCTCGCTGCGACGGCTGCGCACCGATCACGTGGACCTGTGGCTGGTCCAGACGCCCGACCCGCGGACCCCGCTGGACGAGACGGTCTCGGCGCTGCGGCTCGCGGTGACCAGCGGGCGTGCGCGCTACGTCGGCCTGTCCAACCACGCCGGCTGGCAGGTGGCGCGCGCCGCGAGCCTGCTCGAGGGAGAGGTCGGCCTCACCGCGGTCGAGGCGGAGTACTCGCTGCTCCAGCGCGGGATCGAGCGCGAGGTCGTGCCGGCCGCGGTCGCGCTGGGTGTGGGCGTCCTCGCGTGGTCCCCCCTGGGTCGTGGCGTCCTCACCGGCAAGTACCGGCGCACCATCCCCGCCGACTCGCGGGCGGCATCGCCGCACCTCGCCGGATTCGTCGAGCCGTACCTGGCGCGGGCGTCAGCGACGATCGTCGAGGCGGTGGCCACCGCGGCGGACGGCCTGGAGCGCACCCCGCTGGAGGTCGCCCTCGCATGGGTGCAGAGCCGGGGCGTCGCGTCGGCGGTGGTCGGCGCCCGGACGGCCGCGCAGCTGCGGGCGTCGCTCGCGGCTCAGGACCTCGTGCTCCCGGAGGAGCTCCGCAAGGCGCTCGACGAGGTCAGTGCACCGGACCTCGGGTACCCCGAACGGTTCTAGCGGGTGGCCTCGTCCGCGAGGTCGTCGACGTCCGCGTCGTCGTAGTCCTCGTCGTCGCCGTCCTCGTCCTCGTCGTCCTCGTCGTCGTCCTCCTCGGCGAGGTAGAACGGCGTGGCCTCGCCGTGCACGGTGCCCAGGGCGTCGTCGTACACCTCGAACGCGTCGGCCAGGATGTCGTAGGCGTCGTCGACCGCAGGGTCGTCCTCGCCGTGCGGTGCGGCGACGGCGGTGTAGTGGGCCTCGAGGGCTGCGATCAGGCGGTCCAGCGCGGCACGCGGGTCGACGGTCATGCGACGACCGTAGCCTCCTGCGAGGCACAATGGCAGCGCGTAAGGTTCTTCGGCACCAGCTTCTGGACAGGCATCGGGACGTAGGCGCGAAGCGCGCCGGACGGGGTGGTCGATGGCAGACGGACAGACGAGGACGAAGCGACCCGACTGGGTCGCGCAGGGCGGTCAGTACGAGTACCGCGTGCTCCGGATCCCGGCGACGACCTCCCGGAACGACGCCCGCCGGATGCTGACCGAGCAGGCCGAGCTCGGCCGCTGGGAGCTCTCCCGCACGCTGCTGTTCGCGGGCGGCGAGCGCAAGGTCTGGCTGCGGCGCAAGGTCATCCGCGTGCGCAGCACCCTCGGCAGCGACTGAGCGTCAGCAGGTGCGCAGGAGCCGGTCGAGCACGCGGGTGCCGAAGCGCAGCGCGTCGGTGGGCACCCGCTCGTCGACGCCGTGGAACATCCCGGCGAAGTCCAGGTCGGCGGGCAGCCGCAGCGGGGCGAAGCCGTAGCCGCGGATGCCGAGGCGCGACAGCGACTTGTTGTCCGTGCCGCCGGACAGCGTGTACGGCAGCACCGTCGCGTCGGGGTCCTCGGCCACGAGCGCCTCGACCATGCGGTCGACCAGGTCGCCCGAGAACGGCACCTCGAGGGCGGTGTCGTGGTGCAGCCGCTCGATCCGCACGTGCTCGCCGGCGAGGTCGGCCACGGTGCGGGCGAACTCGCCCTCGAGGCCCGGCAGGAACCGGCCGTCGACGGTCGCCTCGGCCGCGCCGGGGATGACGTTCGCCTTGTAGCCGGCCGCGAGCTGGGTCGGGTTGGTGGTGTGGCGCAGGGTGGCGCCGACAAACTTCGACGCCGGTCCGAGCGCGGCGACCAGCCGGTCGACGCCCTCGGGATCCTCGGGGTCGAAGGGCAGGCCGGTGAGCTGGGCGACGCCCTCGAGCAGCGCGCGCACGGTGGGGGTCAGCTGCAGTGGCCACGCGTGCCGGCCGAGCCGGGCCACGGCGTCCGCCAGGTGCGTCACGGCGTTGTCGGTGTTCACCTGGCTGCCGTGACCGGCACGACCGTCCGCGACGAGCCGCATCCAGGAGAGGCCCTTCTCGGCGGTCTGCAGCAGGTAGGCGCGCCGGCCGTCCACGTCGACGGAGAACCCGCCGACCTCGCTGATCGCCTCGGTGGCACCCTCGAAGAGCTCGGGCCGGTGGTCGACCGCCCAGCGCGCACCGAGCGACCCGCCGGCCTCCTCGTCGGCGAACATGGCGACCACCACGTCCCGCGCCGGCTTGCGCCCCTCGCGGGCCATCTGCCGGACGACGGACAGGATCATCGCGTCCATGTCCTTCATGTCGACCGCCCCGCGGCCCCAGACCAGGCCGTCGCGCTCCTCGGCGCCGAACGGGTCCACCGACCAGTCGTCGGCGCGCGCGGGGACCACGTCGAGGTGCCCGTGCAGCACGAGCGCCGGACGCGTCCGGTCCTCGCCCTCCAGGCGCACGACCACGCTGGCCCGGCCCGGCGCGCTCTCGAACAGCTCCGGGTCGAGGCCCACCTCGGTGAGCAGGCCCATGACGTGCTCGGCCGCCGCCCGCTCCCCCGGTCCCGAGTCGTCGCCGTAGTTCGACGTGTCGATCCGGATCAGGTCGCGACAGATCTGCACGACCTCGTCCTGCGCGGTCACGTGGTCGGAGTGCGCGGGCGTGCCGGAGGCCGGGTGGGTGACGGGCATGCCGTCCACCGTACCGGCCCCCGGCCACGCACTCAGGCGCGGTTCGCGCCCGCTCCCAGCAGACCGCGCCGGGCCAGCAGCGGGTCGATCAGGGGGTCGCGGCCGCGCAGGTCGCGGAACGCGTCCATGGGGTCGAGCGAGCCCCCGCGGGAGAGCAGCCGCGCGCGGAACGTGTCCCCGTTGGCGCGCAGGAGGCCGCCGTTCTCCCGGAACCACTCGACCGTGTCCGCGTCGAGGACCTCCGACCAGATGTACGAGTAGTAGCCGGCCGAGTAGCCGCCGCCGAACACGTGGTTGAAGTACGTCGTGCGGTAGCGCGGGGGCACCGGCGCATAAGCCACGCCCGCGCGCTCGAGCGCCACCGCCTCGAAGGGCTCGACGTCCTCGACGTCCGTCGGGACCTCGTCGGGCGTGAGCCGGTACCAGGCCTGGTCCAGCAGGGCCGCGGCCAGGTACTCGGTCGTCGCGAAGCCCTCGCCGTCCTGCCGGGCAGCCAGCAGCGTGTCCACCCACTCGACGGGCATCGGGTCGCCCGTCTCGTGGTGGCGTGCGAACGCGCGGACGATCGACGGCTCCCACGCCCACATCTCGTTCACCTGCGAGGGGTACTCGACGAAGTCGCGCGGCACCTCGGTGCCGGACTGCGACGGCCAGCGCACGGCGGAGAACAACCCGTGCAGGGCATGGCCGAACTCGTGGAACAGCGTGATGACCTCGTCCCAGGTCAGCAGCGTCGGCTCGCCCTCGGGCGGCTTCGGGATGTTGAGGTTGTTGACGACGACGGGCCGCTCGTCGAGCAGCGTCGACTGGTCCACGAGGTTGTTCATCCAGGCGCCGCCCCGCTTGGACTCGCGGGTCCACCAGTCGCCGAGGAAGAGGCCGAGGCCGGTGCCGTCCTCGTCGAACACCTCGAAGACGCGCACGTCGGGGTGGTAGCCCACCAGGTCGTGGCGCTCGGCGAAGGTGAGGCCGTACAGCGCGTTGGCCGCGCGGAAGACGCCGTCCGCGAGCACGCGCTCGAGCTCGAGGTAGGGGCGCAGGAGGGCGTCGTCGAGCGCACGCCGCTCCTTCTTGACCTGCTCGGCGTAGAACGCCCAGTCCCACGGCTCGAGGGTTGCCCCCGGGTGGTCGCGCTCGAGCGCCTCGGCGAGGTCCGCACCCTCCGTCCGGGCGTTGGCGACCGCCACGGGCGCGAGCCGCTCGAGGATGTCGGCCACCGCCTCGGCCGTCTTCGCGGTGGCGTCCGCCGCGACGTAGGCGGCGTGGTGCGGATACCCCAGGAGCTGGGCGCGCTCGGCGCGCTTGCGGGCCAGGCCCAGCAGCGACGGACGCGTGTCGTGCGGGCCGCCCGCGCCGCGGCCGACCGACGCCCGGAACACCCGCTCGCGCACGCCGCGGTCACGCAGCACGGCGAGCGGCGGCTGCTGCGTGGGCAGTACCAGCTCGAGGAACCAGCCCTGCTCGTGCCCGCGGTCGCGGGCCGCCTTCGCCGCGGCGGCACGGGCGTCCTCGGCCAGGCCGTCGAGCTCGTCCTCGTCCGTGATCAGGACGCCGGCCGCGTTGGTCGCCGCCAGGAGGTCGCGCCCGAACGCCGTCTCGAGGCTCATGATCTCGGCGTTGAGCGTGCGCAGGCGGTCCTGCGCCGCCTCGTCGAGACCCACGCCCGCACGCACGAACTGCGTGTGCGTCCGGTGCAGCAGCCACGCGGTGTCGGGCTCGAGCTCGAGCGCGCCCGAGTCGACGTCGGCCTGCAGCGCCGCGATGCGCCCGAACAGCCGGCCGTCCAGGTAGATCGCGTCGTGGTGCGCCGCGAAGAGGGGCGCGATCTCCTCCTCCACCGCCTCGAGGCCGGGCGTGGAGTCCGCGCTGGACTGGTTGTAGAAGCTCGTGGCCGCGCGGTGCAGCAGCCGGCCGGAGCGCTCGAGCGCCTCCAGCGTGTTCTCGACCGTGGGCGCGCCCGGGTCGGTCGCGATGGCCTCGATCTCCGCGCGCTGCTCGGCCATGCCGGCGAGCAGGGCCGGGCGGTAGTGCTCCTCGCGGATCCGGCGGTGATCGGGGAGCCCGTACGGGAGGGTGGACGGCGCACCGAAGGGGTTGTCGGCGGCGAGGTCGCTCGGATTCATGGCGGACATCATCCCCGACGGGGGTGCCGTCCGCCCGTCACGACCTGCGGGCGAGGAACGCGTCCTCGGCGGCGTAGTCGAAGAAGGTGTCCCCCGGGTCCATGCGCGCGAAGCCGGGGAACGCCTCCCGCCAGTCGGTCCGCGAAGCGGCGTCGACCAGCCACTCGACGCAGGAGCGCACCGTGTCCTCGTACCGGCCGGGCGCGACGTAGCCGAGCTCGGCTCGGGCCCGGGTCATGCCGAGCACCACCGGGTGGGGAACCGTCCACGGCGTGCTCCCGAGGTCGCCGGCGGGCGCGCCGGGCAGCATGACGTAGGCGGGGCTGACGCCCATCGCGGCGTCGATGGCCGCGGAGATCTCCGCGACCGTCAGCGCCCGCGGGTCGGCCGCGTTGAGCACCCGGTCACCCGGCTGCCCGACCGCCAGACGCACCAGCTCAGCGAGGACGGCGGTGGCCGTGGTGTGGAAGCGGCTCTCCCCGTCGTACGCGAGCACGCGCACGTCGCGCCCGTCGAGCGCGCGCTTGACGAACAGCCACTCCCGCGGCTGCCGGCACCCCGCGCCGTGGATCGCCCCGGGCCGCAGGATCGTCGTCGGGACCGGCGACGACGCCCACGCCTGCTCGAGGGCGACCTTGCCGGTCGCATAGGTCTCGCGACCCGGCGCCACCGTGGGCTGGTCCTCGTCGACCGGGACCGGGAAGTGCGCGAACTCGTCGGTCTCGAACCCGTTCCCCGCGTCGTCGACGTACACCGCGGCGCTCGAGACGACGACCGCCGACCCGATCCGGTCGGCCCGCGCGAGCAGCGGCTCGGCCTGCCGGTCGTCGAAGGCGACGACGTCCACGAGCACGTCGACACCTCGCCCGAGCGCCCGGTCCAGCGCGTCCGGGTCGCTGCGGTCGCCGACCACCACGTCGGCGCCGTCGACGTCGGCCGCGTGGCGCGCGAGCACGCGCACGTCCCAGCCGTCCCCGAGCAGCGCGGGCACCACGGCCCGACCGATCTGCCCCGTGCCCCCGATGACCAGCGCCGTCGCCATGGGAGCCGACGCTACGCCCGCGCTGGCGTGAGGTCCGTGTTCGTCGGGTAGCCGTGGGCGCGTCCGACGGCGGCGTTGTACAGCCGCCCGGCGTGCGTGGTCAGCCCGGCACCCAGCGCCGGGTCGGCGTCGATCGCGCCGTGCCAGCCGAGGTCCGCGAGCGCGCCCAGGTACGGCAGCGTGACGTTGGTCAACGCGCGCGTCGACGTCACGGGGACGGCGCCGGGCATGTTGGCGACGCAGTAGAAGACGGACCCGTGCACCGCGTAGGTGGGGTCGTCGTGGGTGGTGGCACGCGTGTCCTCGAAGCAGCCGCCCTGGTCGACGGCGACGTCCACCAGGACCGAGCCCGGCTTCATCCGAAACACGAGCTCGTTGGTGACCAGCCGCGGCGCGCGGGCGCCGGGGACCAGCACGGCCCCGATGACGAGGTCGGCGTCGAGGAGCTCGCGCTCGATCGCGTAGGCGCTGGATGCGACGGTACGGACGCGGCCGCCGAACGCGGAGTCGGTGTCGCGCAGCCGCGCCATGGACAGGTCGAGCACGGCCACGTCGGCGCGCATGCCCACGGCGATCTCGGCCGCGTGCCGACCGACCACGCCGCCGCCGAGGACCACGACCTTGGCGGCGTCGACGCCGGGCACCCCGCCGAGGAGCACGCCCGCCCCACMCTCGTTCTTCATCAGGTGGTACGCGCCCACCTGCGTGGCCAGGCGCCCGGCGACCTCGCTCATCGGCGCCAGCAGCGGCAGCGACCCGTCGGGCAGCTGCACGGTCTCGTACGCGATCGACGTCGTGCCGGACGCGAGGAGCGCGTCGGTGGCCGGGCGGTCGGCGGCCAGGTGCAGGTACGTGAACAGGACCAGGTCCTCGCGCAGGTAGCCGTACTCGGAGGCGACCGGCTCCTTGACCTTGCAGACGAGGTCGGCGCTCCCCCACACCTCGTCCGCGCCTGCCACGATGACGGCGCCGGCGGCCGTGTACTGCTCGTCGGTGATCGCGGAGCCGTCGCCGGCGCCGGCCTGCACCAGCACCTGGTGGCCCGCCGACACCAGGTGGTGCACGCCCGCGGGGGTGAGGGCGACGCGGTACTCGCGGTTCTTGACCTCGCTGGGGATGCCGACCTTCATGGTGCTCCGTCCGTGGTGCGCGTCAGCAGTTCCCTGCAGTCTGAACTTCCTGTGCCGCGAGCGCAGGAGAATCGGCGAAGATTCGCTACATTCGCGTCATGTCCGCTCACGATTCGGCACAGACGCCTCTCGCCGGTTCGCGTCGAACGTCCTTCGGCGCGGTGGAGCTCGACGACATCGATCGTCGGCTGCTCAGCGAGCTGGAGCGCGACGGCCGCATCTCGAACAAGGAGCTGGCCGCCGCGGCCGGCATCGCTCCGTCCACCTGCCACGCCCGCGTCCGGGCGCTCCGCGAGTCGGGCGTGCTGCGCGGCTTCCACGCCCAGGTCGATCCCGAGGCGGTCGGGCGCGGGCTCCAGGCGATGATCGCCGTGCGTCTGCAGGCCGCCGCCCGCGCCCGGCTGGCGGAGGTGGCCCACCGACTGGCGCAGCGTCCGGAGGTGCGGGACGTCTACCTGCTCGCGGGCGTCGACGACGTCCTCGTGCACGTGGCGGTGCGCGACTCGCCCGAGCTGCGGGCGTTCGTGCTCGAGCACCTCAGCACCCGGCCGGAGGTCGCCCACACGCAGACGAGCCTCGTGTTCGAGCACGTGCACGCCCCGGGGACCGCCGCCCTCTGATCAGCCGGCGAGGCGTGCCCAGTGCTCCGCCTGCCCGAGGATGCGCCGCGCCACGGGCTCGTCGCCCAGGACGTCCCAGACCCAGAGCGCCGACTCGGTACAGCGGGCGAAACCCCACGCCGCGATGCGGTCGGGATCGAGGTCCCCGGCGACGATGCGGACCCGGCGGCGAAGGACGGCGACGGGGTCGGCGTGGGCGAACGGGTCGTCCACCTGCTCGAGCAGCGGCCAGAGGTCGAACGCCGGGTCGCCGCGCACCGGCTTCGGGTCGATCGCGAGCCACCGGCCCTCGCCGGCGTCGAGCAGGTTGCCCGGGTTGAGGTCGCCGTGGACCAGGGAGCCGCCCGCCCCCGGCAAGGTCCGCAGGAGCCCCGCCGCGTGCCGCACCAGCGCACGGTCGGCGTCGTAGCGTCCGGCACGCTCCTCGAGGACGTCGGCCCAGCGCGCGCACACGTCGGCCATCCCCGGGACCTCGGGGACCTCAGGCACGGCCCACAGCGTCCTGGCCACGGCGGCGGCGCTCTCGAGCCGGTCGTGCGCGCTCCCCCGAGACACCGCCAGCGTCGTGCCGGGCGCGACGCGTTCGAGCAGCAGCGCCCAGTCGTCGGCGTGCGCGTCGAGCAGGGCGGGGGCGCCGCGACCGTGCCAGACGCGCAGGGCGGCCGCCTCGTCCCGCGCCTCGGGGTGCGGGAAGGAGATCTTCACGACGGCGGGCGACCCGTCCGCGCGGAGCACGGGCGCGCACCACGACGACGCGCCACTGGTGTAGGGCGCGCCGAGAGTCAGGTCCCAGCGCGCGACGGCGCGGTCGACGAGCGCGGGCAGGCGCGAGATCCAGGCCCGGCCGGCAGGCGTGCGCCCGGGGCCGTCGTGCAAGATCGCAGGGATGACGAGACCGACCACGGAGCGAGGGTAGCGATGGAGGTCTTCCGCAAAGGGCGGACCGGCGCCCCGACCGGGTACTTCGCGTGCGAGGCGGCCGGGCTCGACTGGCTGCGGGCGGCTCGGGGCGTCGCGGTGGTCGACGTCGTTGGCGTCGGCGACGACCACCTGGACCTGCGCCGGCTGGTGCCGGTGCCGCCCACCCGCGAGGCAGCCACCGCGTTCGGGCGGGACCTGGCTCGCACGCACGACACCGGCGCCCCCGCGTTCGGCAGCCCGCCCGCGGGGTGGACGGGCGACGGGTTCTTCGGACCCCTCGACCAGCCGCTGCCGATGCGCGCCGGATCGTACGCCGGCTGGGGACAGTTCCTGGCCGACTGCCGGCTCGACCCGCTCGCCGACGCGCTGGACGACCCGGAGTGCGCGGACGCGCTGAGACGGGTCGGCGACCGCCTGCGGTCCGGAGTCCTCGACGACGACGAGCCGCCGGCGCGGCTGCACGGCGACCTCTGGTCGGGCAACGTGGTCTGGACGGCCGACGGCGCGACGCTCATCGACCCGGCCGCGCACGGCGGTCACCGGGAGACCGACCTCGCCATGCTCGCGCTGTTCGGCCTGCCGTTCCTGGCCGAGGTCCTGGCGGGCTACCGCGCAGTGCACCCGCTGCGGACCGGCTGGGAGAGGCGGACGGGCCTGCACCAGCTGTACCCGGTCGGTGTGCACGCCCTCCTGTTCGGCGGGGGCTACCGCGCACAGCTGCTGCGCCTCGCGGGTGAATGGCGTGCGTGAGGGCCTCCGCCGGGCTGCGTGCCCGAAGCGCCCGTGTGCGATCCTGCCCGCACCGACGCGCAGAGGGCTGGAGGGCACCGGGTGAGCGCTGGAGACCCGCAGGGCCTCAATCCCTGGGTCGGCGCGCGCGGCGTCGAGCCCTACCCGCCGCTGCTCCCGCACCCGCACGGGCCCGTGGAGGACCGCAGGGTCCGCTTCCTCGGGCCGGCCGTGCGCGCCCGCCGGGGTCCCCGCCTGGGCTTCCTGGTCGTCATGGCCGCCGTCGTGGCCGCCCTGGTGCTGGGCGGCCGCTGGTGGCTGTCGACGGCGGCGGTCTTCGGGCCTCCGTCCGGCCTGGAGGAGTCGACTCTCCCCCTGGGCGCTCCGCCTGCCGTCCCCGCGGCGTCGGGCTCGTTCGCGTTCACCTCGATGCAGCCCGACGGCAGCGGACCCGTCGCGTACAGCCCGTGCCGCCCGATCCACTACGTCGTCCGGCCCGACGGCGCACCGCAAGGTGGCGCCGAGTTCCTCACCGCCGCGATCGCGACCGTGTCGGCCGCCACCGGTCTGCAGTTCGTCGACGACGGCGCGACACGCGAGGCCCCGGACGAGAAGCGCAGCGCCTACCAGCCCGACGAGTACGGGCGACGCTGGGCTCCCGTCCTCGTCGCCTGGTCCACTCCCGAGGAGACGCCCGGGCTGGCCGGTGACGTCGCGGGGATCGGCGGGTCGGCCGCGGTGACCCGCGACGGCCTGTCGGTCTACGTCACGGGGTCGGTCACGCTCGACACCGGCGACCTGGGCGAGCTCATGGCCGCACCGGCCACGCGCGCGACCGCCCTCGGGATCGTGACGCACGAGTTCGGGCACCTCGTCGGGCTCGACCACGTGGACGACCCCACGCAGCTGATGTACCCGAGCACCACGTCGTCCGTCTCGACCTTCGCCGCCGGCGACCTCGCCGGGCTCGCCGCGCTGGGCAGCGGCGCGTGCGCGCCCAACGTCTGACCGAAGCCTTCACGCGGGCTCTCACAGAACTCCCAGGTCGGCTGGGTACGCTCGCCGCGCTGCGCGCAGAGGCGCCCCGCTGACCCGAGGAGAACGCCATCCCCCGTCGACCCATCGTGCTCGTGCACGGCACCCGGACGTCGTCCGCCATCTGGCGGCGACAGGTCGACGCGCTCGAGCGTTCCGGTCACCCGACCGTCACCCTCGACCTGCCGGGGCACGGTCGACGTGCGGGCGAGCGGTTCAGCCTCGCGGGCGCCCTGGACGCGATCGACCAGGCCGTCGACTCCTGCACCGAGCCGCCGCTGCTGGTCGGGCTCTCCCTCGGCGGGTACACGAGCCTCGCGTACGCGCGCCGGCACGAGGACAAGGTGGCCGGCGTGGTGCTGGCCGGCTGCTCGACCGAGATCAAGGGCAAGCCGCTGGGGGCCTACCGGCGCGCCGCCGACATGGTGACGCGCGCGCTGCGCCTCGGCGGCGCCGACTGGCACGTGGTGACCGACATGCTCGCCGCGATGACGGGCTACTCGCCGCTCGCGGACCTGCGACGGACCGCCCTGCCCGTGTGGCTGGTCAACGGCAGCCGCGACCCGCTGCGGATCGACGAGCGCCGGTACCGCGACGCACGTCCGGGCACCCGGCTCACGGTGGTGCCCGGCGCCGGCCACGACGTGAACGCCCATGCCCCGGTCGCGTTCAACCGCGTGCTCCTCGACGCGCTGCACGAGCTGCGCCACCGCAGCGGCGGGCTCGCACTCGCCTGATTTCGCACGTCGCTCTGTCGACGTCTTGCGGGGATCTGTCGGAAACCGTACGGTCTGACGGGTCACCCCAGGCACCGCACGCCTGACACGTCACTCCTCCGCGACCTCGCGTCCCGGGGGCCCACGGACAGAGAGGTCCGCGCGTGATCAGCACCGGTATGCCTTCCTCCAGCCTGCCCCGCACCCGACGGCTCCGAGCGGTCGCCGCCGGCGTCGCGCTCGCCGGCCTCGTCGCCTACGGCGTCGTCGCCGTGCCCAACCTCACGGGGACCCCGGCCTCGGCCGCCCCGCTGTCGCTCTCCCCGGTCGGCGTCCCCGGCCGCGGCGCCACCGTGCCGTTCGTCGAGCAGGAGGCGGAGGACGCGGCCACCAACGGCACGCTCATCGGGCCCAACCGGCTCTACGGGACGCTGCCGTCCGAGGCCTCCGGCAGGCGCGCGGTGACGCTGGACGCGGTCGGCGAGTACGTCGAGTTCACGCTCACCAAGCCGGCCAACTCGGTCGTCTTCCGGTACAGCCTCCCCGACGGCCCCGGTGGGGCCGCACGCAACGCCACCGCGGACGTGCTGGTCGACGGCACCAAGGTCAAGGACCTCCCGGTCACCTCGCGGTACGGCTGGTACTACGGCGGCTACCCGTTCAACAACAACCCCGGCGACACCAACCCGCACCACTTCTACGACGAGGTGCGCACCAAGCTCGCGACCACCTACCCCGCCGGTGCCAAGGTCCGCTTCCGGGTGTCGTCGCTCGCGCAGTCGCCGACGTTCACCGTCGACCTGGCCGACTTCGAGCTGGTGGGCGCCGCGATCGGTCAGCCCGCCGGTGCGATCAACGTGGTGACGGACTTCGGTGCCGACCCCACCGGCGCGGCCGACGCCACGCAGGCGATCCAGAACGCCGTCAACGCCGGCTCGGCCCAGGGCAGGACGGTGTACGTCCCGCAGGGCCGCTTCAAGGTCACCGGCCACGTGATCGTCGACAAGGTCACGCTCACCGGCGCCGGCCAGTGGTACACCGAGCTGACCGGCGCCGGTGTCGGCATCTACGGCAAGTACGTCGGGCAGGGCGGACCCAGCACCAACGTCACCGTGAGCAACCTGGCCGTCCTCGGCGAGGTGATGGAGCGCAACGACAACGACCAGGTCAACGCGTTCGGCGGGGCCATGAGCGCCAGCACCATCGACTCCGTCTGGATGCAGCACACCAAGGTCGGGGCGTGGATGGACGGCCCCATGGACCACCTGACCATCAAGAACAGCCGGATCCTCGACCAGACCGCCGACGGCATCAACTTCCACCTGGGCGTGACCAGCTCGGTCGCGACGAACAACTTCATCCGCAACACGGGCGACGACGGCATCGCCGAGTGGGCCGAGACGCCCGAGCGGAACAACTCGTTCACGTTCAACACCGTCGTCCTGCCGATCCTCGCCAACAACATCGCGATCTACGGCGGCACCGACATCACCGTGAGCGACAACGTCGTCGCCGACACCATCAGCAACGGCGGCGGGATCCACATCGCCAACCGATACCCGGGCGTGCAGGGCGCCGCGGCGATCGGCGGCACCATCACGGTCGCGCGCGACACGTTCATCCGGGCCGGGAACTCCGACTACAACTGGCAGTTCGGCGTCGGTGCCCTGTGGTTCTCGGCGCTCAACGAGCCGATGAACGCGACCATCAACGTCACCGACGCCAACATCCTCGACAGCTCCTACGCCGCGATCCACTTCATCGAGGGCTCCATCAAGACGGTCAACTTCACCAACGTCCTCATCGACGGGGCCGGGACGTTCGCGATCCAGGCGCAGTCGGCCTTCGTCGCGAACTTCCAGAACGTCGTCGCCAAGAACATCGGCAACGGCAACCCCATCTACAGCTGCCAGGGGTCCGTGAACACCGGCATCACCCTCGTCGGCAGCCAGAACTCGGGCTGGTACACCGCCAACCCGTACTGCGGCCCGTGGCCGACCCCGGTCTACGGCGGTGGTGCGACGAACCCGCCGACCACCCCGACCACGCCGCCGGTCACCCCGACGACTCCCCCGGTCACGCCCCCCGCCTGCACTGTCGGCACCGGCGACCTGGCCCGCGGCAAGACGACCACGGAGACCAGCCACAACCAGTCGTACGGCTCCGCCAACACCGTCGACGGCAACCCGGCCACCTACTGGGAGAGCGCCAACAACGCGTTCCCGCAGTCGGTCACCACGGACCTGTGCGCCACGGCATCGGTGCAACGGGTGGTGCTCGGCCTGCCCAGCGGCTGGGGTCAGCGCAACCAGACGCTGTCCGTCCAGGGGTCGACCGACGGCACCTCGTGGAGCACGCTCGCCGCGTCGAGGTCGTACAGCTTCGACCCGGGCGCCGGGAACACGGTGAGCATCCCGTTCACCGCAGCGAACGCGCGGTACGTCCGCGTCACGGTCACCGCCAACACCGGGTGGCCGGCCGCGCAGCTGTCCACGCTCGAGGTCTACGGCACCGCGGGGACGACCCCGACCCCGACGCCGACCCCCACCGCGACGACCCCGCCCGCGAGCACCAACCTGGCGGCGGGGCGCCCGGCCACGGGCGCGTACGCCGACGTCTACGGGCCGGGCAACGCGGTCGACGGCAACGCGAGCAGCTACTGGGAGAGCCCGAACAACGCGTTCCCGCAGCCGCTCACCATCGACCTGGGCGCATCCAAGAGCCTGTCGCGGCTGGTCCTCAAGCTGCCTCCGGCCGCCGCCTGGGCCACCCGGACCGAGACGCTGACGGTGCTGGGCAGCGCGGACAACAGCACCTGGACGACGCTCAAGTCGTCCGCCGGGTACACGTTCGACCCGAGCAGCGGCAACACCGTGACGGTGACGTTCCCCGCGTCGTCCGCCCGCTGGCTGCGGCTGAGCGTCACCGGCAACACCGGCTGGCCCGCCGGTCAGCTGTCGGAGGTGGAGGCGTACACCAGCTGAGCACCGGGTCCGGGACGGGCGCCGCTCGCGCGCCCGTCCCGCACCTCGCTCTCGGGCAGGCACAGTAGGGGCGTGGACCCCGCGCAGCTCGCCGACGCCTCGCGGCTGCGCACCCGGGCGACCGTGCTGCACGCGGACGCCGACTCGTTCTTCGCCGCGGTCGAGCAGCGCGACAAGCCGTCCCTGCGGGGCAAGCCCGTGCTCGTCGGCGGCACCGGACCACGGGGAGTCGTCTCCACGGCGTCCTACGAGGCGCGCCGGGCGGGTGCGCGCTCGGCGATGCCGATGAGTCGCGCGCGCCGGCTCGCCCCGGCGGCCGCCGTGCTGTTCCCCCGGTTCGAGGCGTACTCGGCGTACTCGCGGATCATCATGGCGACGTTGGGGACGCTCTCGGAGCTGGTCGAGCCGCTGAGCATCGACGAGGCGTTCGTGGACCTCGAGGCCGGTCCGTTCGCCGACGACCCCGCGGCCGCGGCCGCCGACGTCCGCGCCCGGATCCGCGAGCTCACCGGGCTCGCCGTGTCCATCGGCATCGGCCGCACCAAGCTGGTCGCCAAGCTGGCGTCCGACGCCGGCAAGCCGGACGGGCTGCTCGTCGTCGAGCCCGCCGCGGAGGACGACTTCCTGCTGCCGCTGCCCGTCCGGGCCGTGCCCGGCATCGGCCCCGCGACCGCCGCCGCGCTGGAGCGACTGGACGTCCGCACGGTCGCCGACCTGCGCCGCCAGGAGCTCGACGTCCTCACCATGACCGTCGGCGAGTCGTCGGGGGTCAACCTGTTCCGGCTGGCTCGCGGGATCGATCCGCGGCCCGTCGCCCCCGGCGGCGAGCGCAAGTCCGTCGGCGCCGAGCGCACGTTCGCGGAGGACATCTTCGGCGCCGAGCTGGTCGCCGCGGCGATCGACCGCGTCACCGACGAGGCCCTGCGCCGGCTCACGGCGCACGGCGGCGGGGCCCGGACCGTCGTCGCCAAGGTGCGGTTCGCCGACTTCACCACCCTGACCCGCTCGGTGACGCTCCCCCAGCCGTCCGCCGAGCCCGCCGAGCTGCGCGCGGCCGCGCACCAGGCGGCGCGGGCGGCGGGCATCAGCGACTCCGTGCGGCTGCTGGGCGTCTCGTTCCACAACCTGTCGGCGCACGCGCAGCTCACCCTCCCGTGGGGCGACGACGAGCCCGCGGCGGCCGTGGTCGAGCTCGCCCAGGTGGTGGCGCCCACGTCGGCGGTCCTCACCGAGGAGAACGCGCGGCCCGGCCTGGACGTCGAGCACGCGACCCTCGGCCGCGGCTGGGTGGTGCACGTCCGCGGGCGCGAGGCCACGGTGCGGTTCGAGACGGTCGACTCCCCGCCCGCCCGGTCGCAGGTGCTGGACCTCGACACCGACCCGCTCGTGCTGGTGCCGCCGCTCGTTCCGACGCTCGACGCGTGACCTCGGTCAGTCGGCGGCGCGCTCTCGGCCGTCGAGCCGGATCTTCCACGGCGTCACCGTCTCCACGACGAGGTGCGACCCGCTCCAGGGATCGCGCGCGAGCGTCGCCCGCACCTCGTCGACCGACGCGGCGTGCACGGCGTGGACCACCCGGAGCTCGTCGACCAGCGGACCGCCGAGCACCAGGAAGCCGGACGCCACGAGACGGTCCATGAACGCCGCGTGCTCGGGCCAGCCCTGCTGCTGCTCGAGCGGCTTGGAGGCGTCCCACGCGGGACCGGACCGGGTGAGCACGACCAGGAACATCGCCATCCCCCTGTTGTACCGCGCGGCGCCGTCAGGAGGGCGCGGTCAGCGCCTCGACCCTGGTCACCAGCTGGGGCCACGAGCGCCGCGGCGGCACGCCATGGCCGGCGCCGGGAAGCACCAGCAGCTCGGCGCCGGGGATCTCGCGGGCCAGCGCCTCGCCGTGCGCGAGCGGGAAGAGCGGGTCGTCGTCGCCGTGGACGACGAGCGTCGGCGCCGCGATCCGACCGAGCCGGTCCCGCCAGGGCGGACCGGGGTCGACGAGGTACGGGTTGGCCGTGCTGGCCCGCACGTCCCGCGACCGGTCCACGGTCCGCTGCGCGATCACGCGCGCCAGCTCCTCGTCGTAGCCGCCGCGCTGGAACGGGCGCTCGAGCTCGGTGAGGTAGTCGACGACGGCGGCGCGGTCGGTCCAGTCGGGCTCCCGTGGGCTCTCGTCGGCGAGCTCCGGCGCCATGCCCGGCAGGCCACCGGAGCCCGGCGTGCTGCTCACCAGCGTGAGCGCCGCGACCCGGTCCGGCCGGCTAAGTGCGAGCAGCTGGGCGACGACGCCGCCGCCCGAGACACCCAGCAGGTGGGCGCGGGCGAACCCTTCGTCGTCCATGAGCGCGGGCACGTCCGCCACGGTGTCGGCCGTCGTGTAGCCCGGCTCTCCCACGGGCCACGTGGTGGACCGGCCCTGGTCCCGCGCGTCGTAACGCAGCACCCGGTGCCGACGCGCGAGCAGCTCGACCAGCCCGTCGGGCCAGTGCACGAGGCTGCAGCCGGCCCCGTGCACGAGGACCAAGGGCTCGCCGGCGCCCTGCACGTCCACGCACAGGCGCACCCCGTCGGCGACGTCGACGAAGCGCTCCGTCACTCGAGCGCTCGCCGGCTGCGACGGTCGTTCTCCTTCTCGATCGCCGACACCAGCTCGTCCTTGCTCATCCGCGAGCGTCCGGCGATCTCGAGCTCCTTCGCCACGTCGTACAGGTGCGCCTTGCTCGCGTTGGCGTCCACGCCGCCCGCCGTCGGGGCCGTCGAGCCGAACCCCTCCTCGGCGTGCCGGTCGGACGGGCCGTACTCCTGCTTCGGCCGCCAGCTGTCGCCGACCTTCTCGTGCGTGTGCTTCAGCGCGGCGAACGCGACACGGTGCGCGCGCTCCTCGTCGCCGTCGTACTGCTCGATCGCCGCGTCGTACGCGTTCGCGTACGTCCGCTGCGCCTTCTCGTCGGAACGCTGCAGGGTGCTCGGCAGCTCGCTCTGCTTGGCGGCGCCGGAACGGGTCGTCTTGGGCACACCACGATCGTGGCCCCGCCGCCCCGGCGCCGCCAGCGCAGCTACTTCGCCTCGGCCTGCGCCTCGTCCGCCGCCGCCTTGATCTCGTCGGCCTCGGCCTTGTCGATGGCCTTCTCGACGATGGCGTCGGCCTTGTCCAGCGCCTTGCGGATGGCGACCGCGCCCGGGTCCGAGACGAGGGCGACGATGCCCGAGTGCCCCGGAGCGATCGCGTCCTGCAGCTCCTCCGCCAGCCCCTTCCGGTTGTGCAGCTCGCGCGCCTTGCCGGTCGCCGCACCCACAGCGCCCAGCACCGCCGCGCTGCCGATGATGGACGGCGGGAAGATCAGGCCCAGCGCGACGCCACCGACGACGCCCCACGACAGGCCGCGCCGCGTGCTGTGGTCCGTGGCCTTCTGGATGTCGAGCTTGCCCTCGGCGTCGCGCTTGACGACGATGACGCCCTCGATGTCGAGCGTCTTGCCGTCCTCCACCGACTTCAGGGTCTCGTAGGCCGCCCACGCCGTGTCGGTGTCCGTGAAGTCGGCCACGAAGAGGGTGTAGGCGCCGTCACTGAGTGCGGCGACGACGTCGGTGGGCTGGTCGTCCGACATGAAGTACTCCTTGGTCCGTCCGGAAGTCGCCAGGATTGCGACGGATCGACCGTATCCCCCAGAACGCCCGGAACACACGGCCCCGACGCCCGAGTTCGCTGTACGGATGTGGGTGGCATGCGGTCTGATCGTGTCGAGCGGCCCCGCCCTGCGGTCGCTCCGACTGGAGGACCCGATGGCGACGATCGTCTCCACCCTGTTCATCTCCCTCGACGGCGTCGTCGAGATCGACCCCGCCTGGCACTTCCCCTACTTCGACGAGCACATGGGTGCCGCGGTGGCCGAGGACTACGAGGGCGTCGACCTGCTGCTGCTCGGGCGCGTCACGTACGACAGCTTCGCGGGCGCCTGGCCCGGCCGGGAGGCCGCCGGCGGCGAGGACGCGACGTTCGCGGCGCAGCTGGGGGACGTGCGCAAGGTCGTCGCCACGCGCGGGTCGCAGGACCTCGGCTGGCGCAACGTCGAGACCGTGCGCGGCGAGCTCGTCGAGGCGGTCACGGCGCTCAAGTCCGAGCCCGGCATCGGCAAGATCCTCGTGGCAGGGTCGATCTCCGTGGTCCGCCAGCTGCTCGCCGCCGGGCTGCTCGACGAGCTGCGCCTGCTGGTGCACCCGGTGGCCGCCCGGCGCGGCGAGCGCCTCTTCGACGAGGGCGAGCCGATCTACCCGCTGCGGCTGCTGCGGTCGGACATCTTCCCCACCGGCGTGGTCCGCCTCGTCTACGCACCCAGCGAGGCGCCGGGTACCGCGTCGTACGACGACGTCACCGACAAGGTCCCCGGCGCCGGTAGGGACTGAGGTGGTGTCGACCACCTGGCCCCAGGCGCTCGCCTGGCGGATGGGCCGCCAGCTGCTCGACCCGGTGAGCAGCGGGTCCGCCGCAGACGTCGTGCGGGCCCTCGGAGCGGTCCCGGGCCAGCACGACGACTCCTCCGAGCTCGCCCTGCGCCTGCGTCGCACGACGTCCGGGCCGGACGATCTCGCCCGCGCGCTCGCCGAGGGGGAGCTGGTCTCGACGTTCGCCTTCCGTGGTGCCGTCCACCTCATGACCCCGCACGACGCCGCGGCGTACCTCGCCCTGCGCGCCTCGAGCCGGATGTGGGAGCTGCCCAGCTGGCAGAGCTACTACGGACTGGCCCCCGCCGACTGGCCCGGGCTTCGTGCGGCGGTCCGGGAGGCCCTCGCCGACGGCCCGCTCACGTTCATCGAGCTGGGTGCGGCCCTCACCGCGCACGCCGAGTTCCGCACGGTGCCGATAACCTGGACGCTGCTCAAGCCGCTCGCCTGGCAGGGCGACCTGAGCTTCGGCCCGCGGCGGGACGGGCAGGCGACGTTCCAGCTCCTCGACACCAACCCTCGGTGGAGCGGCCTGGCCGAGGTCGACCAGGCCGGGCGCCGCGCCGTCGAGTCGTACGTCCGGGCGTACGGCCCCACGACGGCGGACCAGGTCCAGCAGTGGCTCGGCGGGGGGCTCGGCGCCGGCCGCAAGCACATCCGCGGCTGGCTGGCCGACCTCGGCGACCGCCTCACGGAGGTCGACGTGGACGGTGCGCCCAGGCTCCTCCTGCGGGACGACGTCGACGCGCTCCTCGCGACGCCGCCCAGCACGGCCGTCCGGCTCCTGCCCCGGTACGACCAGTGGGTGCTCGGACCCGGCACCGCCGACAGCCAGGTGGTGCCCCCGGCGCACCGCGACCCGGTCAGTCGAGGCGCGAACGTCGTCCTCGTCGGCGGCCTGGTGAGCGGCACCTGGGCACGGACCGACACCGAGGTCGTCGTCACCTGGTTCCCCGACACGCCGCCGGGCCCGCGGGACGCGCTGGACGCCGAGGTGGCGCGGCTGGCCACGATCGTGGACCGCCCGCTGCAGCTGGTCGTCGGCGAGGCGTGATCCCACCGGTGTTGACGGGCTCGCCGTCGTCGTGGTGATCGCGCAGGACCAGGAGCGCGGTTCACCCAGGGACACGAAAGCCCCGACGCGCGTTTCCGCAGGTCAGGGCCTTGGTGTTCGCTGTCTCAACGAGTGTCCGGAGGGGGACTTGAACCCCCACGCCCTTTCGGGCACTAGCACCTCAAGCTAGCGCGTCTGCCATTCCGCCACCCGGACAGGTGGACCGCAAGGCACCCGGAGGCGCCCTCAGGTGCGGCAGAAAAGATAGCACGGCGCGGCGGCCAGGCACGCATCGCGCCCGCGGGGCAGACTTGCCGCAGACGCCGGGACCGGACGTCACCGGCCGTGATGCAGGGAGCCCCATGACCGACGCCAGCAGCTCGACCGGACGCAGCACGCCCGGCCCTACGGCACGCAAGGTGGCCGGTGCCCGGCGCAACCCCAGTGCGTACGGCGTCGAGCACACTGCGCCGCGGTGGCTGCGCAACGCGGCCGGCACCTCGTGGCGGCTGCTGGTCGTCATCGCGATGGTCGCGCTGATCTTCTACGTGACCGGTCGGGTGCAGCTGCTGTTCGTCGCCGTCTTCCTGGCGTTCGTGTTCACGGCGGTGCTGCGGCCGGTCGTCGACTTCCTCGCCCGCTCGATGCCGCGGGGGCTGGCGACGGCCCTCGCGATCCTCGGCGGCATCGTGTTCTTCCTCGGGCTGCTCACGTACGTCGGGTACTCGATCGCCAACCAGTGGACGGACCTGACCAAGCAGTTCGGCGACGGCATCGGCCAGATCACGGACTTCCTGGAGAACGGGAACCTGCCGTTCACCATCACCAACGAGCAGATCGCCGAGTGGATCAACAACGGTCAGAAGTGGGTGCAGGACCACGCCGGTGACCTGGCCGGCCAGGCCGCGGCCGGCGCCGGCTCGGTGGTCGAGGTGTTCACCGCCCTCGCGCTGGCCATCTTCTGCACGGTGTTCTTCCTGGCCCGCGGCCGCGAGATGTGGACGTGGTTCCTCAACCAGCTGCCCGCCCGCGTGCGCGACAGCTGGAAGACCGCGGGCGGCGCCGGCTGGTACACGTTCTCCGGCTACACGCGCGGCACGGTGATCATCGCGCTCACCGACGGCGCCCTCGCCTTCATCCTGCTGACCGTCCTGCGCGTGCCGCTGTCCGCGCCGCTCGCGGTGCTCGTGTTCATCGGCGCGTTCATCCCGCTGATCGGCGCCCCGGCCGCCATGGTCATCGCGATGATCGTGGCGCTCGCCGCCAACGGCCTGGTCTCCGCGGCGATCGTCGGCATCGGCATCGCCCTGATCGGGCAGTTCGAGGGGCACATCCTGCAGCCCCTGGTGATGGGCAAGCAGGTGGCGCTGCACCCGGTGATCATCGCGCTCGCCGTCACGGCCGGAACCCTCACGGCGGGGATCCTCGGCGCCGTCATCGCCGTCCCGCTGGTGGCGGTCTGCTGGGCGATCTTCTCGCGGCTGCGCACGCTCGACCCCCCGATGGACGAGGAGCAGGCGTCCGACGACGTGGAGCCGGTCGAGGACGCGCAGCAGCTCGACGACGACGAGGCCGTCAAGCAGCCCTGAGCGTCACCGGAAGTCCCGCGACGCCGTCCGGACCTTCAACGACATCGCGCTCAGGTGCTCGGCCACCAGGTTGGTCGCCCCGTCCGACCGCTCCAGCCTGCCCCGGACCACGAGGGCGCGTGACGTGCGGGCGACCTTGCGAAACTTCTGCCACAGCCCCGCCGAGCAGATGACGTTGAGCAGCCCGGTCTCGTCCTCGAGCGACAGGAACGTGATCCCGCCCGCCGTGCCCGGCCGCTGCCGGTGGGTCACGACGCCCGCGACCGCGACCCGGCGCCCGATCTCGTGGGTGTATGCCTGCTCCACCCGGAGCACCCCGGCCGCGTCGAGCCCGTCGCGGACGAACTGGGTCGGGTAGGAGTCGACGGAGACCCCCGTCGCCCAGACGTCCGCGGTCGCGATCTCGACGTCGCTCAGCCCCGGCAGCATCGGAGCGCTCACCCCCACCGAGACGCCCGGCAGCGTGTCCGGTCCCTCCTGCGCGAGCGCGCCCGCCGCCCACAGGGCCTCCCGGCGCGTGACGCCGAGGCTGTCGAGCGCGCCGGCGGTGGCGAGGGCCTCGAGCTGGCCGGTCGAGAGCTGCACCCGCCGGACCAGCTGCCGCAGGTCCGCGAACGGGCCGCGCGCGCGGCGCTCGTCGACCACCCGCTGCGCGACCTCCTCCCCCACCGACCGCACGGACGAGAGCCCGAGCCGGACGGCGAGCGACCGTGCACCGTCGCCGGTCCGCACCCCCGGTGCGGTCACGGGTCCGGTCCCGCTCGGTGTCGGCACCAGCTGCGGCTCGCCGCCCTCGGGGGGCGGACCCAGCCGCTCGACGACCGCCAGCACGTCGGAYGCCTGCACGTCCGGTCGCAGCACCTCCAGGCCGTGCCGACGGGCGTCGGCGGCCAGACTCTGCGGCGAGTAGAAGCCCATCGGCTGCGCGGCGAGCAGCCCCGCGTAGAACGCCGCGGGGTGGTACACCTTCAGCCACGCGCTGGCGTAGACCAGGAACGCGAACGAGTACGCGTGGGACTCGGGGAACCCGAAGTCGGCGAACGCCTTGAGCTTGTCGAAGATCTCCTGCCCGGTCTTCTCGTCGATCCCGTGCCCGGCCATGCCGGACATCAGCCGCCCACGCATCGCCTCCATCCGCTCGGTCGACCGCTTCGAGCCCATCGCGCGCCGCAGCTGGTCCGCCTCCGCCGGCGTGAAGTCGGCGACGTCGATGGCCATCTGCATGAGCTGCTCCTGGAACAGCGGCACCCCCTTCGTCTTGGCCAGCGACTTCTCCAGCAGCGGGTGCAGGTACGTCACCGGTTGGCGGCCGTGCGCGCGCTCGATGTACGGGTGCACCGACCCACCCTGGATGGGCCCGGGGCGGATGAGCGCGACCTCGATGACGATGTCGTAGAACGTCCGCGGCTGCAGGCGCGGCAGGGTGCCCATCTGCGCGCGGGACTCCACCTGGAACACCCCGACCGTGTCGGCGGCGCTGAGCAGGTCGTACACCTGCGGGTCCTCGGCCGGCAGGCCGTGCAGGTCCAGCGCCCTGCCCTCGTGCTCCTGCACGAACCCGAAGCCGATGCGCAGCGCGGTGAGCATGCCGAGGCCGAGCAGGTCGAACTTCACCAGCCCCGCGTCCGCGCAGTCCTCCTTGTCCCACTGCAGCACCGTGCGGCCCGGCATCCGCGCCCACTCCACCGGGCACACCTCGATGACCGGCCGGTCGCACATCACCATGCCGCCCGAGTGGATGCCCAGGTGCCGCGGCAGCCGCAGGAACCGGTCGGCCAGGTCGATGACCTGCTCGGGGATCTCGTCGAGGTCGCTGGCCGCAGGCGGCCGGATCGCCGGGACGACGTCGTGCCCGTCCGCCGTCGCCAGGCCGGGAGTGTCCACGCCCTTCGGGGCGCGCAGCATCGAGGGCGGCTCCCACGTGTTGCCCCACATCGACGCCTGCGTGCGTCGACGGTCCTCGCGCGCGGTGGTGGGCACGGGACCGACATGGTCCACGTGCGGGCGCTCCCGTCGACCGGGTCCGGCGGACGGCTTCTCGGGCGGCGGGGTCGGCGCGGTCGACCGTAGGCTCCCCCACCGTTCGATCGACTGCGCCCACGCGTCCTGCTGCCCCGCGTCGTAGCCGAGCGCCCGCGCGGCGTCCCGCACAGCCGACCGCGGCCGGTAGGAGATGACGTTGGCCACCTGCGCGGCGTGCGTGCGCCCGTGCTTCTCGTAGACGTACTGGATGACCTCCTCGCGCCGGGCCGACTCGATGTCCACGTCGATGTCCGGCGGCCCGTCGCGCTCGGGGGCGAGGAACCGCTCGAACAGCAGCCCGTGCCGGACGGCGTCGACCGCGGTGACCCGCAGCGCGTAGCAGACCGCCGAGTTGGCAGCCGAGCCGCGGCCCTGCGCCATGATCCCGTTCCGCCGGCAGAAGTCGACCAGGTCGTAGACCACGAGGAAGTACCCCGGGAACCCGAGGTCCTCGATGACCCGCAGCTCGTGCGCCAGCTGTGCGTACGCGCCGGGGACCTTCTCCTTCTCCGGCGGCCCGTACAGCTCGAGGGCGCCGCGGCGGACCAGCTCGCGCAGCCAGGTGGCCTCGGTGTGACCGTCGGGCACCGGGTAGGGCGGCAGCTGGGGCGCGACGAGCGACAGGTCGAACGCGCACTCGTCGGCGAGGTCGGCCGCGGTCACCACGGCCGAGGGGTGCCGGCGGTGCAGCGCGAGCATCTCGGTGGCCGACCGCAGGTGCGCCATCGGGCCGCCCGGCAGCCAGCCGTCCAGGTCCTCCAGCGACGACCGGGCGCGCACGGCCGCGAGCGCGGCGGCGAGATCGGCGTCGCGGGGGGTGGCGTAGTGCACGTTGCCGGTGGCGACGAGCGGGAGCCCGGCGTCGGCGGCGAGGTGCGCGAGCGCGTCGGCGCGGTCGGAGTCGTACGGGTCGCCCGCCGCGGTGACCTCGACGGCCACGTTGTCCCGCCCGAACAGCGTGACGAGCCGGTCGAGCTCGGTCCGCGCCGCCTCGACCCCGCCCGGGCTGACCCCGGCGACGCCCGACAGGTCGCCGCCCGCGAGCGCGCGCCGGACCGACCCCTTGCGGCAGCCCGTGAGCACCAGCCACTGACCGGCGGCGGTCTCGGCGAGCTGCTCGAGCCGGTAGTCCGCGGCACCCTTCTGGCCCGTCCGCAGGTGCGCCTCCGCGATCGCGCGGGACAGGGCGCGGTAGCCGTCCGGGCCACGGGCGAGGACGAGCAGGTGCGACGCCCGCGGGTCCGGGATGCCGGTGGGGAGGTCGAGCACCGGCGGTCCCGGCGTGACCCGGGCCTTCTCCCGGTGGTGCCGCCGCCCGTCCGGCGCGGGCAGGTGCAGCTCCGCGCCGAACACCGTGGGCAGCCCGACCGCCTTGGCCGCCTGCGCGAACCGCACCACGCCGTAGAGCCCGTCGTGGTCGGTGAGCCCGAGCGCGCCCAGGCCGAGCCGGGCCGCCTCGGCCGCGAGCTCCTCGGGCTGGCTGGCGCCGTCGAGGAAGCTGAACGCGGAGTGGGCGTGCAGCTCGGCGTAGCGGGGCGGGAAGTGCGCGGCTCTCTCAGTCATAGGTCGCCTCGCACGTCCACCCGCTCGCCGTGCAGGCCAGGAGCACCGCGCGGCCGTCGTCGAACGTCACCTGCAGGTGCGCCCGCAGCCCCGGCCGGTCGTCGGCCACCACCCACCAGCGCTCGCTCAGCAGCCACGGTCCCGCCCACCCGACCACCGCCCGCGGGGCGGTGTCTGCGGACCACGCCTCGACCCGACGCGGACCGTCCGCCCGTCGCGCCCTCGAGCCCCGGGCACCTGACGGCCGGGCAACGACCGGGGCGTCGTCCGGCTCCCGCGGCAGCCACCGCACCCACGCCGGCTCGCCCCGCATCCCGCTGCGCACGTCGAGCACCACGGGCGCGCCCACGGCGTCGCGCACGTCGACCCGCTCGGGCGGGTCGAGCACCGTGGCCGGCGCGGGGTCGGGCAGCCGCCCCGGCCACGGTCGGTCCACCGGGCGCGCCGGTTCGGTCTGCTCGCCCCACGGCCGCAGGTGCACCTGGTCGCGCACGTCGCGGCCGCCCTGCAGGGTGGCGACGAGGATCCCCGCCCCGCCGACGATCCCCTGCACCCGGTCGAGCGCCCGGTGCGCGCGCAGGTCACCGCCGGACGGCCCGCCCCAGAGCCGGCCCTGCTCGGCGCCGGCCGGGGCGACGTCGAGGGCGGTGACCGCGAGGTGGACCAGCGTCACCGGCCGCGTCTCGTCGTCCGGCCACGGGGTGGTCGGCAGGTCGTCGTGCGCCCMCGGGTCCCGACCCGACGCGACGGCGT
>NZ_JBFUKJ010000019.1:0-81073 GCF_056400905.1 Cellulomonas sp. P4_H12
TGCTCGCACGCCTCATCGTCCCGGGCCGGCAGAACCTGTCCATCGCCATGACCATCGTCATCGGCATCATCGGCTCGTTCGTCGGCGGATTCCTCGGCTACCTGTTCTTCCGCAGCGACGCCGCCGACGGCTTCCTGCAGCCCGCCGGCATCATCGGATCCATCATCGGCGCCATCATCGTGCTGCTCATCTGGATCCGCGTCGGCGCCCGCCGCTCCATCACCAGCTGACCCCACCGCGCGCCCGACGTCCCCGTCGTCAGGACCGGGACGTCGGGCGCCGACACTCACACGTTGAAGCGGAACTCCACCACGTTCCGTACCGGCACAACGTGTGAAACGGAGGCGGACCGGGCCCAGGGACTCCCGAGCCCGGTCCGGCCGCTCACTCAGGCCCGCTCGACCGGGAACCAGAGCTCACACGTCGCGGTACTGAAGTCGGGCGCGCGGTCGAGTACGGAGACGATCGACGGACCAGGGCGCAGCCGCCACGGGTTGGAGGGGAACCACTCTGTCGCAGACGCCGCGTACGCCTCCTGGAGGGCCGCCGGGTGCGAACCGGAAGTGCGGAAGACCACCCACGCTCCGGCGTCGACGTCGATCACGTCGAGGTCATCGGGAGTCTGGGCGTCGACGTCAACTGCCACGCCGTGCAGATATGTCAGTTCGCTGCCCTCAGTCGCGTCCGGTTCGACATCAGCACTGACCTGCAGCAGCCCCGACGGCTCGGTGCCGCCGAGCTGCTTGAGGCGCTCATGCTCGGAGACGGGCAGCGAAGCGACGTGCCGCTGAATGTGTGGGTTGACACCCTCGTAGACCAGCGGCACGCGAGCGGCGTGGCCGATGAGACGGAAGGCGGGGCGTTCGATGATGCGGGCATCCATAGGGTGCGTCCCTTCGACGGTCAGGCGGAACCTGAGCTGCGGTTGACTACGAAGGGGGCCTCCATCACGGCGGACGTCGCCATGACTTGCGCCGTGCACGGCACGGAATGCTCGCCCGAATGCCTCGGTCGAGCCGTATCCGTACCGCACGGCGATCGTGAGCAGATCCTCGTCCCCGATCACGTCAGCCGCGGCGACAGTCATACGCCGCCGCCGCACGTAGTCGGACACCGGCATGCCCGCCAAGGACGAGAACATGCGACGCGCGTGATAGCCCGTCGTTCCCATCGATGCCGCGAGGTCATCGACGTCGAGGTCGTCGCCGAGGCGCTGCTCGATCTCGTCGACGAGCCGGTTGAGGATCTCGATCATCGCCGCTCCCTTCGCCTCCCACTCTCATCGACGCAGAGGGGGCTCCGCCCGACTTCTCCGGTTCGGTTCTGTCGGGTGAACAGCGCAGCTCAGGGAGGACGCGATCACACGTTGAAGCGGAACTCCACCACGTCGCCGTCGGCCATGACGTAGTCCTTGCCCTCGATGCGGGCTTTGCCGGCGGCGCGCGCGGCGGCGACGGAGCCGGCGGCGACGAGGTCGTCGAACGAGATGACCTCGGCCTTGATGAAGCCCTTCTGGAAGTCCGTGTGGATCACGCCGGCGGCCTGCGGGGCGGTCCAGCCCCGGTGGATCGTCCAGGCGCGCGACTCCTTGGGACCGGCCGTCAGGTACGACTGCAGGCCGAGCGTGTGGAAGCCGACGCGGGCCAGCTGGTCGAGGCCGGCCTCCTCCTGCCCGTTGTCGGCGAGCATCTCCTTCGCCTCGTCGGGCTCCAGCTCGACCAGCTCGGACTCGAACTTCGCGTCGAGGAAGATCGCGTCGGCCGGTGCGACCAGCGCGCGCAGCTCGTCCTGCATCGCGGTGTCCGCCAGCCCGGCATCGTCGGTGTTGAACACGTAGATGAACGGCTTGCTCGTCATGAGCTGCAGCTCGTCGAGGTGCTCGATCGTCTTGCCACTCTGCGACAGGGTCTGGCCGGTCTCGAGGATGGCCTGCGCCTCCTGGGCTGCCGCGAGCAGGCCGGCGTCGGCCTTCTTCGCGCGGACCTCCTTCTCCAGGCGCGGGATCGCCTTCTCCAGCGTCTGGAGGTCGGCGAGGATCAGCTCGGTGGCGATGATCTCGATGTCGTCCTTGGGGTTCACCGCACCCGAGACGTGCACGACGTCCGGGTCCGCGAACGCGCGGGTGACCTGGCAGATGGCGTCGGCCTCGCGGATGTTGGCGAGGAACTTGTTGCCCAGCCCCTCCCCCTCGCTGGCGCCCTTGACGATGCCCGCGATGTCGACGAACGACACGGTCGCCGGGAGGATGCGCTCGGAGCCGAACAGCTCCGCCAGCACCTCCAGGCGCGGGTCGGGCAGCGGGACGACGCCGACGTTGGGCTCGATCGTCGCGAACGGGTAGTTCGCGGCGAGGACCTGCGCACGGGTCAGCGCGTTGAAGAGGGTGGACTTGCCGACGTTGGGCAGGCCGACGATGCCGATGGTGAGTGCCACGAGGGAGCAGTCTAGGCCGCCGGGCGAACGTGATCCCGGTCGCACGCTCRGCYGAGCGTGCGACCGGGATCAGGGACGAGGCCTATCGGCGCTGCCGGCGGGACCCGACCGCGACCAGCAGGCCGCTGCCGAGCAGGACCGCGAGGACCGCGGCCCACGCGTAGACCTGCACGTCATGGGCGCCGGTCGCCGCGAGCACCGCCGAGGAGCCGGAGGACCCCGGCGCCGCAAGGACGGCCGATGTCGGCACCAGGACCGGCGGCGTCGTGATGCACGTCGGCGACGACGGCGGGTAGCTGACCGCCACCGTCAGCGTCGGGTTCACCGACACCACCACGTGCACGTTCGGCCCTCGGGTCCACGCGAAGTTGCCCGTGGTGGCCGTGTACGTGCCGTCCGCGTTGGTGATGTACCCCGGCCACTGCGTGCCGTGGCCGTCCGGCCCGACCGCAGCGCCCGGCCACAGGACCGAGAACGCACCGAGCGGGAACGCCGTCGGGTAGGTGTAGGTGTTCGTCCCGTCCGTCAGGCTGATCGTCGCCGTGTGGCCCGTGCTCTGGTTGTCGGGGTCCACGAGCACGACATTGCCCTGCAGGTACGGGGCATCCAGAGAGCACACCGGGTTGAGCACCGTGCCGTCGAGCGTGGGTGCCTGGAACAGCACGGGCGTCGGGCAGGCCGTGTTGGTCAGCGTGGCGGTGAACACCGCGGTGCCGCCCTCCGTCGTCGACCAGCCCGTCGGCAGCACGCCGAAGACGTACCCCTCGTCCGTGCTAGCCGTGACGGTGACGGTCGCACCGGAGCGGCTGGTGACGTACGTGATCCCCTGCACTGCGACGGGAACCACCGTGTCGTTGGCCGTCTCGCAGACGTCCGTGACCGTCACCGACGGCACGACGGTGACGGGGCACTCCGCGGACGGGCTCGGCAGCTTGCCGGCCAGCGTGTACGTCGTGCTCAGCGTGGTGCCGGACGCGAACGTGTAACCGGTCCGCGTCGTGGCCGTCAGGGTGTTCCCGCTCCACGACCACGTGTACGTGTCGGTGTCGGCCGGGGTCGACGGCAGCGACGCACCGGCCTGGCAGGTCGGCGGCGAGGCGGGCGGGAAGGTCACGTCCACGATCGTCGTGACGCACTGCTCCTTGGGGAGCCTGGGCAGCAGGTCGAACGCGAACACCAGCGTGGTGCCGTCGTCGGACACCCGGTCGCCTGCCGGGAACAGGTGCCCGGGCGCGGCCGTGAAGGTCACCTGGTAGTGCGTGCCACCGGTGGGGACCACCGGGCCGGCCGTCGCGTTCACCACGTTGATCTTGGCGACGGTCCCGTCCGCCCCGCACGTCGGGCCGCTGACCTGCACGTCAGCCGACGCGTCGCGCGGGAGACCGCACGGCTCCGACGACGAGTACTTCCAGTAGGTGACGATCGCCTCGTCCTCCGGGTGCGCGACCGTGCCCCCCAGCTGACCGTCAGCGAGCACCGCCTCGATCGCCTCGCGCGAACCCGAATAGTGGTCCTTCTGGTAGGTGACGCCGCAGTCCGTGGGGTGGATCTTGCCGAATCCCACGAACGTCTGCGGCAGGCCGACCCTGGCCAGCGTCGGATCGACCGGCACGTAGTTCGGCGCCTTCCAGGTGACCCAGAGGTCACAGAGCTCGCCGCCCCCGTCCTGGGACGTGCAGTACTGACTCAGGTCGGTCGCCGTGGCCGTGCCGGCCAGGCCGACCACCCCCAGCAATGTCAGACACGCGGCGACCAGCGCCGCGAAGGCCTTTCTCATCTGTCTCTCCCGTTCAGCCAGTCATGGGCCGTACGGTCGCCTCGTTGCTCGAGCGACAGGGGAGCTGCGGACCCTGGACGACGGCGCGCTAGAAGCCGCGTCGGGATCGGAAAGTCGCGGGGCCCCCAAAGACGCGGAACGCTCCTCTGAGCCCGCCTCGTCCGCCGTCCCGCAAGCCGGCGTTGATTCGACTATGACACGGCATACCGGACATCTCGTGCTGAAAGTGGGTGATTCCGACGCTCGGCAGGGGTGAAGTCGGCAGCCCTACGCGCGACCTCAGGCGAAGGCGACGATGCGCCGCAGGAGGTCCGGCGCGGTCCGGTCGAGAGTGCGGCCGCCGACCCGGACGCCGATGGCCAGCAGCACCGGTCCCAGCACCAGCCCGACCGCCAGCGTCACCCAGCCCAGCGCGACCGAGCCGCGCCCGACGGACACCACGGCCAGCACGATCTCCGGCAGGCACAGGACCATGACAGCCAGCCAGCCGCAGACCTGCGAGACGAGCGCGGACATCGAGGCACCCTGCCGGCTCTGGAACGGGTTCTCGCCGGGCATCTGGACGGGGTAGACCACCAGCGCGGAGACGACGCTCGATCCCCCGAGCGCGGTCAGGAGGACTCCGAACGAGACGCCGAGCAGCGCGGGGACCAGCGCGACCTTGTCCGTCAGCACGGCGGACGCCACGGCGAGGACCACGACGGCCGGCACGGCGATCGCGCCCGCGGCCAGCACGCGACCGAGCCGGTCCGTGACACCGCGCAGCGGCGCGGCGACGTGCGTCCAGAACGCCGTGCCGTCGTAGGCGACGTCGGCGGAGATGCCCCAGCCCATCAGGTACCCGGCGATGGGGCCGATGAGCAGGAGCAGTCCGCCTCCGGGGTTCACGACGTAGAACACGACGGCGAGCACGGGCACGATCGCGGCCGCGAGCGCGTACCGGGGGTCGCGCGCCCAGTAGGTGAGGCAGCGCGCGGTCACGGCACCCAGGGGCGTCGCCGGCAGGCGGTCGAACCAGCCGAGGCCGTGCCCGCGGGTGGACACCGCCTGGTGGGGCGGGTTGACCAGGGCGTGCGCCATCGCGCGGTCCCACACGACGGCCGCGACGACCAGCGTGCCGACGGCGATCGCGAAGCGGACGGCGGCGAGGGACCACCGGCCGTCGGCGACGTCCGCGGGGACCGCCCACACGGCACCCACCGGCGTCCACGACAGGACGTCGGCCACCTGCTCGACCATCGGCTGGGTGATCGTCGTCCCCGAGAAGAACCGGCCGAGCAGGGGTCCGACGACGATGAACGGCAGGATCACGACGGCCGCCATGACCTCGCGGAACCGTCGTCCGCTCATGAGGCTCGACGCCGCGGACGTCGTGGCCCGAGCTCCGACCACGCATGTGGCCAGCGCGAGCACGGCGCAGACGAGCCCGGCGACGAGGGCCGCGGGCGTCCGCCACCACACGCCCGCCATCGAGAGCACCGCCAGGGTGGTCACGACGCCGGGGATGCCCAGCAGCCCCGCGAGCGCCAGGCCGACGAGCAGCGACCGCCGCGGGATGGCGAAGGTGACGAACCGCGCCGGGTCGATGGTCGAGTCGAGGCCGAAGGCGAGCAGCGGCACCACCCACCAGCCGAGCACCAGCACCGACCCGAGCAGGATGGTCACCAGTCCCCGGATGTCCGGCTCCTGGACGCTCAGCACGGCCATGGACACCACCACGACCGCCAGCGCCAGGAGGCCGTAGAGGGCGCCGACCGCGAGGCCGACGATCTGCCACGCGCTGCGCCGCAGACCGTTGCGCAGCAGCGTCAGCTTCAGGCGGACGAGGTGCGCAACCACGCGAGCCCCTCCCCGCCGACCCTGCCGCCGACGAGGTCGACGAACCGGTCCTCCAGGCTGCCGTCGCCGCGGACCTCGTCGACGGTGCCGGCGGCGAGCACGTGCCCGGCCGCGATGACCGCGACGTGGTCGCACATGCGCTGGACGAGGTCCATGACGTGCGAGGACACGATGACGGTGCCCCCGGAACGGACGTAGGACGCCAGGATGTCGCGGATGTTCGCGGCGGAGACCGGGTCCACGGCCTCGAAGGGCTCGTCGAGCACCAGCAGCCGCGGCGCGTGCACCAGCGCGCACGCCAGCGCGACCTTCTTGGTCATGCCCGCGGAGTACTCGACGACCAGCTTCGTGGCGTCGGCCGTGAGGTCGAGCGCGGCCAGCAGGTCGGTCGTGCGCTCGGCCACCGTGGCGCGGTCCAGTCCCTGGAGCAGACCCGCGTAGGTGATCAGCTGCTCGCCCGTGAGCCGGTCGAACAGGCGCACGCCGTCGGGCAGGACGCCGAGCATGGCCTTCACCTCGACGGGCGCGGCCCACAGGTCGCGGCCGTGCACCAGCACCGTGCCGAAGTCGGGTTGCAGCAGCCCCGTCGCCATCGACAGGGTGGTCGTCTTGCCCGCACCGTTCGGGCCGACGAGGCCGTAGAACGACCCGGCCGGCACGACGAGGTCGATCCCGGAGACGGCGATCTTGTCCCCGAACCGGCGCCAGAGGCCGCGCAGCTCAAGGGCGGGTGCGGTCGACATCGGTCCACCCTAGGTGGCCGGGCGGCGCGCCGTGCGGGATCCGGGCCGCATGTCGGTGGGCGCTGGGAGGGTGCTCGCATGGACACCGGACTGCTGCTGGGACTCGTGATCGGGGCCGTCGTCGGCGTGCTCGTGGGCTGGCTGCTGGCGTCCGCCCGGCTGCGCGCGGCCGACCTCGCGGCCGCCCGGGCCACGGCACTGCTCGAGGCCGAGCGGCACGGCGCGCAGGCGCGGCTCGCGGACTCGGACCGGCTGGCGGACCAGTTCCGGGCCCTCGCCGCGGACGCACTGGCGACCAGCTCCGACCAGTTCCTCGCGCTCGCCCACCAGCGGTTCGCCGCCGACCACCAGACCCAGGTCGGCGAGCTCACCCAGCGCGAGCAGGCCGTGCGGGCCATGGTGGAGCCGCTCTCCCGCACGCTCGACCAGGTCCGCCGCGAGCTGTCGACCGCCGAGCAGGCACGCGCGGCCGGGCAGGCCGCGCTCGGGGAGCAGGTGCGCGCGATGCAGCAGGCGTCCGAGCACCTCCGCGGCGAGACTGCCCAGCTGGTCACCGCGCTGCGCTCGTCGCAGGTGCGCGGCAGGTGGGGCGAGCTGCAGCTCAAGCGCGTGGTCGAGGCCGCAGGGATGCTCGCGCACGTCGACTTCGTCGAGCAGGACCAGGTGCGCACGGACGACGGCCTGCTGCGGCCGGACATGGTGATCAAGCTCGCCGGGGGCAAGAACGTGGTCGTGGACGCCAAGGTCGCGTTCCTCGGCTTCCTCGACGCCGCGCAGGCGACCGACGAGCGTGTGCGTACCGAGCGGCTCGCCGCCCACGCGCGACACGTCCGGGCGCACGTCGACGACCTCGCGGCCAAGCGCTACTGGGACCAGTTCGCGCCGGCGCCGGAGTTCGTCGTGATGTTCGTGCCCGCCGAGTCGTTCCTGCACGCGGCCGCCGAGCAGGACCCGTTGCTGATCGAGTACGCGTTCGAGCGCAACGTCGTCATCGCCACCCCCACCACCCTGCTGGCGCTCCTGCGGACCATCTCCTACGCCTGGCGGCAGGACGCGCTGGCCAGCAACGCGCAGGCGGTCCTCTCGCTGGGCAAGGAGCTGCACGGTCGGCTGGCGACGATGGGGTCGCACCTGGCCAAGCTCGGCCGCGCCCTCGACTCGGCGGCGGGCGCCTACAACCAGACGGTGTCCTCGCTCGAGACGCGCGTGCTGGTGAGCGCCCGACGGTTCGCCGACCTGCACGTCGTGGACGCCGACCTTCCCACCCCGGACCCGGTCAACCCGCAGCTGTCCGTCGTCAGCGCCCCGGAGCTGGTGGCCGCCGCCGAGGAGCAGCTCGTCCTGTTCGACGGCCGGGCGGAGCGCGACGAGCGAGCGCTGAGGGACGAGAGCGCCGCGCCACAGAGGACCGAGGGCGACGCGTCGACCGCGTGACGTGCACGTCGCGAGCCGACCGTGTCGGCGCGCGGGCCGCGCGGGCGGGGGGTCAGGCGGGCTGGACGTCCAGGGACCGGCGGCCCTCGCGGCGCGGCACCTCGGGCGCCTTGCCGGCGGCCTTCAGGTCGGCGCGCAGCTCGCGCGGCAGCGAGAACATGAGGTCCTCGGTCGCGGTGCGCACCTCCTGCACGTCGCCGAAGCCGTGCTCGGCCAGCAGCGCGAGGACGTCGCGGACCAGGATCTCGGGCACCGAGGCGCCGGACGTCACCCCGACCGTCGTGACGCCGTCGAGCCACGCCAGGTCGATCTCGGACGCCTGGTCCACCCGGTAGGACGTCCGCGCGCCCGCGTCCAGCGCCACCTCGACCAACCGGACGGAGTTCGACGAGTTCGCCGAGCCGACCGTGATGACCAGGTCGCACTCGGGCGCCAGCTTCTTCACCGCGACCTGGCGGTTCTGGGTGGCGTAGCAGATGTCGTCGCTGGGCGGGTCCTGCAGGTTGGGGAACCGCTCGCGCAGGCGGCGGACGGTGTCCATCGTCTCGTCGACGGACAGGGTGGTCTGGGAGATCCAGATGAGCCTGTCGGGGTCGCGGACCACGATGTCGGCCACGGCCTCCGGCGAGTTCACCACCTGGATGTGGTCGGGGGCCTCCCCGTACGTGCCCTCGACCTCCTCGTGCCCGTCATGGCCGATGAGGAGGATGTCGTAGTCCTCCGAGGCGAACCGCACCGCCTCCTTGTGCACCTTCGTCACCAGGGGGCAGGTCGCGTCGATCGTCTGCAAGGACCGTGCGGCCGCCTGGGCGTGCACCGCCGGGGACACCCCGTGCGCCGAGAACACGACACGCGCGCCCTCGGGCACCTCGTCCGTCTCGTTCACGAAGACCGCACCGCGGGCGGCCAGCGTCTCGACGACGTACTTGTTGTGCACGATCTCCTTGCGCACGTACACCGGGGCGCCGTAGTGCTCGAGGGCCTTCTCGACGGCGATCACGGCGCGGTCGACGCCGGCGCAGTAGCCGCGCGGGGCGGCGAGCAGGACGCGCTTGCCGCCGACGGCGGGGGTCACGGGGCCGAGGTCCTGGCCGTCGGGCGTCGAAGAGGTCACGTCGGGAGTCTAGTTCGGCGCGTCCGCACGGCCCCGGCCGATCGGGCGTCTGCGGCTGTGACCTCCACCCGACCCGCACTGGGTGCACACGAATGTGCGAGGGCGGACCGGGTGTGGGCGGGATGAGGCAGGCTGGGCGCGTGAGCACCGGCCCCATCACCAGCGCGCCGGCGGCCGGTCCCCCGCCGCTGCGCGCCGCGGACACGACGCCCGACCGCCCCTGGCCCGTGCGGCACCTGGCCCCCAAGATCGCCGACTACATCGCGAAGATGCCGCCGGTCTGGGTCGAGGGCCAGGTGCTCAACCTCAAGCGGTGGAACACCCTCTACTTCCTGACGCTGCGCGACACGGACCTCGACATGTCGCTGTCGGTGACGGCGCCGGCCTCCGCGATCGGCCCGCTGGCGGACAAGCTCGCGGACGGGGCCCACCTGGTGGTGCACGCGCGGCCGCAGTTCCACGCGAAGAAGGGGACGCTGTCGTTCTCGGCCGACGACGTCCGGCTGGTTGGGCTCGGCGAGCTCCTGGCCCGGATCGAGCACCTCAAGGGCATCCTCGGCGCCGAGGGGCTGTTCGAGCCCTCGCGTAAGCGCGCCCTGCCGTTCCTGCCCGCGCGGGTCGGGCTGATCGTGGCGCAGCAGGGCGATGCCGAGCACGACGTCGTCTCCAACGCGCGCGCCCGCTGGTCGGCGGTGCAGTTCGAGATCCGGCGGGTGACGGTGCAGGGTCCGCGCGCGGTCCCCGAGGTCAGTGCCGCCATCGCCGAGCTGGACCGCGACCCCCGCGTCGAGGTGATCGTGGTCGCCCGCGGCGGTGGCTCGTTCGAGGACCTCCTGCCGTTCAGCAACGAGTCGCTGGTGCGCGTCGCCGCCGCCTGCCGCACGCCGCTGGTCAGCGCGATCGGGCACCACCTCGACACGCCCCTGCTCGACCTGGTGGCGGACCTGCGCGCCTCGACGCCGACCGACGCGGCCAAGCGGGTGGTGCCCGACGTGAGCGAGGAGCGTGCGCGCGTCACGCAGGCCCGGCTGCGGGCGCGCGCCGCGCTGACGGCCCGGCTGCACCGCGAGCAGACCGGCCTGGACCACTGGCGCAGCCGGCCCGTCCTGGCCAACCCGACCACGCTGGTCGACGTGCACGAGCACCGGGTGGCGGCCCTCCGGGACAGCGCGCGCCGCTCGCTGCACACGGCGCTCGTGCACGGGCGCGCGGAGGTGGCGGGCCTCGCGGCGCAGGTCAGGGCGCTGTCGCCGGCCGCGACCCTCGACCGGGGGTACGCCGTGGTCCAGCGTGCCGACGGGCACGTGCTGCGCGACCCGGCCGAGGTGGCCGACGGCGACGCCTTACGCATCCGCGTCGCCCGCGGCGAGGTCGCGGCGCGTGTGACCACCTGACGCGCGTGGCCGTCCTGGCATCCGGGTCGGCCCCGGCGCGTGTGACCGGCTCACGCGAGGCCCGGCTCGAGGCTCGTCTCGGTGGATGGTGGGGCCGCGCAGCGGTGTGGGCATGTCCTGGTTGACTGTCCCTGTGCCGAAGCCGTCCCCGTCCTCCTCGCCCGCCGCCCCGCCGCCCGACGTGAACGCCGACGTGCGTGAGCTCGGCTACGAGGAGGCTCGCGACGAGCTCGTCGCAGTGGTCGCGCGGCTCGAGGCGGGCGCCGCGACCCTCGAGGAGTCGCTGACGCTCTGGGAGCGCGGCGAGGCGCTCGCCGCGCGGTGCCAGGAGTGGCTGGACGGGGCACGGGAGCGGCTCAGCGCGGTGCGCGACACCCCGGCGGCCGGCAGCACGGACGACGAGGAGTCCTGATGAGCACGACCGACCGCGCCCTCGTCGTGGGCGAGGCCCTGATCGACGTGGTCGCCCGGGCGGACGGCAGCCGCGCGGAGCACCCCGGCGGCAGCCCCGCGAACGTGGCGCTGGGGCTCGGACGCCTCGGCCGGCACGTCGACCTGCTCACGTGGCTCGGGTATGACGCCGAGGGCGACCTGGTGCGGCACCACCTGGAGGGCTCGGGCGTCCACGTGCTCGAGGGAAACCGGTCGGCGGCGCGGACGTCGCTGGCCACGGCGACCATCGGCTCCGACGGCTCGGCGTCCTACGAGTTCGACCTCGAGTGGGACCTGCCCGAGACGTGGGACGAGGACCCCGGGGATCCGCTGGTGGTGCACACCGGCTCGATCGCGACCGTGCTGCAGCCCGGCGGGGCCGCCGTCGCCGCGATCCTGGCCCGGCGCCGCGACACGTCGACAGTGACGTACGACCCCAACCTGCGGCCGGTGCTCATGGGCTCGCCCGCGCACGCCCTGCCTGTGGTGGACGCCCTGGTGCGGCTGGCCGACGTGGTCAAGGTCAGCGACGAGGACCTCGCCTGGCTGCACCCCGGCGTCGCGCCGGCGGAGATCGCCGAGGAGTGGAGCCGGTCGGGCCCGTCGCTCGTCGTCGTGACGCACGGTGGCGAGGGCGCGTTCGCGAGCACGTCGGCGGGCGCGCGGCTGTCGGTGGTGGCGCCCAAGGTGCAGGTGGCGGACACGGTCGGCGCAGGCGATTCGTTCATKGGCGGCCTGATCGACGGGCTCTGGTCGGCCGGGCTGCTGGGGGCCGACCGCCGGCAGGCGCTGGCGGACGTCGACGCGGCGACCGTGCAGGCGGTGCTCGAGCGCTGCGCCCGCATCGCGGCGATCACCGTCTCGCGTCCGGGCGCCAACCCCCCACGCTCGGCCGAGCTCGACTGACCCGTCAGGCGTGCGCCTTCTCGCGCGCCTGAGCCCGCTCGAGGGAGGCCTTGCGGTCGGCCTCGTTCTCGCGGTCGAGCGTCTGTGCGGCGTCGCCGTCCCACGTGAGGTTCTCGCCGCTCTCGGGGTCGAACACCATCATCCTCGCGGGGTCGAACCACAGGGTCGCGTCCCGGCCRTCGCGGATCTTGGTCTCCGAGGGGAGCGCGACGATCAGCTGCGTGCGCAGCCCCTCGCCGTCCAGGTCGCGGTCGAGCTCCTCCAGGGTGGACGCGACGTCGGGGTTCGTGTCGAACGGGATGTAGGCGTAGAGCTCGGAGCCGAGCCACTCCGTGACGTCCACGGGCGCGGTGAACGAGACGCCGGTGCCCTTCTTGGAGTCGTCGAGGAGAGCCTCGTCCTCGAAGTGCTCGGGCCGGATGCCGACGATGACGATCTCCTTGCCCTGCAGCTTGGGCGCGAGCGCGGCGGAGATCGGCACGTCGGCGAACGGCAGCCTCATGGTCGACCCGTTGATCTCCCCCGGCAGGAAGTTCATGGGCGGCGAGCCGATGAAGCCGGCGACGAAGAGGTTGACCGGCTGCTCGTACAGGCCTCGCGGGCTGGCGACCTGCTGGAGCTCACCCTTGCGCAGGACGGCCACCCGGTCGCCGAGGGTCATGGCCTCGGTCTGGTCGTGGGTGACGTAGACGGTGGTGGTGCCCAGCCGGCGCTGCATCCGGGCGATCTCGGTGCGCATCTGGCCGCGCAGCTTGGCGTCGAGGTTCGACAGCGGCTCGTCGAAGAGGAACGCCTGCGCCTCGCGGACGATCGCGCGGCCCATCGCGACGCGCTGTCGCTGCCCGCCGGACAGGTTGGCGGGCTTGCGCTCGAGGTGGTCCTGCAGCTCGAGCGTCTTCGCGGCGAACTCGACCTTCTCGCGGATCTCGGCGTCGGTGAACTGCCCCTTCTGCAGGCGCAGCGGGAACGCGATGTTCTCGAAGACGGTCAGGTGCGGGTAGAGCGCGTAGTTCTGGAACACCATCGCGAGGTGCCGGTCGCGCGGCGCCTTGTCGTTGACCCGCTCACCACCGATCTGGAGGTCGCCCGCCGTGATGTCCTCGAGGCCGACGATCATCCGCAGCAGCGTGGACTTCCCGCAGCCCGAGGGGCCGACGAGGATCACGAACTCGCCGTCGGCGATGTCGAGGCTCACGCCCTTCACGGCGAGGAACCCATCGCCGTACTGCTTGACGATGTCCTTGAGGGTGATGGCTGCCATCGGATCTCCTTCGTGGGACGGACTGCGCGCGTGGACGTCAGCCCTTGACGGCGCCCTGGGTCAGGCCGGACACGATCTGACGTTGGAAGAGCAGGACGAGGATGACGACAGGGATGGTCACGACGATGGCGGCGGCGGAGATCGACCCCGTCGGCTCCTCGAACTGGGAGGCCCCCGTGAAGAAGGCCAGCGCGGCCGGGACCGGCCGGGCCCGGTCCGTCGACGTGAGCGAGATGCCGTAGACGAAGTCGTTCCAGGCGATGAAGAACGCGATCAGCGCGGTGGTGAACACGCCGGGCGCGGCGAGCGGGACGATCGCCTTGCGGAAGGCCTGCCACGTCGTCGCACCGTCCACCTGGGCGGCCTGCTCGAGCTCCCACGGGATCTGCCGGAAGAACGCCGCGAGGGTCCAGATCGAGATGGGCAGCGTGAGCGACAGGTACGGGATGATCAGCCCGAGCCACGTGTCGTAGAGGCCGATGTTCCGCCAGAGGTTGAACAGCGGCGTGACGATCGAGATGACCGGGAAGATCGAGACCCCGAGCGCGGTGAGCAGGACCAGGCGCTTGCCTGGGAAGTCGAGCCGCGCGATCGCGTAGGCCGCGAGCGTGGCGAGGACCACCGCGATGGCCGTGGCGATCAGGCAGATGCCGATCGAGTTGCGCAACGAGGACAGGAACAGCGTCTGCGCCGACCCGCCCGGGGCGAGGATCTGCTCGTAGTTCACGGTCGACCAGGTCTTCGGCCAGAACAGCCCCAGGTTGAGCTGACTGGGCAGCTTGAACGACGTGGCGAAGATCGAGACGATCGGGAAGAGGGCGTACGAGATCACGAAGATCGTGATGAGGGCCCAGCCCCACTTGGCCCTGGTCGACAGCTGCTTCATCAGCCCGCTCCCCTCGCGCCGCCGGCCAGATCGACCTTGAAGAGCTTGACCGCGATCCAGCAGATCAGGATCACGCACAGGAACAGCAGGACGGAGATCGCCGACCCGAGGCCGATCTCGAGCCGCCCGATCGACGTCCGGTACGCCAGCAGCGACAGCACCTCGGTACCGTTCGCGCCGTTGGTCATGATGAACACGTTGTCGAAGATCCGGAACGCGTCGAGCGCTCGGAACAGGACCGCGACCATGATCGCGGCCTTCATGTTCGGCAGGACCACGCGCGTCAGCCGCTGCCACCACGTCGCGCCGTCGACCTCCGCCGCCTCCTCCAGCTCGGTCGGCACCTGCGAGAGGCCGGCCAGCAGGAGCAGCGAGATGAACGGGGTGGTCTTCCAGATCTCCGACAGGATGATGACGAAGAGGCTGGTGCCCTGCTGGGCGAACCAGTTGAGGTCCGTGCTGATCCCGGGCACCCACGCGAACCAGTGGTTGATGTACCCGGAGTTGATGTCGAACGCGTAGAACCACGCGAACGCCGAGACCACCGTGATGATGCCGTAGGGCACGAGGATCGCGGTGCGCAGCAGGCCGCGGAGCTGGGTGATCGCGCGGTGCATCACCAGCGCGAGCGCGAAGCCGAGGATCAGCTCGACCACGACGGTGACGACCGTGATGAACACCGTCACGCCGAGCGCCTGCCAGAAGAGCGGGTCGGTGAGCACGACCGCGTAGTTGCTGAGGCCCGCCCAGCGCTTGTCGTCCGGCGCGGTGAGGCGGAAGTGGAACAGCGAGTCGTAGAAGGCCTGGAGGATCGGGTACAGCGTGACCGCCAGCATGACCACGAACGCCGGGCCCGCGAGCAGCCAGCCGAGCCGGGCCTCGGACCGCGACCGGTCGCTGCGCCCCGCCTTGGCCGCGGCGTCGCGCAGGTCCGGCGGGGCCCCGGCCGGGACCTGGGCCTGGACCGGCCCCGCCCCCGTCGATGCGGTGCTCATAGCAGCTGCTCCCCTCGCAGCACGGCGGTGATCAGGTCGGTCGACTCCTTCGGCGTGACCTCCGGGGTCACCGAGCTCGGCGGGTGCCACGTTTGCTGCAGGCCGGTCGACACCTCGTTGTAGTACGGCGTCTGCGGGCGGGGCGCGGCCTGCTCGAGCGACTGCCGGATGACGTCCGCCATCGGGAACGCCTCCTTGACCGCCGGGTCGTCGTACGACGCGGTGTTGGACGGCGGGTTGCCGTTCGTCGCGAAGTACTGCGCCTGGTGCTCGGGGGTCACGATGCACTCCGACGCCGCGAACGCCAGGTCGACGTGGTTGCTGAACGCCCCCACGCCGAGGTTGATCCCGCCATAGGGAGGCGCCGTGGGCTGGTCCGCCGTCACCTGCGGGTACAGGGCCCACCCGATGTCGTCGAGGAGGGACTGGTCGAGCGTGCCGTCCTTCACCCCGGCCTCGGTGGCGGAGTACACGAACGGCCAGTTGACCATGAACGAGCCCTTGTCCCCCTGGAACACCGACAACGACGCGTTCTCGTCCTCCGTCGGAAGCCCCGGACCGCCGAGACCCTCCTTGCCGATAGTGCCCATGATCGTCGCGGCGGCCTCGCCCGCGGGCGTCTCCAGCCCGAGCTTGACCTCCTCGGCCGGGGCCTCGGGGTTCTCGATGATCTGGCCGCCGGCCGACGCGACGAGCGCGTTGATCCACACGGTCAGCGACTCGGCCTTGGTGCCCTGCACGGCGAGGTACTTGTCCTGGTCCTTGGCCGCCTTCATGATCTGGTCCCACGTCACGGGCGTGGTCGCCGGGTCGAGGCCCGCGGCCTTCGCCACCGACTTGCGGTACCAGAGCAGCTGCGTGTTCGCCCAGAAGGGCACCGTGACGAGCTCGTCCTTCCACGTCGCGCCGGCGAGGGCGCCCTTGACCACGTTCTCGGTGACCTTCGCCTGGACGTCCTGCGGGATCGGGGCGAGGAAGCCCGGCTCGGCCAGCTCGGGGATGAAGGGCGGGTCCAGGCTCATGATGTCGATGGACGAGTCCTTGGCGGCCAGCCGGCGGGCCAGCTGCTCGCGTTGCGCCGACGCGTCACGCGGGAGGACGGACGTCTCGATCGTGTACTGCCCGTTGGCGGACTCGGTGCACTGCTTGGCGATCTCCGCCTGGCCCCCGTTGTCGGGGTTGATGTACCAGGTGAGAACCGGGGTCCCTGACCCGGATCCTGCGCAGGCTGCCAGCGGAGCGACGAGCCCCACCCCCAGAGCGAGGGCGAGCCCCCTGGTGCGTCGTCGCACGGAGCACCTCCGAAACCGAGGCGTCGACGCCTCACAGGTCAAGGGCTACACCCGTTCGGCCCACGCGCGCTACCGCTGGCGGCTTTCTCGCACGGTGAACGGCGGCTCCCGTGCGTCGTCCCGACCTGCGACGATGGCGCCGTGCCACGACCTACCACTCCCGCCGAAGCCTGGTCCGCACTGCGCGAAGGGAACGAGCGCTTCGTCCGCGGCGAGATGCTCCACCCCTCGCAGGGCGTCGACCACCGCGCCGAGCTGAGCTCCTCGCAGCACCCCTTCGCCGTGATCTTCGGGTGCTCGGACTCGCGCGTCGCCGCCGAGATCATCTTCGACCAGGGCCTCGGCGACGTGTTCGTGGTCCGCACCGCCGGGCACGTGCTCGACACGACGGTCATCGGGTCGATCGAGTACGGCGTCGAGGTGCTGGGCGCGTCGCTCGTCGTCGTGCTCGGGCACGACAGCTGCGGCGCGGTCGCCGCGGCCACGACGGCGCTCACCACGGGTGAGCTGCCGACCGGGTTCGTCCGGGCGATCGTCGACCGCGTCATCCCGAGCATCGTCAACCTGGCGGGAGGCGGTCCGGGCGCGCTCGACAGCCTGGACCCGGCGGTGCTCGGTCACGAGCACGTGAAGCACACGGTCCGCATGCTGCAGAGCTACTCGCGGTCGCTCGCCGAGGCCATCACCGAGGGGCGCGTCGCGGTCGTCGGGCTCGAGTACACGCTGGCCGACGGGACCGTGCACCTCAGCGAGGCGGCCGGCGACCTCGGCTGACGGCTCACGGCCACGGGTCCGCCGGCCTCGGCAGCGCGCCGTCCTCGTCGTCGTGCGGGGTGCTGCGTTCGCGCCAGTACGCCGAGCCGTCCTGCCGCCGCCCGACCAGCCCGGCCTCGACGAGGTCCCGCCGCAGCCGGACGGGGTCGTGGGTGAACGCGGCCGCTCGCTGCGTCAGCTCCGCCTCGGACGCACGTTCGCCGGGCGCGAGCACGCGGGAGGCCAGGTGCTCGAGCACGAGGGCGCGATCGTCGTGGCGCCGGGGCGTGCGGACGAGGTGCCCGCGGTCGAGGAACCGCTCGGCGGCGCACGGGGACGACATGCCGTCATGGTGCCCGCCACACCGCGTGGACCGCACGCCGATTGCGTCACGCCGGGTCGGGCCATCCCGGCGCGTGCGGCAGGATGTTGGGCATGACTTCTGAGTTCCGCATCGAGCACGACACGATGGGCGAGGTGCGCGTGCCGGTCGACGCCCTCTACCGCGCACAGACGCAGCGGGCCGTCGAGAACTTCCCGATCTCCGGCAGCCGCCTCGAGCGCAGCCACATCGAGGCGCTCGCCCGCATCAAGAAGGCCGCAGCCAGGGCGAACGCCGAGCTGGGCGTCCTCGAGCAGGACGTCGCGGACGCCATCGTCGCCGCCGCCGACGACGTCGCCTCAGGCGCGCACGACGGCGACTTCCCGATCGACGTGTACCAGACGGGCTCGGGCACCAGCTCGAACATGAACACCAACGAGGTGCTCGCGACGCTGGCCACGCGCCGGCTGGGCCGCGACGTGCACCCGAACGACCACGTCAACGCGTCGCAGTCGTCGAACGACGTGTTCCCCACGTCGGTGCACGTCGCCGCGACCGCCGGCGTGGTCCGGGACCTGGTCCCGGCGCTGGAGCATCTCGCGGAGGCGTTCGAGGCCAAGGCGGTCGAGTGGGCCGAGGTGGTGAAGTCCGGCCGCACGCACCTGATGGACGCCACTCCCGTCACGCTCGGCCAGGAGTTCGGCGGGTACGGCGCCGCGGTCCGGTACGGCATCGAGCGGCTGCAGTCGGCGCTGCCGCGCGCGGCCGAGGTGCCGCTCGGAGGCACGGCCGTCGGCACGGGCATCAACACCCCGGCGGGCTTCCCGCAGCGGGTCATCGCCCTGCTGCGCGAGGACACCGGGCTGCCCCTGACCGAGGCGCGCGACCACTTCGAGGCACAGAGCTCGCGCGACGGACTGGTCGAGCTGTCGGGCGCGCTGCGCACCATCGCCGTCAGCCTGACCAAGATCTGCAACGACCTGCGCTGGATGGGCTCGGGCCCGAACACCGGGCTCGGCGAGATCGCGATCCCCGACCTGCAGCCCGGGTCGTCGATCATGCCCGGCAAGGTCAACCCGGTGATCCCTGAGGCGGTGCTCATGGTCGCCGCCCGCGTCGTCGGCAACGACGCCACGGTCGCCTGGGCGGGTGCGAGCGGGTCGTTCGAGCTCAACGTGCAGATCCCCGTCATCGCGGCCGGCGTGCTCGAGTCGGTCCGCCTGCTGGCCAACGCGTCGCGCCTGCTGGCCGACAAGACCGTGACCGGGCTGGTGGCCAACGTGGAGCGGGCCCGGGCGCTGGCCGAGTCGTCGCCGTCGATCGTCACGCCGCTGAACCGCGTGATCGGCTACGAGGCGGCCGCGAAGATCGCCAAGCACGCCGTCAAGCACGGGATCACGGTCCGCGCGGCCGTCATCGACCTCGGCTTCGTCGAGCGCGGCGAGGTGACCGAGGAGCAGCTGGACAGCGCCCTCGACGTGCTGAGCATGACGCGCCCGCCGCGGGCCTGACGCGCACGACGAAGGCCCCGGTCCGCGCGGACCGGGGCCTTCGTCGTCGTCGGGATCAGACCTCGACGGCCACCGGGGCCGGCGCGGCCGGCGCGTGGTGCACCGGGCGGCCGCCCTTCATCGCGAGGCTGGCGACGAGCCCGAGCACCAGCACGGACACCGTGAACAGCATCGTCTGCGTCACCGCGATCGCGAAGCCGGAGTGCACGGCGTTGAGCGCGACCTGCTGGACCTGCGCGGCGACGTCCGCGGGCACGGACGCGGGCAGCGTCGGTGCCGCGCCGCTGGCGAAGTTGCCGGACGCGAACCCGTCGACGAACGGCTGGCGGAGCGGCGCGGGCAGCTGGTCGGCCGCCGACCGGGCCGCCGCCGGGATCTCGACGCCCAGGCGCGAGGTGAGCACGGCGACGACCGCCGCGGAGCCGATGACTCCGCCGATCTGGCGGGTCGTGTTGAACGCGCCCGCGCCGGCGCCCGCGGTCCGTCCGTCGAGCCCCGACGTGGCGAGGTTGGCCAGCGGCGAGAAGAGCGCGCCCGTGCCGACGCCGAACAGGACCATCGGGAGCACGAGGTGCCACACGGGCACGTCCGGGTGGACCGCGAGCGCGAGCCAGGTGATGGCCACGGTGAGCAGCGCGAACCCGCTGGCGACCACCCACTTGCCGGCGATCCGGTCGGACAGCCGGCCGGCGAACGGCGCGACGACGCCCGAGATCAGCGAGCCCGGCAGGCCGACGAGCGCCGCCTGGAGGGGTTCGAGGCCGAGGACCTCCTGCAGGAAGAGCGTGAACGGGAAGAAGATGCCGATCATCGCGAACGTCACGGCCCAGCCGGCCACGTTGGCGAGCGAGAAGTTCCGGTGGTGGAACAGGCTCAGCGGCAGCAGCGCGTCGCTGCCGCGGTGGCGCTGCCACAGCACGAAGCAGACGAGCACGAGCACGCCCGCGCCGATGACGCTCCAGACGGTGATCGGGCCGGTGATGGTGCCCCAGTCGTAGGTGGCACCCTCCTGGACGCCGAACACGACGAGGAACATGCCGACCACCGAGAGCAGCACGCCGAGGCCGTCGAACGAGCGGTTGGCCGTGGGCAGCGTGGGCAGGGTGCGGACGGCGAGAACCAGCGCCACGACGCCGACGGGGATGTTCACGTAGAAGATCCACTCCCAGCCGACGGTCTGCACCAGCAGGCCGCCGAGCACGGGACCGGTGATCGTGGCGATGCCGGCGACGGCACCCCACAGGCCCATCGCCGAGCCGCGCTTCTGCGGCGGGAAGACGCGCGTGATCATCGACATGGTCTGCGGCGTCATGAGGGCGGCGCCGACGCCCTGGGCCGCGCGGGCGGCGATCAGCATCGCGATCGACCCCGACAGGCCGCAGAGCAGCGACGTGAGCGTGAAGATGACGAGGCCGACGATGAAGACCGGCCGCGGTCCGAAGCGGTCACCGAGCCGGCCGGTGACCAGCAGCAGGGTGGCGAACGTCAGCAGGTAGGCGCTGTTGACCCAGCCGACCGCCGTCAGGTCGGCGTCGAACGCCGTGACCAGGGACGGGATCGCGATGTTCACGATCGTGGTGTCGACCATGATCATGAAGAAGCCGAGGCACAGCGCGGGCAGGATGCTCCACGGGCTGCGGCCATGGAGGTCGACGAGCGCGCGTGGCTGGTCGGTGGTGGTGGTCATGAGCTGTCCTTCGACGAGGCGTGGTGTGAGTGAGACGAGCGAGGGGCGTCGGGATCGACAGGTCGGAGCGCGCGCTTGGCCTCGACGAACTCCGGCGGGAACGGAGCCGTCCAGTCGAGGGTGTCGGCCCGCAGCTCGTCGAGCATGCCATCGAGCCATGACATCTCCGCGCGGAGCAGCGCGAGGTCGTGCTCGACGTCGAGGAGGTACCGCCGCGGCAGGCCCAGGTCCCGGACGGCCCGGTAGGACGCCTCCAGGGTGGCCAGGTGGCCCGCCGTGCGGTCCCGCCGACGCGTGAGCTGCTCGAGGACGACGGGCACCGGCAGCTCGTTCGCCTCGGCGAGTCCGACGGAGAACAAGGGGTACTCCCGGTGCTCGTCACCCAGGAGGCTGGCGAGCCGTTCCGCGCAGGCCGTCCGGCCGGCGTCGGTGATGCGGTAGGTGGTGCGCTCGGGGCGCTTGCCGGCGCGGTCGGTGCCGACGATCTCGACGAGGCCGTCGCGCTCGAGCCGTTCCACCCCGTGGTAGACGGCGCCCGGATTGACCCGCACGAGCCGGGTGTCCCCGCGCTCCACCAGGGTCTGGTGCAGCTGGTAGGGGTGCATCGGCTGCTCGTGCAGCAGCGCCAGGACGAGCACGGACACGGCGGAGAGCTCGGCCATCCGCATTCCCCTCCCGTCGAAGTATTCCGACTGGAATATAGCCCAGGTCGGGGCCTTTCCGCGAGACGGGCCTCAGCGTCCGGTGCGCTCCACGAGAGGACGAGGGTCGAAGGTCACCCGGATCCGCGTGATGAGCCCGTCCTCGACATGGCTCCAGTTGGCCGTGGGCAGGGTTGTGTCCCCGCTCACCAGGTCGAACCACGTGATGGCGTCGGCTCCGTCCACGACGCGGGCGTGCAGCACCAGGTCGGTCATCACCGACTCCGCCATGCCGCGCAGACCGGCGAGGCACTCGTCGGCCCCCTCCGCCCGGCCGAGCGCACCCACGAACGACACGTCGGGAGCCAGCACGGTGCGCAGCCGCTCGAAGTCCCGGGCGCGCCAGGCCTCGAAGTAGGTGGTGACGGCGTGCCGGGTCTGGTCGGTGGCGGTCATCTCGATCCTCTCGTTCACAGCTCGGGGGCCCAGGCGCGGGTGGTCACGCCCACGGCGTTCCAGGCGTTGATGGTGACGACGAGCGCGACGAGCGCGCCCAGCTCGGTCGGCGTGAACGCGGTCGCGCCCGCGCGCCACTCGGCGTCCGGGACGTGGTGGTTCACGGCGCACGTGATGGCGTCGGTGAGCTCCAGGGCGGCGCGCTCGCGCGCGCTGAAGAAGGGCGACTCCCGCCAGACGGGTACGGCGGCCACGCGCCCGACGGCCACCCCCGCGCGGAGCGCGTCCTCGGTGTGCACGGCGACGCAGTACGCGCACCCGTTCAGCTGCGAGGCGCGGATCCGGACCAGCTCACGCAGGTCGGGCTCGATGCCGGCCGCGTCGAGCTCGGCGGTGGTCGCCGAGTCCAGGTGGGCCAGCGCGCGGGAGAACGTCGGGGCGACGGTGTCGATGTCCAGCCGGGACGGGATGGGGACGTGGGTCATAGGTCGAGTCTTCGACCGTGCGACCCATCCGTCCAACATCGGTTTCCGATCCCATCTATCGTCGTGAGTTATGGATCTGCTGCGTCTGCGCTACCTGCTGGCCGTGGTCGACGAGGGGTCGGTCACCGCAGCCGCCCGCTCGCTCCAGGTCGCCCAGTCCGGCGTCAGCAGCCAGCTGGCCAAGCTCGAGCGCGAGCTCGGCCTGCCGCTCTTCCGACGCGTCGGCCGTGGGGTCGTCCTCACCGCGGAGGGCGAGGCCCTCCTCCCCGCCGTGCGGACCGCGTTGTCCGCGGTGGACGACGTCGCGGCCACGGCCAGCGACGTGCGTGGACTCCTGGTCGGGACGCTGCGGGTCGGGACGGTGACGACGCTGCTCTGGCCACGGCTCTTCGACGCGATCTCGGACCTGCACGCGGCGCACCCGGGCGTCGACCTGCGCCTGCGCGAGGGCAGCTCCCAGGAGCTGCTGGACCAGGTCCGCGGCGGGGAGCTCGACGTCGCGATCGCCGCCTGGTCGCAGGCCGCGCCCGCCGACCTGCACAGCGTCGTGGTGTTCGACGACGCGCTCGTCGTGGTGGTCAGCGACGAGCACCCGTGGGCGTCGCGGTCGCTCATCCGTCCGGCGGAGCTCGCCACCGCACCGCTCATCGCGCTCGTGCCGGGCACGGGCGCTCGCGACGCCCTGGACGCGGCGATGCGACGGATCGGGCGCACGGTCGTCCCGCGGTGGGAGGTGCCCACACCCTCGTTCGTGGAGCTGCTGGCGCTGCGCGGGGTCGGCGCCGGCGTCGTCAGCGAGACGACCGCCTCGCTGTGGGACCTGCGGCGGATCCCCCTCCAGGACTCGCAGGCGCGGTCCCGGCTGGGGATCGTCTGGCGCTCCACGCCGAGCCCCGCCGCCGGGGCGTTCCTCGAGCGCCTGCGCGTCCACTCCTGAGCCTGGAGGGCGCGACTCATATCGGTTCGATCACAAATGCGGAATCGCTCCCACACTTTCTTCGGGCTCCCATACGATCGCCGGACCGCGCACCCTTCGTCTCTCGATGACCCGTGCGCGCCCGCGCGGACGAGGAGGTCGGATGGGCTGGAGCCTGCGCGTCCTGCGCCACCGCGCCGGCGCTCAGCGGACCCTGCTCGCCACCGTCGTCGCCGTCGCGATCGTCGGCGCCTCGCTGCTCGGCACGTTCGCCCTCCTGCTGTTCACCAGCGCGCACAGCGCCCTCGACACGGCACTGGACCGCGCCCCCCTCACTGCCACGGACATCGACGCCGTCCTCTTGCTGGACAAGTCCGACCCTGCCCCTGCGGTCGCCGCGGGCGAGTCGTTCCTGGACGAGCTGCTGGGCGACGTCCCCGCGACGCGCACCCAGTGGCTCACGTCCCCCATGTACCGCCTCGTCAGTCAGGGCGGCCGGGTGCCTCCCCTGTCCTACCTGGCGGCCAACCCGCAGCTGCCCGCCGACGCGACCCTGCTGGCCGGCTCCTGGCCGACCGCCGCGGCCGACGACCAGGGCCGCATCGAGGTCGCGGTCCCGAAGGTCACGGCCGACGCGTACGGCTGGACGGTGGGCAGCGAGCTGGCCGTGCAGAGCATGGCGACCTACCAGGACACCCGGTTCGTGGTGGTCGGCATCCACGAGCTGACGGGGCCGCGGAGCATCTGGACCCGCGACCTCCTACAGGGGGCCGAGCACGATCCCAGCTACCCGGTCCCCGGCTCCTTCGGCTTCGTCACCACCGACGCCTGGGGCCCGTTCGTCGCGGACCCGGGCGCGCTCGCCGGAGCGGGCGCCCTGGCCAGCGCGGACCTCGTCGCGTCCCCGCATCTCACCTCGGCACCCTCCGGTGCGGTCACCGGCCTGCGCGCCCGGCTGGACGACGCGCAGGCGTCGCTCACCGCCGCGGTCGACGACCTCGCGATCTCCGGCGACTTCCGCTCGTCGTTGGCGGAGACGATCGACGTCGCCGAGGGCAACCTCGCCGTCACCCGGGTCAGCCTCGTGATCGTCGGCCTCATGCTCGTCGTGCTCGCCGTCACGGTGCTGATGCTCGCGGCCCGGCTGCTCGCCGACCGGCGCGCGGCCGAGCAGACGCTCATGTCGTCGCGCGGCGCCTCGGGCCGTCAGCTCCTGCGCCTCGCGGCCCTCGAGGCGTCCGCGGTCGCCCTCATCACCACGCTGGTGTCGCCGTGGCTCGCGGGGCTCCTGTTCGGCCTGATCACGTCCTTCGGCCCCCTCGAACGCGCCGGCATGCACACCGACCCGGGCCGACCGTTGTCGCTGTGGGTCACCTGCGTCGTCGCGTCGTTCGTCCTCGCCGGCGTCCTGCTCGGGCCGCTCCTGCGGCGTCGGGGCAGCGTGGTCGACACCGAGCAGCAGCTGGTGCGGCAGGACCGCCGCGGCGGCCTCGCGCGCTCGGGCGTCGACCTCGCGCTCGTCGCCCTCGCCGCGGTGGCGGTCTGGCAGCTCCAGGCGTACCACTCCCCCGTGGTGGCCGGCGCGCGGCTCGACCCGATCCTCGTCGCCGCGCCGGCGCTCCTGCTCCTCGCAGGCGCGGTGCTYGCCCTGCGCGCGCTGCCGCTCGTGGCCGGCGTCGGCGAGCGGCTCGCCGCCAGGGGCCGCTCGCTCGTCGCGCCGCTGGCCGCCTGGGAGGTGGGCCGTCGACCGTCCCGCGCGGCCGGTGCGGTGCTCCTGCTCACCCTCGCGCTGGCGGTCGGCTCGTTCTCGCAGTCGTTCCTCACCACGTGGCGCACCTCGCAGGCGGACCAGGCGGACCTGGCGGTCGGCACGGACGTGCGGGTGGGCAAGCTCAACGGGCCGCCGGCCGCGCAGGGGACGCTGGTCGACGGGCTGCCGGACGTGCAGGCGGCGAGCGCCGTGACGTTCCGTGGCATCCGTTTCGGCGTGCCGACCGACGGCAACGACGCGAGCAACGGCGGATCGGTGAACGTGCTCGCCCTCGACACCACGCGCGCCGGGGACCTCCTGCGCGGCCGCATCACGCCCGACTGGGGTCAGATCAGCGCGCCGCTGGCGCCGACCACGCCCGACGGGGCGATCCCGCTGCCCGGCGCGCCCACCTCCCTGGTGCTCGACGTCGACAGCGCGGTCAGCCCGACGATGCCCGGGTTGCTGCTGGTCACGCTGGTGGTCGAGGACGCGTACGGCACGCGGACGCCGGTGGAGCTGCCGGTGGTGCCGCTCGTCGGGACCTCACCGGACGTCAGAGTCACGCTGCCGGCCACGGCGGACGGTCTGCGGCTGGTCGCCGTCATCGCCCAGGGTCTCGTCGACCCGGCGGACGCCGCCGACGCGGGCTCGGGGCGGGGACCGGGCACGACCTCGGCCGTGTCGGTCACGGTCCGCAACGTGCGCGCGGTCGAGCGGCCGGCCGGGGCGACGGCCGACACCGTCACGCCCGTCCCCCTCGCCTCCGCCACGTGGTCGGGCGGCGCGCCGGCGAACGACCGTGGCCGACGAGCGCTCGTGGCGACCGGCGTCGACGACGCGGGCCTGCACCTCAAGGCTCAGCTGGACTCCATCGGGCTGCTGTTCGGGCAGGCGCGGATGGCCGCGATGACGTTCACCGATCCCGGCGTGGTGCCGGTGGTCGCGACGGACACCGTGCTGGCCGCCCTCGGGACGAAGGTCGGCGACGTGGTGCAGCTCGACCTCGACGGCGCGTCCGTGCGGGTGTCGATCGCGCGCGAGGTCCCGTACCTGCCCGGCATGCCTCGCGGCGCGGGGCTGCTGGTCGACCGCGACCTCCTCACGCGGGCGGCGCTGCAGTCGGCGTGGTCGGACCCCCTGCTCGACGAGTGGTGGCTCCAGGTCCCCGACGACAGCGCGGCCACGGTGGTGGACCAGGTGGTCACCGATGAGCTGGGCGTCGCGACCAGCCGGGTCGCGGTGCAGACGACGGCGATCGAGGGCCCGCTGCGCGTCGGCGTGCAGGCCGCGCTGTGGATCGTCACGCTCGCCGCACTGGCGCTGGCGGTGGCCGGCTTCGCGATGAGCGCCACGGTGTCGGTGCGCACGCGGCGCCTCGAGCTCGCGCGGCTGCAGGCCCTCGGCGCGTCGCGGCCCTCGCTCGTGCGGTCGGTCATGGTCGAGCACGTCATCCTCGGCACGCTCGGCCTGGTCGCCGGCCTCGCCCTCGGCGCCCTCCTGGCGCGGGTCGTCGCGCCCCTGGTCACGGTCTCGGCCACCGGCGGCCGGCCCGTGCCGCAGGTCGTCGTGCACTGGCCGTGGCCCACGCAGCTCGCGCTCGCGACGCTCCTCGTCCTGCTCGTCGGCACCGCGGTGGCCCTGACGACGAACCTCCTGCTCCGCCGGGCGTCCGGCGAGCTCCTGCGACTGGGGGACGAGCGATGAGCGCGACGACGCGCGTCGCGGTCGGCTGGCGCGCGGCGACCGGGGACGGGGTGCTCGTCGCCCGGCGACGCAGCCGGCAGGACGCGGGCCTGCTCGCGCTGTCCGCGCTGCTGCTCGCCGTCACGGTGCTGCTCTCGCTCGTCGTGCCGCGGATCGTGCTGCGGATGGCCGACGAGGGCGTCCAGCAGGCGGTGCGGGACGCCGGCTCGACGGCGGACGTCGTCGCCACCATCGGCGTCGCGCTCGGCACGGCGGACGGCCGCCAGGACGACGCCGCGACCATCGTCGCCAACGCCGCGTCGAGCATGGGCGAGCTCCTGCCCCCCGCGGTCGGCGACGTCACCGGCGCGCCCGTCACCCTGGTCGAGAGTCCCGCGGCCCTCATCCCCACCGACGCGGGCCTGGTCTCGACGCGGCTCGTCCACGTGGCGGACGCCGCCCCGCGCCAGGCCGGCGACAGCCCGCCCCCGGTGGTCCGCTGGGTCGCGGGGATCGAGCCGCGGACGTCGCCGGCTCCCGCCGTGACCGGCGCGGACCCGGACGCGGTGCCGACCGTCGACGACCCGCGCCTGGTCGAGGTCGGCGTCTCCGCCGCCGCCGCGGACGCCGCCGGCCTCGCCGTGGGTGACCGGTTCGCGCTCAGGGGACCGACGCGAGGCGCCGTCGAGGTCGTCGTGACCGGCCTGTACGAACCCCTCGACGCCTCGTCCCCGCTGTGGACCGCGCACCCGGACCTGCTGGGCGAGGTGCCCACCGCCGCCGAGGCCGCCGCGGTCGGGCGCGTGGCGCTGCTGCTGTCCGACGCGTCGCTGCCCGACATGCAGCTCGGGATGCCGCGCCAGGCGGTGGCGACCGTCATCCGGTTCCCCGCGCAGGCCGACGACCTCCTGGCCACCGACACCGACGAGATCGAGAGCGCCGTCGTCCAGCTGCTCAACGACCCGACCACGCTCACGGGCTCGGACGGGTACACGCCCGTGGTCACCACCGGGCTCGGCACCGTCCTGCAGGCCGCCGACGCGCGGCTGCTGGCCAGCACCGCTCAGGCGTCGGTGCTGCTCATCGGGCTGGCCACCGTCGGCGCTCTCGCCCTCCTGCTCGCCGCCCGCCTGCTCGTGGTGCGCCGCGAGACGTTCCTGCTCGCGGAGCGGGCCCGGGGCGCGTCCGTGGCGTCGGTCGCCGTGCGCGCTCTCGTGGAGAGCGTCCCGCTGGTCGTCCTCGCGGCCGCCGTCGGCGCGCTGGGGGCGTGGCTGCTCGAGCCCGACGCGCGTGGGTCGTGGGCGGTCGCCGCGCTGGTCACGGCGGTGGCCGCGCTGGCACCGGCCGTCGCGGCCGGCCGGGTGGTCCGGGGCGCGTGGACCGGGCGTCGGCTGCCCGCCAACCGGGTGGACCGCGAGCGGGTGGTGCGCCGCCGGCGCGTGCGCCGCCTGACCGCCGAGCTCGCCCTCGTCGCGCTCGCCGTCGCGGCGCTGGTGTCCGTGCACGCGCGCGGGCTGCTGCAGACCGCGACCGGCGGTGTCGACCTGCTGCTCGCGTCGACGCCCGTGCTCCTCGCGACGGCCGCCACGCTCCTTGCCGCCCGCGCCCTGCCGCCCCTGCTGCGGGGCCTGTCCGGCCTCGCGGCCCGTCGCCGCGGCCTGGCCCCCGTCATCGCCACCGCGCGGGCGAGCAGCACGGCCGGCACCCGCGTCCCGCTGCTGACGCTGACCGTCGCCGTCGCGCTGGTCGTCTTCTGCGGGACGACCGCGGTCACCGTGCAGCGCGGCCAGCTCGCGGCGGCCGACATCGTGGTCGGGGCGCCCGTCCGGATCGACGGCGAGATCCCGCCCGAGACCCTCGACGCCCTGCGCGACGAGCCCGGGGTGACCGCCGTCGCTGCAGCCCTCCCGATCGGTGAGCGGACGTTCGGCAAGGAGAGCGGCGTCAAGGCGCGGGTCGTGCTGGTCGACGCGGCCGACCTCGCCGCCGTGCTGACGGCCGCCGGCCGACCGGTCGACCCGGGGCTCGCGGCGCTCGGCGACACGTCCGGCTCGCAGGTGCCGGCGCTGATCACGCCCGCGCTCGAGAGCACGTCCGCGCTCGTCCAGCCCGCCGTGATGGGGAGGTCGAGGTTCGTCGACCTGGACGTCATCGGCATCGCCGCGCACCCGCCCGTCCTCGCCGCGCCGGCGGGCGACGCCGCTGACGACACCGACGCCCTCGTCATCGTCGACCGCGCGCGCTTCGAGGCGGCGTCGAACATCGACCTCCCGCCGACGGTCGCGTGGGTCGACGGTCCGGGTGCCGTCGACGCCGTCCACGCCGTCGGCCTCACCGAGACGTCCGGGGTCACCGTGACCGAGCGGGCCACCTGGCTCAGCGACTGGCGGTCGTCGCCGCTGACGGCCGGACTGCTGATGCTGCTGGTCGCGGTCGGCATCGCGCTCGCGGGCTACGCCGCCGTGGCGCTCGTGCTGACCGTCGTCGCGACCTCGCGCGAGCGCGGCCGGACCCTGTCTGCCCTGCGCACCCTGGGGCTCGACGGAGGGACGGCCCGGGCCATGACCTTCGGGGAGCTCGCTCCGCTGGCGTTCGCCGCGCTGGTCGCCGGGACCGCCGTCGGGATCGCCGTGCCCTGGCTGCTCACCGGAGCGCTCGGGCTGGACCTGGTCACCGGCGCCGCGGAGGCCACGACGCTCCAGATCACCTGGGTCCCGATCCTCGGTGCCGCCGCGGTGATCCTGCTGGCGCTGGGCGTCGCGGTCCTGGTGGAGTCGGCCGTGCGACGGCGCGACCGGTTGGGCGAGGTGCTGAGGGTGGGCGACCGATGACCGTTTCCCGAGCAAGGAGGACCACGTGACCGTCACTGAGACGACGCTCGGCGCGCTCGAGCAGCGGGCCCAGCAACGCACGGGTGCGTTCGGGGAGAACGCCCTGATCGTGTGCGACTCGCTCGTGCGCATCTACCAGTCCGAGGGGATCGAGGTGCAGGCCCTGCAGGGCCTCGACCTGCTCGTGGAGGACGGGGAGCTCGTCGCGATCGTCGGTGCCTCCGGGTCCGGCAAGTCGACCTTGCTGTCGGTCCTGTCCGGGCTGGACGTCCCCACGGCCGGGCGCGTGCGGGTGGGTCCGTGGGACCTCATGGCGATGTCGGGCGCGCAGCGGGTGGAGTACCGGCGCTCCATGGTCGGGTTCGTCTGGCAGCAGACCGCCCGCAACGTCGTGCCGTACCTCACCGGCACGGAGAACGTCGCGTTCCCCCTCGCGCTGGCCGGGGTCAGGCGCAAGGAGCGCGACCGTCGCGCGGCCGAGCTGCTCGACGTGCTCGGCGTCGGCTACTGCGCCGAGCGCCGGCCCGGGCAGATGTCCGGTGGCGAGCAGCAGCGCGTCGCCATCGCCGTCGCCCTGGCCAACGCGCCCCAGGTGCTGTTCGCCGACGAGCCCACGGGCKAGCTCGACTCCGCCACGTCGCACGACGTCCTGGAGGGCCTGCGGACGGTCAACCGTGAGCTGGGCACCACGGTCGTCGTCGTCACCCACGACCCCGGGGTCAGCGAGCACGTGCAGCGCACCGTGGCCATCCGCGACGGCCGCACCAGCTCCGAGGTGGTGCGGCGGACGCACACCCGCGAGGACGGCACCGAGCACGTGGTGGCCGAGGAGCTCGCGGTGCTCGACCGGGCCGGCCGCGTGCAGCTGCCGAAGGAGTACCGGGACACGTTGCAGCTGGTCGGACGTGTGCGGCTGGCGCTCGAGGAGTCGCACGTGTCGCTCTGGCCTGACCGGGTAGTGCCTGCGCGGGAGGTCGGCGAGCCGCCGGCTCGCCCCTCGGGCAGGCACTCCTCCGGCACGGCGGTCGACGCCCCCACCACCACCGGGACGACGCCGGTCGCCGCCCCTCGCGAGGAGACGAGCCGATGACCGCCACCACCGCCGCCCCGGCCGCAGCGCCCACCACGGACGCCGTCGTCAGCGTCGAGCACGTCAGCCGCACCTACGGGTCCGGCACGGGCGCCGTGCACGCCCTGCGGGACGTGTCGTTCACCATCCGGCCCGGCGAGCTCGTCGCGCTGGTGGGCCGCTCGGGCTCGGGCAAGACGACCCTGCTCAACATCGTCGGCGGCCTGGACCGGCCCGACGAAGGTCGGGTGGTCGTCGACGGGCGCGAGGTGTCGACGCTCGACGAGCGCGGCCTGGTCGAGCTGCGGCGCGACGTCGTGTCGTTCGTGTTCCAGACGTTCGGGCTCGTCCCGGTGCTCTCCGCGGCCGAGAACGTCGGCGTGCCGCTGCGCCTGCGCAAGCTGCCCACCAAGGACCGCGAGGAGCGCGTCCGGCTGCTGCTCGACCTGGTCGGGCTGGGCTCGCACGCGCTCCAACGGCCCGGCGAGCTGTCCGGCGGTCAGCAGCAGCGCGTCGCGATCGCCCGGTCGCTGGCCAACTCGCCGCGGCTGCTCGTGGCCGACGAGCCGACCGGCCAGCTGGACACCGAGACCGGCACGGCAGTCATGGCGCTCATCCGGGCGGTCGTCGAGGCCGAGGGCATGACGGCGATCGTCTCCACGCACGACCCGCTCATGGTGTCGCTGGCGGACCGGGTCCTGCGCATCGCCGACGGCCGGCTGGTCGAGGGCTGAGCGCGCTCACGCGGGCCGGAGCACCAGCCTGCCCACCGGCCTGAACCATGACAACTCGCGGGCCACCGCAGTGTCGGCGTCGAGCGGCTCGGCTGCCCGCTGCGCGCGGCCGAGCGCCCAGCGGAAGTCGTAGATCCAGGCCCGGCCCCCGGGCCGCAGCACCCGTCGGACCTCGGTCACGCCCGCGGTCGGGTCCGCCCAGTGGTGCTGGCTGATGGTGGAGACGACCAGGTCGAAGGTCGCGTCGGGCCACGGCAGTCGTGCGACGTCGGCGACCGCGAACGTCACGGCGCCCGCCGGGTCCGCGCGTCGGGCCTCCGCGATCATCTCCGGCGCGACGTCGATCGCGTCGATCCGCAGGTCGGGCCTTTCCCCCGCGACCAGGAGCGGCAGGGAACCCGGGCCGGTCCCGACGTCGAGCACCCGCGCTCCCGCCGGGAGCCCGAGCCCTCCCACGTCGAGGGCGACCCGTCGGTAGAGGCGCGCGGCCAGGTGGCCCGCGAACCGGCTGTACTGCGCGGGATGGTGCACGAGGCCGAACATGCTCTCGCGCCGGTGGTGGTGCGTCGTGGTGCTCATGGCCGCTCTCCCCTACAGTTGTACGACACAACTATTGTCGACGAGAGCGTAGGCGCAACAGTTGTACGCCACAACCTTTCCGGACGACGACCTCCGGCGGTTCTTCCAGCAGCTCGCCCGGACCAGCGGGCTGCTGGAGACGGTCCGCCCCCACGAGCACGCCGGCGTCCAGCTGTCGCTGTCCGAGACCATGGCCCTCGCCGAGCTGGCCGCGGCCGGCTCGACCTCGCAGCAGGACCTGGCCGACCGCCTCGGTCTGGAGAAGAGCACCGTCAGCCGGCTCGCCGCCGGGATGGAGGGACGCGGTTGGATCTCGCGCGAGCGCGACGCGGACAACCGCCGCCTCTACCGGCTCCGGCTCACGGCCGAGGGACAGGACATCGCGGACCGCGTCGGCGCGGAGCTGCACGCGCACCACCGTCGGATCCTGGCGCGGCTGACCGACGAGGAGCGAGGGGCGCTCGCGCTCGGGCTCGGCGCGCTGGTCCGCGCCCTCGACGCCGGTCACGCGCCGCCGACCGAGGGCTGACACGCGCGAGCGCCCGGGCCCGCGGCGGACCCGGGCGCTCGTCGGGAGGTCAGACCTCGATGCCCTCCAGCAGCTCCGTGACCAGCGCCGCGACGGGCGAGCGCTCGGAGCGGGTGAGCGTGATGTGCGCGAAGAGCGGGTGGCCCTTGAGCGCCTCGATCACCGCGGCGACGCCGTCGTGCCGGCCGACCCGCAGGTTGTCGCGCTGGGCCACGTCGTGCGTGAGGACCACGCGCGAGCTCTGCCCGATGCGCGACAGCACCGTGAGCAGGACGTTGCGCTCGAGCGACTGAGCCTCGTCGACGATGACGAACGCGTCGTGCAGCGAGCGCCCGCGGATGTGGGTCAGCGGCAGGACCTCGAGGATGTCGCGGTCCATGATCTCCTCGACGACCTCCTTGGAGACCAGGGCCCCGAGGGTGTCGAACACCGCCTGCGCCCACGGGTTCATCTTCTCGTCGGCGCTGCCGGGCAGGTAGCCGAGGTCCTGGCCGCCGACCGCGTACAGCGGGCGGAACACCATGACCTTGCGGTGCTGGCGGCGCTCGAGCACCGCCTCCAGACCGGCGCACAGGGCCAGCGCGGACTTGCCGGTGCCGGCGCGACCGCCGAGCGAGACGATGCCGATCTCCTCGTCGAGCAGCAGGTCGATCGCGATCCGCTGCTCCGCGCTGCGACCGTGCAGGCCGAACACGTCCTGGTCGCCGCGTACGAGCTGCACGTGCTTGTCGGCGGTCACGCGACCGAGGGCGGAGCCGCGAGGGCTGTGCAGGACGACGCCGGTGTGGCACAGCAGGTCGTTCGGGTTCGTGCTGCCGGTGCCGAAGCCGGCGGGGACGTCCGCGAGCGCGATCGACTCGTGCTCCCACAGGTCCGCCATCTGCTGCTCACCGAGGTCGAGCGCGTCCATCCCGGTCCAGCCGGAGTCCACGGCCAGCTCGGCGCGGTACTCCTCGGCGCGCAGGCCCACGGCGGACGCCTTGACCCGCATCGGCAGGTCCTTGGAGACGACCGTGACGTCCTTGCCCTCGGCGGCGAGGTTGGCCGCCACGGCGAGGATCCGGGTGTCGTTGTCGCCCAGCCGGAAGCCGGCGGGCAGGACCGTCGGGTCGGTGTGGTTGAGCTCGACGCACAGCGTGCCGCCGTCCTCGCCGAGCGGGATCGGCGTGTCCAGGCGGCCGTGCTCGATGCGCAGGTCGTCCAGCATCCGCAACGCGGCCCGGGCGAAGTACCCCAGCTCGGCGTGGTGGCGCTTGGCCTCGAGCTCCGTGATCACCACGACCGGGAGCACGACGTCGTGCTCGGCGAAGCGCAGGATCGCCCGCGGGTCGGACAGCAGGACGGAGGTGTCGAGGACGTGCGTCCTGCGACCCTCGAGCGCGGGCTCGGGCTGGGTGTCGTTCTGCGCGTTGCTGACCACGGCAGGCTCCCTCCGGCGCTACGTGCGCCGCGACGGGCACCGGACGCCGGCGTCCTGCCAGAGCAGGACCACGCACCGACGAGCGGCGACGGGACGGGGGCGGTCGGCCGAGGGCCGGATCCGGCCCACCTCCCGGAGCAGATGCTCCATGGGCTGGCCTCCCGGGGACGGCGGTCGCCGTCCTCTACGCGGGAACATAAGCCCGCTCCCACACCCCTCTGCGGAGACACGCGAAGTGGTTACACGCTGTTCATCTGGGCGCTCCCGGGCGCCGTGGAGCCCGGCGCGAGCCGCGCCGGGCGGAGCCGCAGGTGGGAGCCGCGCGGGAGCCGGCAGCGCGCCCGTCGCGGGCCCGTCGGGCCGCGGAACAATTAACCCGGACGGGTCAGCGGCCGCCGCGCCGCTCGCGCGCCGCGTACGCGCGGACCGCGCGCAGGAAGTCGACCCGCCGGAAGTCGGGCCAGTACGCCTCGCAGAAGTAGAACTCCGAGTGCGCGCTCTGCCACAGCAGGAACCCGCCCAGGCGCTGCTCGCCGGAGGTGCGGATCACCAGCTCGGGGTCGGGCTGCCCCTTGGTGTAGAGGTGCTCCGCGATGTGCTCGACGTCGAACGCCTCGGCCAGCTCGTCCAGGCTCGACCCGGCGTCCGCGTGCTGGCGCAGGAAGGCCTTCACGGCGTCGGCGATCTCGCGTCGCCCCCCGTACCCCACGGCGACGTTCACGTGCAGGCCGACGACGTCGGCGGTCGCCTTCTCCGCGGCCACGAGAGCCTCGACCGTCGTGGCGGGAAGCAGCTCGAGCGAGCCGACCGCCTGGATGCGCCAGCGACCGGTCGCCGCGAGGGAGCCGACCGCGTCCTCGATGATCTCGAGCAGCGGCTCCAGCTCGTCGGAGCTCCGCGCCAGGTTGTCCGTCGACAGCATCCACAGCGTGACGACCTCGACGCCGATGTCCTCGCTCCACTGCAGGAGGTCCGCGATCTTGTCGGCGCCCGCCTGGTGCCCGTGCCGCGTGGACTCGCCCTGGTTGCGCGCCCAGCGGCGGTTGCCGTCGAGGATGACCCCGACGTGCCGCGGGAGCCCGTCCTTCGGGAGCGAGGCCGCCAGCCGGCGCTCGTACAGCCCGTAGAGCGGGTGGGGCAGACGCACGCGCACTCCTTGGGTGGGTGACCGGAACCCGCTCACCGTACTCGTCGTGAGGGCCTCGCGGACCCGGGTCCGCGACGCCGAGACGTTGGGTCGGTCCGGCCGTGCGCGGTACCGTCGGACGGGTCCTGCGCGGGTGCCGCCGACGGGCGCGTCGACCGCGTCACACCCGCCGCGCCGTGGTCGACACCCCTACCTACGGGGCCGTAACCTACGGTGTCGTAGGTTGCCGCTGACGAATCGAGACCGGTCCATGAGCACGTCCCCCGCGCCCACCCCCGCGACCCCCGGCGCTCAGCCGACGGCGAGCGCGGAGACCACCGGGGTCGCGGAACGCGTGGCCGACACAGTCAAGCCCCACCTGCGGGGATGGATCCACGCGGGCATCGCGCCCTTCGTGCTCGTCGCGTCGATCGTGCTCGTCGTGCTCTCGCCGACGCCCGAGGCGAAGTGGTCCACCGCGGTCTTCGGCGTCACCGCCGTGATGCTCTTCAGCACCAGCGCGTTCTACCACCGCGGGCGCTGGTCATCGACCACGGCCGCGGTCCTGCGCCGGCTGGACCACACCAACATCTTCCTCATCATCGCCGGCACCTACACCCCGCTGTCGGTCCTGCTCCTGCCCGCCGACACCGCGCGCACCCTGCTCCTCGTCGTGTGGTCGGGCGCTCTGGTCGGGATGCTCGCGCGCATCTTCTGGCTCGGCGCGCCCCGCTGGGTCTACGTGCCGGTGTACGTGGCGCTCGGGTGGGTGGCCGTGTGGTTCTTCCCGGCGTTCTACCGCTCCGGCGGGCTCGCGATCGTGCTGCTCATCGCCGGCGGCGGCGTGGCCTACACGCTCGGCGCGGTGGTGTACGGCCTCAAGCGGCCCAACCCGAGCCCGCGCTGGTTCGGGTTCCACGAGATCTTCCACGTGCTCACCGTGGTCGGGTACACCTGCCACTACATCGCGGTGTCGATGGCGTCGTACGGCTCCGCCTGACGTCCGCTACGCGACCGGGACCACCGCGTAGCGACGGTTCGCCAGCGACGGGTTCTGCGCACGGACCCGGAGCAGCGCKGCGCCGTCGAGGTCGACCGTCCGGATCTGCGGCGCGTCGTCCATCTCCAGGCCCACCACCCCGTCGGGCGCCACGACGATCGAGCGTCCGACCACGCCCTTGCCCGCCTGGCCGACGGCCACGACGGCCGCGGTGTTCTCGATGGCGCGCGCGATGGCGAGGGTGCGCCAGTGCATCGCCTTGAGCTCCCCGGCCGCCCACGCGGCCGGCACGACGAGCACCTGCGCGCCCGCGTCGACCAGCCGGCGCGCCGACTCGGGGAAGCGCAGGTCGTAGCAGGTGAGCACGCCGAACGTCAGGCCGCCCACGTCCAGCACGAGCGGCGGCGCGTCCACCGGTCCGGGCGCGAGGCGGTCGGACTCCCGCTGCCCGAACGCGTCGTACAGGTGCACCTTGCGGTAGACCCCCGCCAGCGCCCCCGTGCCGTCGACCGCCACGACGGCGTTGACCGCCCGCGGGTCGTCGCCGTCGGCGGGCAGGGTGACACCCGCGAGCACCGCCACGCCAGTCGCGGCAGCCCTCGTGCGCAGCATGTGCACGAACGGCCCGTCCAGCGGCTCCGCGTGCTCCACGCCGACCCCGCGCGGGTCGAACCCGGACGCGTACTCGGGCACCACGAGCAGGTCGGCCCGCGACCGCGCGGCGACGTCGAAGGCGTCCTCGACCACCTGGCGGTTGGCGCCGTGGTCGCCGCTCACCGACAGCTGCGCGACCGTGACGCGGACGGCCGGGCGCTCCGGCGGCGGGGTGGCGCTCATCGCGACCCGTCGGTCCGGTCCTGCCCCGGCGCGTCGGGGGCCGGCGGCTCGTCCTGGAGGTACTCCCAGGGCGCCACGGCGACGTCCGCGTCGACCTCCGAGTCGGGGCCGCCGGCGCCGGCATCGAGCAGGCCGAGGTCCGCGTGCGGTCCCGCGGTCCGGTCGTCACCCTCGTCGTCGTCGTCGTCGAGCCCCAGCTTCTTCGCGCGGCGGTCGACCACGCGCAGCTGCTTGGTCAGCGACAGGAAGAGGAACACGAGCGCGACGGCGAGCAGGAACGTGAACACGAAGCCGAGGAAGCCCGGCGAGCCCACCGGGCTGCCGTCGATGTTCACGTCGGACGGCGACGGGCTGGGCGCCGGCGCCAGGAGCAGCAAGGTCGCGATCATGGGCGGAGCCCGGCGAAGAGGTCGTCCTCGGGAAGCGTGACGGGCACGCGCGACGACGCCAGCTCGTACTCCTCGGTGGGCCACTGCGCGATCTCGAGCTCGCGCGGGACCGCGAAGAAGAAGCCGTCCGGGTCGATCTGGGTCGCGTGCGCGCGCAGGGCGGCGTCGCGCTGGCCGAAGTAGGCCGACGCCTCGATGCGCGTGGTGACCTCGCGCTCGGGGACCTCCCGGGCCTGCCGGGAGTCGATCCAGTCGCCGAACGGCGACTCACGACCGGCCGCGACGAGCGCGTCGTGGACCGCGCGCATCCGCACCAGCGAGAAGCCGTGGTTGTAGTACAGCTTCGACGGCGTCCACGGCTCGCCGAGCCCGACGTACCTGTCGGGGTCGCCGGCCGCCTCGAACGCCTCCACCGAGACCTTGTGGCACATGATGTGGTCAGGGTGGGGGTAGCCGCCCGACGGGTCGTACGTCGTCATGACGTGCGGCCGGAACTCGCGGACCAGCTGCACCAGCGGGGCCGACGCCTCCTCGAGCGGGACCAGCGCGAAGCACCCCTCGGGCAGCGGCGGCAGCGGGTCGCCCTCGGGCAGGCCCGAGTCGACGAAGCCGAGCCACCGGTGCTGCACGCCGAGCGCGGCCGCGGCTGCGGCCATCTCGTGCTTCCGGTACTCGCGCATGCCGTCGAGGCCACCCTCGACGGGCGGGTGCTGGGTGTTGAGCACGTCCCCGCGCTCGCCGCCGGTGCACGAGACGACGAGGACGTCGACGCCCTCGGCCGCGTACTTCGCCATGGTCGCGGCACCCTTGCTCGACTCGTCGTCGGGGTGGGCGTGCACCGCCATCAGGCGCAGCCGCTCTCCGGTCACCTCGGGCCTCCCGTCAGTCGCCCGACGCTCGGCGCAGGCGGGTGTGTGGACGAGAGACAATGATCGCGCACGCGGCGACCCCGTCGCGCCACCGCCCGAGGAGCTCCGTGACCGACTCGCCCGCCACCCGACCGCCGGCCGGGCGCTACGGCCCCGAGCCCACCGCACGGTCGGCCAGACGCGGGCGCGTCGGTCTGGTCATCGCCGGGGTGCTGGGCGTCGCGCTCGTGGTCTGGATCGGCCTGAACCTGGCCGGCCGACCCGTGTCGTGGAAGGACGTCGGCTTCCACGTCGAGGGGCCGCGCGCCATCGAGGTGACGTTCGAGGTCACCAAGCCGAAGGAGTCGACCGTGACCTGCACGGTCACGGCGTTGTCGGAGTCGTACGGCGAGGTCGGGGTCCGCAAGGTCGACGTCGGCCCGGCCGGCACGGCCACGCGGCGGGTGACCGTCACCGTGCAGACGACCGAGCTCGCGGTGAGCGGGACGGTCGAGCGCTGTGACCTCGTCGACGATCCCGCCCCGAGCAGCTGACGGGCCACCCGAACGGGCGACAGGGCAGCGCGACGGACCCGCCGCCACCCTGCGCGGCGCGTGATCCCGGGCATCGTCGCGCCCCCGCTTGCTATCCTGTTCGTTTCAACGCCGCCCCGGTCCCGCACCACCACCGGTCGACGCGACCGCGAGGAAACGGCGGAGCAGACCCTTCAGTACCCGATCGCCGGACGTGTCCCTGGATGCCTCCGGTCCCCCGGACTGCCGACAGCGCGCCCCCGAGGCGCGGACCGGCACGTCCGGCACACGCAAGGAAAGGAGCGATCGTGACCGATACGACTGCGGCCACCTGGCTGACCCAGGAGGCCTACGACCGCCTCACGGCTGAGCTCGCACGCCTCGAAGGAGAGGGCCGCGCCGAGGTCACCGCCCGCATCGCCGCCGCGCGCGACGAGGGCGACCTCAAGGAGAACGGCGGCTACCACGCCGCGCGCGAGGAGCAGGCGAAGCAGGAGGCTCGCATCCGCGAGCTCAAGGAGAAGCTGCGCAACGTGCAGATCGGCACGCCCAAGGACGACGGCATCGTCGAGCCCGGCATGGTCGTGACCGCCGTCGTCGCCGGCGACGAGATGGTCTTCCTGCTCGGCTCGCGCGAGATCGCGGGCACCTCGGACATCGAGGTCTACTCCCCGACGTCCCCGCTCGGCGCCGCCATCAACGGACGCAAGATCGGCGAGTCCACCGCGTACACCGCGCCCAACGGGCGCGAGATCGCCGTCGAGATCACCGACGCCAAGCCCTTCACGGGCTGACGCCCCGCACGCCCGACGAGGCGCCACTCCCTCCGTGGGCGTGGCGCCTCTCGCGCGTCAGTGGTTGGTGAGCCGGTAGCCGGCGTCGCGCAGCTGCTGCACGACGTAGTCGCAGTGGTCGGGGCCCTTGGTCTCCACCTGCACCACGATCGCGACCTCGTCGAGCTGCAGGTCGCCGACCGTCCGCGCGTGGGACACGTGCATGACGTTCCCGCCCGTGTCGGCCAGGGCACGCAGCAGGTCCGCGAGAGCGCCGGGCGTGTCGTCGATCCGGACCTGCAGCTGCAGGAACCGGCCGGCCGAGGCGAGCCCGTGCCGGACCACGCGCATGAGCACGAGCGGGTCGATGTTGCCGCCCGACAGGATCGCGACGACCGGGCCCTCGATCGGTCCGACGCCCGCCATGAGCGCGGCCGCGGCGGCCGCACCCGAGGGCTCGACCAGCATCTTCGCCCGCTCCGCCACGAGCAGCAGCGCCCGAGAGAGGTCCTCCTCCGAGACGGTCCGGACCTCGATGTGGTGGGAGGCGAGGATGCCGAACGGGACCGTGCCGGGCGTCCCCACGGCGATGCCGTCGGCCATCGTGCGCAGCTCCGGCGCGGGGACCGGGTGACCGGCCGCGAGGGACGCCGGGTACGCGGCGGCCCGAGCGGCCTGCACCCCGATCACCCGCACGTCCGGTCGCAGCTCGGCGAGGGCGGCGACCACCCCGGCGGCCAGGCCTCCCCCACCCACCGGCACGACGATCGTCGCGACGTCGGGCACCTGCTCGACGATCTCGAGCGCGATGGTGCCCTGGCCGGCGACGACGTCGTCGTGGTCGAAGGGGTGGATGAGGATGGCGCCGGTGCGGTCGGCGAACTCCCGGGCGTGCACCAGCGCCTCGTCGACGCTCGCGCCGACCAGCTCGACGCGCGCGCCGTAGTCGCGGGTCGCCGCGATCTTGGGCAGCGCGGCGTCGGCCGGCATGAAGACGACGGCGGTCAGGCCCAGGATCCGGGCCGCGAGCGCGACGCCCTGCGCGTGGTTGCCCGCGCTCGCGGCGACGACCCCGCGCGCCTTCTCCTCCTCCGACAGCCGCGCCATCCGCACGTAGGCGCCGCGCAGCTTGAACGAGCCGGCCCGTTGCAGGTTCTCGCACTTGAGCCACACCTCGGCGCCGACCACGTGCGAGAGCGCGCGGCTCAGCTGCACGGGCGTGCGGTCCGCGACGCCCTTGAGCAGGTCCGCCGCGGCCCGGACCTCGACCAGCCCGGTCATCGGGCGTCCCGGCGGTCGTCGTCAACGTCGTCCGTGTCCACGACGGGCGGCGGCTCGACGCCGGCCTCGGCCTGGGTGGCCACCCGCTCGGACGTCGMCTCGGCCACCTGTGCGATGGCCCGGTCGAGCACCGGGTGCCCGCGCCCGCGCACGGGCACGTGGTCGTCGGTGCCCAGCTGCGGGAACTTGTCGTGGCCGTGCAGGTACAGCATCACGGTGTTCAGCGTCGCGACGATGGGCACGGCGAACAGCGCACCGACGATCCCGGCGACGAAGGAGCCTGCGGCGACCGACAGCAGCACGGCGACCGGGTGCAGCGACACCGCGTGACCCATGAGGAACGGCTGCAGCACGTGGCCCTCGAGCTGCTGCACGAGGATGACGACGACCAGCATCCAGATGGCCGACGCCGGACCGTTGGACACCAGCGCGACGAGGATCGCGACCGAGCCCGTGACCACCGCGCCGACGATCGGGATGAACGATCCGAGGAACACGAGCACGGCGAGCGGCAGCGCGAGGGGGACCTGCAGGATCGCCGCACCGAGCCCGATGCCGACGGCGTCGACCGCCGCCACGAGGATCTGGGTCCGCGTGTAGGCGCCGAGCGTGACGAGCCCCCGTCGGCCCGCCTGGTGCACGTGCTCGCGGGACCCCCGCGGGAGCAGCCCGACGACCCACGCCCAGATCGAGCGCCCGTCGAGCAGGAAGAAGAACGTGCAGAACAGCGCGATCAGCGTGCCGGCGGCCACGTGGGCCACCGTCGTCGTCGCGTGCAGGGCACCCGAGACGAGCTCCGAGCTGCCGCCGCTGAGCGACCCCTGGATCTTGTCCAGCCACCCCGAGATGTCCGTGGTGGTCAGCTGCAGCGGACCCTCGGCGAGCCAGGTGGTGAGCTTGTCGATGCCCTGGGCGGCCTGGTCCCAGAGCTGCCCGAACCCCTTGACGATCGAGCGGCCGGCGAGCGTCAGCAGGCCCGCCACAACGACGACGAGCCCCACGAGCGCCACGGCGACGGCCGCCACCCGCGGCATCCGCGTCCGGCGCTGGACCCAGCCGACGAACGGCGCGAGCAGGACCGTCAGCAGCAGGGCCACCGCGATCGGGACGACGACGACCTTGAGCTCGTTCAGCAGCCAGAGCAGGACGGCGAGGGCGGCGCCGATGAGCAGCAACCGCCACGACCACGCAGCGGCGTTGCGCACCGACGGCGGCACCGACTGCCCGTCGGCGGCCCGGATGACGCCCGTGGACGCGCGCGCACCCGTGCGGCTCACGGGCGGCCCCGCGGTGGGCACCGCCAGCTCGTCGGCCGCCACCAGCTCGCCCGCCAGGGGCTCCGTGCCGTGCCCGCTCACGCGTCGCGCCCCGCCGCGAGCGCGGCCTCGAGGTCGGCGAGCAGGTCCGCGACGTCCTCGATGCCCACCGACAGGCGGACCAGGTCGTCGGGAACCTCGAGCTCGGTGCCGGCCACGGAGCCGTGGGTCATCTTGTGCGGGTGCTCGACCAGCGACTCCACCCCGCCCAGGGACTCCGCGAGGGTGAACACGTGGGTCGCCGCGCAGAACGCCAGCGCGGTCGCCTCGCTGCCCGTGCGGAACGAGATCATGCCGCCGAACCCGCTCATCTGCCGCGCCGCGACCTCGTGCCCGGGGTGGCTCTCGAGGCCCGGGTAGATGACCGACGTCACCGCGTCGTGCCCGACCAGGAACTCGGCCACGGCGGCGGCGTTGCTCACGTGCCGGTCCATGCGGACGGCGAGCGTCTTGAGGCCGCGCAGCGTCAGCCACGCGTCGAACGGGCCGGCGACCGCGCCCGACGCGTTCTGGTGGAAGCGCACGGCGTCCGCGAGGCTCGTCGTCCCGGTGGGGCCGTCGAGCCCGACCGGGAGCTGCGCGCCGTCCGCGACGACGAGCGCGCCGCCGACCACGTCGGAGTGCCCGCCGATGTACTTGGTCGTCGAGTGCACGACGACGTCGGCGCCGAGCGCGAGCGGCTGCTGCAGGTACGGGGTCGCGAACGTGTTGTCGACGACCAGCAGCGCCCCCGCCGCCCGGGCGTGCGCCGCGAGGACGGCGATGTCCGCGATGCCCAGCAGGGGGTTGGTCGGCGTCTCCACCCAGACGACCTTGGTGCGGCCGGGCTGGATCGCGGCGAGGACCGCGTCCGCGTCCGAGAGGTCGACCGGCGTGTGCTCGATGCCCCACGGGCCGAAGACGCGCGCGATCAGGCGGTAGGTGCCGCCGTACGCGTCGTTGGGGACGACGACGTGGTCGCCCGGCCGCAGCGTCGCGCGCAGCAGCGTGTCCTCGGCGGCGAGGCCCGAGGAGAACGCGAAGCCGGCCGCGCCGCGTTCGGCCGCCGCCAGGGCGGACTCGAGGGCCGTGCGGGTCGGGTTGGCGGAGCGCGAGTACTCGTAGCCGCCGCGCAGCCCGCCGACGCCGTCCTGCTTGTACGTCGAGGTCGCGTAGATGGGCGGCACGACCGCCCCGGTGGTGGCGTCCGGGTCCTGACCTGCATGGATGGCGCGGGTCGAGAAGCCGGCGGAGGACCAGTCGTCGTCGTGGGGGTGCCCGTGGTTCGTCACGCGTCCCAGGCTAGGCGCTCGGGGCGTCGCGGCCCTGGTGGGCGCGTTCCGGTGCGCTCCGGGTCATGGGAGGGTGCGCTCCCGGTATGGTCATGGTGCGGTCAAGACATTGTCACGATCTGGGCGAGAATTCGGGAACAGGACGAGAGGGGGTCCCGTTGTGATCCCCGGGAGGACCCAGGTGACCAACCGGGCTCCCGGAGAGGAAGCACAGACATGAGCTGGCTGTTCGGATCCGCACTCAAGTCCACGATGGTCGAGCCGGAGCGCGCCCTCGCGGGTCGTGACCGCTACCCCTACGCCGTTCCCACCACCCACACCGTCCTCGGCACCCCGCTGCAGGGCCCGTGGCCCGAGGGCACCGAGGTGCTCTACGTCGCGATGGGGTGTTTCTGGGGCGCCGAGCGCACCTTCTGGAAGATCCCGGGCGTCGTCACCACGGCGGTCGGCTACCAGGGCGGCTTCACGCCCTTCCCGACGTACGAGGAGACCTGCACCGGGCGCACCGGTCACACCGAGATGGTGCTGGTGGCCTACGACCCGTCCGTCGTCTCCGCCGAGGACCTGCTCCGCACGTTCTGGGAGTCGCACGACCCGACGCAGGGCTACCGGCAGGGCAACGACGTCGGCACCCAGTACCGGTCGGCGATCTACACCACGACGCCGGAGCAGGAGCTCGCCGCACGCGCCACGCGCGACGAGTACCAGCCGCGGCTGACCCGGGTCGGCTTCGGCCCGATCACCACGGAGATCCGGTCGGCCGACGACGCCGGCACCTTCTACTACGCCGAGGGCTACCACCAGCAGTACCTCGACAAGAACCCCAACGGCTACTGCGGCCTGGGCGGCACGGGCGTCTCCTGCCCGCGGCCGACCGGCGCCTGATCGTCCGGCGCTCGCCCGCCAGATGTACGGGCGGGTGACCGACTGTGCCCCCGCTGTCGGTCACCCGCCCGCCACGGCGTCGGCGACGGGTCCCCCGTGATCTGTCGCCGGCCGCCCTTCGGCGTCGTCCTGGCGGACCGGAGGGTCGCTCCCCCTGCCGGTCCGCCGCGAACGTATCCACCGACCGCAGGCCCCGTCCATGGCCGTCCACCTGGTGCTGGACCCGGGTCCACCTGCACGGACGTCCAGGACTGCCGCCCGCCCGTCTCGCTCCCGGGTCCCGCACCCGACAGACTGCACGGGTGACCTTCTCCGGTGTGCCGACGGCGGCCGCGTGACCCGCCCCGACCTCGCATGAGCGACACGACGACCAGCCGGACGCACGGCTCGACGACGACCGGCACGACGGCGGCCCGCATCGTCGCCGCCGCCCTCGTCTGCGGCGCGGCGATCCTGCTGTTCGCGGTCCACGTCCGCCCGCTCGGCTACGTCCCGCTCGTGCTGGGCGTGGGCCTCGGGCTGCTCGTCGACAAGCCCCTGGGCAAGGACCTCGCCCTGGTCGCGCTCGGTCAGGCGATCATCAGCACCATCTCGCTGCGGGCGGACCTGTCGAACGCCGGCATGGCGCGGTTCACGGTGGCCCTGGGCCTCGCGGTGATCGTCCCGACGGTGCTCAGCCGCCGGGTGCTGCGGGACGACAAGATCCACTTCCCCGTCCGCACGGGTCGGCGCTGGGACCGATGGCAGTGGGTGTACCTCGGCGCGGTGGTCGTGGCGGCCTACCTGATCCTCCCCGCGTACTTCCTCGGCTCGGGCGTGTGGCAGAACTGGCCCGACCTCGACGGCGCGCACGACGTGGTGCGCCTCTTCGTCGGGGTCAACGCCGTGGGCATCTGGGACGAGCTGTTCTTCATCTGCGTGGTCCTCGCCCTGCTCCGGGCGCACTTCGGCTTCTGGCTGGCCAACGTGCTGCAGGCCGCCGTCTTCGTGTCGTTCCTGTGGGAGCTGGGCTACCGCTCGTGGGGGCCGCTGCTGACCATCCCGTTCGCACTGATCCAGGGCTGGATCTTCCGCAAGACCTCGTCGCTGAGCTACGTCGTGGCCATCCACCTGACGTTCGACCTCGTCGTGTTCCTGGTGCTGGTGCACGCCCACGACCCCGCCCTGTTCGACGTCTTCCTCACCGGCGGGTCGTAGGTTGACCTGGTGACGCTGACCAACTGGGCCGGGAACTACACCTATCGCGCGGCCGACATCCACCACCCCCGCACGGTCGAGGAGCTGCAGGAGATCGTCGCGAGGTCCAGCAGGATCCGGGCGCTGGGCACCCGGCACTGCTTCAACGACCTCGCCGACGACCCCGCCGCGCTCGTCGCGCTGGACGGCCTCGAGGGCGCGCCGGAGATCGACGAGGCGGCACGGACCGTCACTGTCACGGGCGGCACCCGGTACGGCACGCTCGCCCAGCACCTGCACCCGGCAGGCTGGGCGGTGCACAACCTCGCGTCGCTGCCGCACATCTCGGTGGCCGGCGCGGTCGCCACGGCGACCCACGGCTCGGGCGACCGGTCGCAGAACCTCGCCGCGGCGGTCCGGGCGCTCGAGCTCGTCGGCCCCGACGGGGCCCTGCGGACGGTCCGGCGCGGGGACGACGACTTCGCCGGCTCGGTCGTCGCCCTCGGTGCGCTCGGCGTCGCCACCCGCGTGACGCTCGACATCGAGCCCACCTACGACGTCGCGCAGGAGGTGCACCTCGACCTGCCGTGGAGCGCGGCCCTGGAGCACCTCGACCAGATCACGGGCAGCGCCGACTCCGTCAGCCTCTTCACCGACTGGACCGGCGACACCATCCAGCAGGTCTGGCGCAAGACGCGCGTCACGCCCGACTACGCGCTGCGGACCGACTTCTTCGGCACGACGCCCGCCGACGGCCCGCGCCACCCGCTGCCCGGCATCGACCCCGTCAACTGCACGGCCCAGCTGGGCGAGCCCGGGCCGTGGCACGACCGCCTGCCGCACTTCCGCATGGACTTCACGCCCAGCAACGGCGACGAGCTGCAGTCGGAGTTCCTGGTCCCGCGCGCGCACGCGGTCGCGGCGATGGAGGCGATGCGGACCCTGGCCGACCGGATCGCGCCGTTGCTGCAGGTCACGGAGGTCCGCACCATCGCCGGCGACGACCTGTGGCTGTCCACCGCCGAGGGCGGCGACCGCGTCGGCCTGCACTTCACGTGGCTGCCTCGCCAGCCCGAGGTCGAGGCGCTGCTGCCGACGATCGAGGCCGCGCTGGCTCCGTTCGACGCGCGCCCGCACTGGGGCAAGGTCTTCATCGACGCCGATCGCGACCTGGCGCGCCTGTACCCGCGCTGGGCCGACTTCCGGTCCCTGGTCGCCCGCACCGACCCCGACGGCGTCTTCCGCAACGCCTACCTGGACCGCCACGTCCTCTGAGCCCTCGCAACGTCCGCGGATGTACGCCCCCTGACCCGTACCTGCGCGGACGTCCCGCGCTTCTCCCCCGCAACGTCCGCGGAACTACGTCCCCTGACCCGTACTTGCGCGGACGTTGCGGCGGGTCAGGAGCGCCAGCGGGTGACCTTCGCTTCCAGGTCCGCGTCGCCGACCCGGCCGGTCGGCGACAGCGTCACCACCCCGGTGCCCGGCTGCAGCCGGGGGTCGGTCGCGTAGCGGTCCGCCAGGGTGGCCTCGGCCGCCGCGTCGCCACCGTCGGCGGCCACGAGCAGCGCGGCGATCTCGTCGGCGAGGCGGTCCAGCTCGTCCGGGGGCGTCGCCGTCCCGGGCAGGGTGTCGCCCCACACGTCCCAGAGCAGCAGCTCGTCGCGCTCCCGGTGCGCGAGCTCGGTGACCACGTACCCGCGGACGAACTCGGGCCCGCACAGCTCCGGCAGCGACGGGTCGACGCCGTAGGTAGACACGTCGAGCCCCTCGGTCCGGTGCGCGAGCCACACCTCCGCGGCCGTCTCGAACGGTGCGCCGAGCCCGGTCGCCATGTCGTGCGAGTCGAACCCGAACCAGTTCTCGGCCATGTTCAGCTCGGGGTCGAACCGGACCCAGCGCTCACCGTCCCAGTACTCGCCGACGACGTGGTCGTGGTGGAAGCCGGGACGGAAGTAGGCCGAGAAGCCGACCCTGCTGCGCGCGGGGATCCCGTGCTCGCGCAGCACGCCGATCGAGAACAGCGTGTGGTCCCGGCAGCAGCCGGCGATCTGCTGCGCCGGGGTCCGGGGCGCGCCCAGCGGGCCGGCGGACCGCTTCTGGGACTCCGCCAGCAGGTGGTCGAGCCAGCGCAGGTCGATGTCGGCGTCCTGGCCGGGCTCGAGCTGGTCCGCGCCGGCGCGGTAGTGGATGACCGTGCTGCAGGCGGCCTCGTGCAGCGCTCCCGGCGCGGGCGTCACGGCGGCGAGCAGCGCGGCGTGCGGACCGGGGTCCGAGTAGCGGCTGTGGGTGGCGTAGTCGGCGAGCTCAGGCATGGGACCAGCGTGCGGCCTGCCCCAGGGGCAGGGTCAAGCGACGGGTCGGGCGACGCGCGCGACGACACCCTGGTCGGACCACGGCACGGGGTAGATCTCGCGCTCGGGGCCGGCGTGCGCGCGCCCACCGGAGGTGAACCACGTCTCGAGCGCGACGTACGCGCCGATGATCCGTGGGTACCGGCAGTCGGCCGCCGTCACGGGCACGAACGCCATCGTGTGGGCGGGCTCCCGGCGCAAGCTGATGCTGCCGACGGGGTCGACCGGTCCCTCGTACGGCACGCACACCTCGACCGGTCCGTCGCCGTCGTTGCCCACGGCGCCGTGGAACAGGACCCAGAACTCGTCGCCTCGCGTGGCGCCGCCGTCGTCGAGGAACCGTCGGATCTCCAGCACGTCGGCGGTCATTGCCGCGACCAGCTCGTCCTGCGGGACGCGCCGGGTCACGGTCGCGACCGTCCGGGCGGGCGCCGGCTCGACCACGACGTCGTCGATCCCGAACTGGCCGGCGTGCGGCTGCCCGGGCGGTCCGCCGAGCGCATGCAGGACGAGGTCGAGCTCGGGCCCGTGCTCCGCGAGCTCCCGCTGCCGACCGGCCCACCAGGACCGGATGGCGACGGCCTGCCCGGTCGGCGCGGCGAGCACGTCGGCGATCGTGCCGAGCGGCATCTCCAGCCGCCGCAGCAGCGCGATGGTCCGCGCGCGGTCGAGCTGCGCCGGGTCGTAGTAGCGGTAGCCCGTGCCGGGGTCCACCCGCACGGGCTCCAGCAGGCCGCGGGCGTCGTAGAGCCGCAGCGCCTTCAAGGACAACCCCGACCGGCGCGCGAGCTCCCCGATCGTCACCTCGCGGTCGGCCACGGCCCGAGGATAGCGACGGCCCCCTGCGGCGAGCGCAGGGGGCCGTCGCGGCTGGTTCAGTTGCTGGTGCCGACGATGTCGACGACGAAGACCAGCGTGTCGCCACCCTTGATGCCGGCCTGCGGGGCGCCGCGGTCGCCGTAGCCCAGGTGCGACGGGATCGAGAGCAGCACGCGGGAGCCCACCTGCTGGCCGACGAGGCCCTGGTCCCAGCCCCCGATGACCGCGCCGACGCCGATCGGGAAGCTGATCGAGGAACCGCGGTCGTACGAGTTGTCGAACACGCCCCCGTTCCACGACTGGCCCAGGTAGTGGACCTCGAGGTCGTCGCCGGCCTCGACGAGGGGGCCGTCGCCGCGGGACAGGACGCGCACCTCGAGCTCCTGCGACGGCTGCGCGTCCGGGAACGTGAGGGTCGGCTTCTGGCCGAAGGATCCCGATGCCTCGGGCAGCGCTGCGGACATGACGTACTCCTTCAGTGGATGACAGTGCGCGACCCATCTTGCCAAGCCCGACCGACACCCGCCGAACCGGGGGTTGACGGCGTTGGCTAATGGCATTAGCTTTTCAGTCATGGACACCATCAACCACCTGCAGCGCCCCGAGGGGCGGATCGCCTACACGGTCGAGGGGCCCGCCGACGGCCCGCTCGTCGTGCTCATCCCCGGCATGGGTGACCTGCGCAGCACCTGGCGCGAGCTCACCGGCCCCCTCGCCGACGCGGGACACCGCGTCGCCGTCCTCGACCTGCGCGGCCACGGCGACTCCGACACCACCTTCAGCACCCACGGAGACGTGGTGACCGGCCAGGACGCGCTCGCCCTCGTCGAGCACCTGGGCGGCCCGGCGGTCCTCGTCGGCAACTCGATGGGCGCGGGCGCCGCCGGCTGGGCCGCCGCCGAACGGTCCGACCTCGTCGCCGGCCTCGTCCTCACCGGCCCGTTCCTGCGCGAGCGCCCGATGCCCGCGATCGCGGTCGCCGCCATGCACGGCGTCATGCGCGTCCTGTTCGCCCGGCCGTGGGGCGCCGCGGTCTGGGCGTCGTACTACCGCGGCTACCTCAACCGCGGCACCAAGGCACCGTGGCTCGACGAGCACGTCGCCGACCTGCGCGCCGCCATGAAGGACCCCGCCCACCTGCGGTCCTTCCGGCACCTCACGGTCCAGCTGACGCACGCGCCGGTCGAGGCACGCGTGCCCGAGATCGCGGCCCCGGCCGTCGCGTTCGTCGGCGCGATCGACCCCGACTTCCCCGACCCGGCGGCCGAGGCCGAGTGGCTGCGCGGTGCGATCGACGCCGACGTCACCCTGATCCCCGACGTCGCCCACTACCCGCAGAACCAGGCGCCCGAGGTCGTCGTCCCCCGCACGCTCGCCTTCCTCGCGGACCTCCCGCGCGACGACGCCGGCCGGTTCCAGGTCCGCGCGAGCACGCGTGCCTAGGGCGGGTCTCGACCGCGCCACCGTCGTCGAGCTGGCCCTCGCGGTCGTCGACGACGGCGGCCCGACCGGCTTCGCCGACCTCACGCTGTCGGCCGTCGCGGCCCGCGCGGGCGTCGCGGTGCCCAGCCTCTACAAGCACGTCGCCGGCCTGCCGGCACTGCGCCGCGAGGTCGCACTGGTCTGCATCGAGGAGTTCGGCGACGCCCTCCGGTCCGTCGGCGCCACGCATTCGGGCGCTGACGTGCTCCCGGAGATGGCGCGGGCCATCCGGGACCTCGCGCGACGCCATCCAGGGCGTTACGGCGCCGTCCAGGGCGCTGCCTGGATCCACGACCCCGACGCTCACGCCGTCCGGGAGGCGAGCGTGCGCGTCGTGGGCGCGCTGGTGGACGCCGTCACGGCACTGGGTGTCCCCGAGGACCGCCGGATCGATGCCGTGCGCGCCGTCCGGGCCGCGGTGCACGGGTTCGTGGTCCTCGAGCTCGACGGGGGTTTCGGCATGCCGGACGACGTCGACGAGAGCTTCGCCTTCCTCGTCGCGGGCCTGGTCGGCGGCCTGGAGCGGCTGAGCGTCGGCTGACCCTGTCGGACCGGCCCGCCCGGTGCTGGGATGGGGGGCGAGCCGGGAGGAGGTGCGCCCCATGAGAGGCGTCCGGACGGGGTACGGCCTCGCCTACCGCATCGGGTTCGCGCCGTGGGAGAGCTACGGCCGCACCGCCGCGGCGGCGCTCGGTGCCCTGCTCGACCGCGAGGAGGCGGACCGGCCGCACCCGCCGGGCCGGGCGCTCGACCTCGGGTGCGGCCGGGGCCCGAAGACCCACGAGCTCGCGCGCCGTGGCTGGGACGCTGTCGGGCTCGACACCGCCGCGCACGCCGTCGAGGTKGCGGCGCGCAGCGGCCTGTCCGACGCCCGGTTCGTGGTGGGTGACGTGACAGACCTGCAGGCGCCCGGCCTGGGCACGTTCGACTTCTTCCTCGACGTCGGCTGCTTCCAGCACCTGGTCGCCGACGAGCGGGCGGCCATGGGCTCGGGCGTGTCCGCCCTGGCGAACCCCGACGCGACTCTGCTCATGCTCGAGTTCCAAGCGACGCGCATGCGCTCGTGGGTGGGCGGCGTGACGCCGGCGGAGATCCGGGCTGCGTTCGTCGGCTGGGACCTGCTCTCTGTCGACGCCGCGGACACGACCGGCCTGGGTTGGCCGCTGACCAAGACCGCCCCGCAGTGGTACCGGCTGCGCCGGGCGGCCTGACCCGTCGGGCCGAGACGGCTCAGGCCGGTGTGGCAGCCAACAGCGCACGCAGCCAGTGCAGCTGTCGGTGCACCTGGAACGCCTGACCGCCCTCGTGCTGGTTGTACGCGTACACCTCGATGTCGGTGGCGGGCCGCGCGGCCGACAGCCCGGCGTAGTGGTTGTAGGCCGCGAACACGGTCGACGGCGGGCACGTCTCGTCCCGCAGCGCCACGGAGAACAGCGCGGGTGCCGACGCCCGGCGCGCGAAGTGCACGCCGTCGAAGTACGACATCGTACGCATCGCGACGGCCTCCTGGTCGCGGTGCACGGCGAGGTACTGCACGAGCTCGCCGTACGGGAAGGCGTCCGTGATCGCGAGCGCGCGGGGGTAGTGGCACAGGAACGGGACGTCGGGCATGACGGCCACGAGCCCGTCGGCCAGCCCGCCCACGGCGATCGCGAGCCCGCCGCCCTGGCTGATCCCGGTGACGGCCACGCGCGACGCGTCGACGCCGGGCAGCGCGCGGACCGCGTCGACGGCCCGCACGCCGTCCGTGATGAGCCGCCGGTAGTAGTGGTCGTGCGGGTCGTGGATGCCGCGGGTCATGACGCCCGGGGACGCCGGCCCCGACCCGGCCGGGTCCGGCGTGTGGCCGCCGCTGCCCCACGTCGACCCCTGGCCGCGGGTGTCCATGACCAGGTGCACGTACCCGGCCGCGGCCCACGCCAGCCGCTCGTGCGCGAAGCCCCGACCGCCGCCGTACCCGATGAGCTCGACGACCGCCGGCAGCTCCCCGGACACGCCGGCCGGCCGCGTGACCCACGCCTTGATCGGATGCCCGCCGAACCCGGCGAACGTCACGTCGAACGCGTCGATCGCCGTGAGCCCGGTGTCCACCGGAGTCACCGTCAGTCCGAGGTCGAACGTTCGCGCCTCGTCCAGGGTCGACGCCCAGAAGGCGTCGAGGTCGGCCGGCTCGTCCAGCTCGGGCAGGTAGCGCTCGAGCTCAGGCAGGGGCAGGTCGAACAGGGCCATCGTGCTCCTTCGCGGCGATCAGGACAGCGTTTCCCGGACGAATTTACCGTGCCAGGAAACCGAGCAGGTCGTGGCGGGTGAGCACCCCGACCGGCGACCCGTCGTCGACCACCATGAGCGCGTCCGCCTTCTGCAGCGCCGACCGCGCGGACTCGACGCTCTCGCCGGACCCGATGAGCGGCAGCGCGGACGACATGTGCCGGTCGACCCGGTCGGACAGCTCCGCCTCTCCGGAAAAGACCGCGTCGAGCAGCTCGCGCTCGCTCACGGCGCCGGCCACCTCGCCGATCTTCACGGGCGGCTCGGCCCCGACCACAGGCATCTGCGAGACGCCGTACTCGTGCAGGATCTCGATGGCGTCGCGGACGGTCTCGTTGGGGTGGGTGTGCACCAGGTCGGGCAGCGTGCCGGTCTTGGTGCGCAGCACGTCGGCCACCGTGGCCCCCTCGTCGGCGGCCAGGAACCCGTACGAGCGCATCCACTTGTCGTTGAAGATCTTGGACAGGTAGCCGCGACCGCTGTCGGGCAGGAGCACGACGATGACGGCCTCCGCGGCGGCCGCCGGGTCCTCGTCCTGGAGCCGCCGGGCGTACCGCAGCGTCGCCTCGACCGCCATGCCGCACGACCCGCCGACCAGCAGGCCCTCCTCGCGCGCGAGGCGCCGCGTCATCGCGAACGAGTCCGCGTCGGACACGGCGATGATCTCGTCGGGGACGGTCGGGTCGTACGCGGTCGGCCAGAAGTCCTCGCCCACGCCCTCGACCAGGTACGGGCGCCCGTCGCCGCCCGAGTACACCGAGCCCGCGGGGTCGGCGCCGATGACGACCACCCGCCCGTCGGAGACGTCGTGCAGGTAGCGCCCGGTGCCGGTGATGGTGCCGCCGGTGCCCACGCCGGTGACCAGGTGGGTGACCCGCCCGTCGGTGTCCGCCCAGATCTCCGGCCCGGTCGACTCGTAGTGGCTGGCCGGACCGTTCGGGTTGGCGTACTGGTTGGGCTTCCACGCGCCCGGGATCTCCTTGGCCAGCCGGTCGGAGACCGAGTAGTAGGAGTCGGGGTGGTCCGGGGCGACCGCGGTCGGGGTCACGACGACCTCCGCGCCGTAGGCCCGCAGCACGTCGCGCTTGTCCTGGCTCACCTTGTCGGGGCAGACGAACACGCAGCGGTAGCCCTTGCGCTGCGCGACGAGGGCCAGGCCGACGCCGGTGTTCCCGCTGGTCGGCTCGACGATGGTGCCGCCCGGCATCAGCTCGCCGCTCGACTCCGCGGCCTCGATCATCTTCAGGGCGATGCGGTCCTTCACGGAGCCGCCGGGGTTCATGTACTCGACCTTGGCGAGGATGGTCGCCGTCAGGCCTGCGGTCACGGACGTGAGCTGGACGAGCGGGGTGCCGCCGACGAGCTCCGAGATGTGCTTCGCGAACTTCACTGTCCTGCGCTCCCATGGGTGGCGGGGTCGGGCCGACGTGGAGCAGTTCCGACGCGAGGCGTCAGTTGCGACCCTGCAGGATCGCGAAGAGGCGCAGGAACTCGAGGTACAGCCAGACCAGCGTCACGATGAGGCCGAACGCGGCCGACCACGCGAACTTGGCGGGCGCGCCCTTGTCGACGCCGCGCTTGATCGCGTCGAAGTCGACGATCAGGCTGGCCGCGGCGAGCCCGACGCCGACCAGGCCGGCGAGCACGCCCCAGATGCCGTTGCGGAACGGGCCGAACCCGTCGCTGGCCAGGAAGAACGACGCGACGAAGTTGGCCAGCGAGAAGATCAGGTAGCCGACGAGGCCGATGAGCAGCCAGCGCGTGAACCTCGGCGTGACGCGCACCTTGCCGGAGCGGAACAGCAACAGCGCGCCGGCGAACGTGGCGAGCGTCGCGATGACCGCCTGCGTGACGATCGGCGCCGCGGTGCCGGTCGACGTGCCCTCGACGAGGTAGTTCTGGAACAGGTAGCTGATGCCGCCGAGGAACAGGCCCTGCGCGGCCGTGTAGGCGATGATCAGCGGCGGGCTCGGCTCCTTGCGGAACGCGTTGACCAGGCCGAGGACCAGTCCGGCGAGCATGCCGACCCAGAGGATCCACGGCATGGACGGCGTGAGGTACCAGGACCCGGCCGCGATGACGACGAGCAGCGCGAGCAGCCCGCCCGTCCTGATGATGACGTCGTCGTACGTCAGACGGCCTGTGTCCCGCGTCGTGGCCGACGGGGCGTTGTACAGGGTGTCGAGCGTCGCAGCGTCGGTGGTCGCGGTGCCGGCGGTGCCGTAGGAGACCGTCGAGGCGGGCGACTTCTGACCCCGGCGCTGGACGGGGTCCTGGAAGACCGGGCTGTTGTTGAACACGGGATTGGCCATGGCGTCCTCCTGGACGGATCGGGCGCTGTCAGACAAGGCTGTCACCGTAGCGAACGTGGACAGGGGCGCGTTCGTTCCCGACATTCCTCACCTCACGAGTCCTCGGCCTTTCGGCTGGGCCTCGCTCCCCCCATGGTCCGATGTATCGCCTTGCGACCCGCCCGTAGGGTCGTCAACGGTTCTGCTCCCGACGACGAGGAACGGCTGATGATCGAGGCCCACGACCTGACGAAGAGATACGGCACGAAGCTGGCGGTGGACGGCATCTCGTTCACCGTGCAGCCCGGAAGGGTCACCGGGTTCCTGGGACCCAACGGTGCCGGCAAGTCCACCACCATGCGCATGATCGTCGGCCTCGACAAGCCGACGCACGGCAGCGTCACCGTGAACGGCAAGCGGTACGCCGAGCACCACTCCCCTCTCACCCAGGTGGGAGCGCTCCTCGAGGCGAAGGCGGTCCACACCGGCCGCAGCGCCCGCAACCACCTGCGCGCCATCGCCGCGACGCACGGCATCGGCGACAAGCGCGTCAACGAGGTCATCTCGATGACCGGCCTCGACACCGTGGCCAAGCGCCGCGTCGGCGGGTTCTCGCTCGGCATGGGCCAGCGGCTGGGCATCGCCGCGGCGCTCGTCGGCGACCCGCAGACGCTGATCCTCGACGAGCCCGTCAACGGCCTCGACCCCGAGGGCGTCCTCTGGGTGCGCAACCTGGTCAAGTACCTGGCCGCGTCCGAGGGCCGGACCATCTTCCTGTCGTCGCACCTCATGAGCGAGATGGCCGTGACGGCCGACCACCTGATCGTCATCGGCCGCGGCAAGATCATCGCCGACGGGCCCGTCGACTCGGTGATCGCCCAGGCCACACGCGCCACCGTGCGGGTCCGCTCCCCCCAGGCGACGGACCTCGCGGCCCGCCTCGCCGGGCCTGCCGTCACCGTCACGCCGTCGGAGGACGGGCTCCTCGAGATCCACGGCGCGACTGCCGTCGAGGTCGGCGAGATCGCGGCCAAGCACGGGTTCGTGCTCCACGAGCTCACCCCGCTGGCCGGCTCGCTGGAGGAGGCGTACATGTCCCTCACGTCGGAGTCGGTCGAATACCACTCCGCCGCGCTGCCGGGCGAGGTCTCCGAGCCGCACGGCGCACACGCCGCGACCACGTCCCCGACCACCGGAGAGGACGCCCGATGAGCGCCACCGTCGCCACCGAGCCGCACCGCCACACCACCGCCACCAAGCCGTACCGGCTCAGCTTCGGCCACCTCCTGCGCGGGGAGTGGATCAAGTTCTGGTCGGTCCGCTCGACCATCTGGACGCTGGCCATCTTCCTGATCGCGACGGTCGGACTGGTCGTGCTGATCAGCCTGGCGTACGTCAACGCCCCCAGCCCCGAGCAGGGCGGTCCGCCCGACGCCAGCGACGCGCTCGGTCCGCTGAGCTTCGCCGTGACCCTGGGGCAGCTGGCCCTGGCGGTCCTCGGCGCCCTGACCATCACGAGCGAGTACACGACCGGGATGATCCGCTCGAGCCTGACGGCCGCCCCCAAGCGACTTCCGGTGCTGTGGTCCAAGGCGATCGTGCTGATCGTCGCGGTCTTCGGTGCCGCGCTGGTGGCGGTAGCGGCCGGGACAGCCCTCCAGTGGCTCTTCTTCGACAGCAAGGGGCTGTCGGTCGACTTCAGCGACCCGGACATGATCCGGCCGCTCGTCGGGACCGCCGTGTACCTCGCGACGATCTCGCTGTTCTCGTTCGCCCTGGGCGCGCTCATGCGTCACTCGGCGGCAGCGATCGCGACCGTGCTCGGGCTGCTGCTCGTCGCGCCGATCCTCTTCAGCTCCATCCCATGGAAGCCGCTGACCTACATGTTCCCGTTCTTGCCGGGAATCGCGGGGCAGCAGCTCACGCAGACCGACGCCCAGCTGGAGGCCGCCGCGGCGTCCTCGACGATCGGCGCCGACCTGACGGCGTGGCAGGGCTACGGCGTCCTCGTGCTCTGGGTCGTCGTCGTCCTCGGGGCCGCGGCCGTCCTGCTGAAGAAGCGCGACGCCTGACGCACACACCGAAGGGGGCGGTCCTCGWCGAGGACCGCCCCCTTCGTCGTGCCCAGGTCAGACGACTTCGCCGAGCGCCTCCTCGGGCACGCCCTCGAGCTCCTCGGCCGCGCGGTTCCACCGCGACCAGAGCACGCGCTCGCCCACGGTCCGCGCCATCATGTGGCCGAAGACGAGGAACGTCACGATGCCCACGGCCAGCACGGCGACGGCCACCCAGAACGGGGCGCGCATGCCGACGTGCTCGGCCAGCAGCCCGGCGACCACCGGCGCGGGCGCCGCGAAGCCCCAGCGGACCAGGTTGAACGCCCCCGTGGTGACACGGCGGTCCGGCGAGCCGGTGGCCAGCGCGAGGTCGGTGAGGTTGGCGTTGCAGATGCCCATGCAGACGCCTGCGACGACCAGCACGACCACGGACTGCGCGGTGCTGTGCGAGGTGGCCAGGCCGATCAGCGTGAGCATGAGGACCATCAAGGCGAAGCCGACGGTCTGCACGGCGCCGAAGCGGTGGGCGAGCCGGTGCCCGACGACGAGGATGCCGAAGGCGAGCCCGATGCCCCACGCGGTGAAGACGAGGCCCAGGGGCACGACGTCGAGGCCCAGGAAGATCGGCGTGAAGCCCAGCACGATGAAGAAGACGAAGTTGTACGTCGCGGTGATGACGCAGAGGGCCACGAACGCGGGCCGGCGGAACGGCTGGAACACCTCGCCCAGCCGCAGCTGCGCCGGCATCTCCTCGGGGTCCTTGAGGCGTGTCAGCGAGATGATCAGCGCCGCGATCATGAACAGCCCGCACAGGAAGAACGGCACGCGCCAGCTGATCTGCCCCAGCAGGCCGCCGATCAGCGGGCCGATGGCGAAGCCGAGCCCGACGCAGGTCTCGAACAGCTCGACGACCCACTTCTTGTCGTTGGCCAGCGACACCAGCAGCACCATGGCGGTGGCGAAGAACATCGCGTTGCCCAGGCCCCACAGGCCGCGCAGGAGCGCGAGGGAGACGATGCCGTTGGACAGCGACGCGAGGATCGCGGCGACGGCCACGGTGCTCACCCCTGCGGCGAGGACCTTCTTGTAGCCGAACTTCCCGGTCGCCATGACCGCAGGGATCATGCCGACCGCCATCACCGCGATGTAGGCGGTGAAGAGCAGCTCGATCTGCCACGTCGTCGCGCCGATGGCGGCGCCGATGGCCGGGAGGATGGGGTCCACGATCGCGATGCCCGCGATGGCGAAGAACGCMGTGAGGGCGGTCGAGTAGATCGCGGTCTTGTTGGGTTCGGTGCGGGACGACGCCACGTGCAGGTCCTGTATCTCTTGGTATCTGTATGGGGCAGGTAACTCCATGTATGCTACACCCATGAGCGACGACGACGCATCCGCCGCGGTCGAGACGCAGGTGGCGCTGCTGCTGCGGCTCGCGGACCGCAACCGCCGAGCCACCACCCGCCTGTCGACGACGCTCGAGCGCTCCGCGTACCTCGCGCTCCGCCTGCTCGACACCACAGGCCCCGTCGGGATCAACGAGATCGCCGACCACCTGCGCCTCGACGCGTCGACCGTGACGCGGCAGGTCCTCGCGATGGAGGCGGCGGGCTACGTCACCCGCGAGCGCGACGTGCACGATGGCCGGCGCGCGGTCGTCACCACCACGCCCGCGGGCACCGCGGCCCTGGCCGAGACCCGGGCCGCCCGCGCCGAGGTCTACGCCGACATCCTCGCCGACTGGTCGCCGGACGACCGCCGCCGGCTGGCCACCCTGCTCACGCGCCTCAACGACGACCTCGACGCGCACGCGACCCGCACCTGACAGCCGGCTCGGCTAGCGTGGGCCGCCGCACCACAGCCCCTCGGACGAAGGACCTCGATGACCGACGCACCGGCCCGCCCGCGCCCCGCCCCGCTCGTGGGGGTGGTCGTCCGGGCGGAACGGATCGCCGCGACCATGGTCCGCGTGGTGGTGGCCGTTCCCGGGTTCCCGCCGTCGCCGCACGCCGACTCCTACGTCAAGGTCGTCTTCCTGCCGGACGGCGCCCCGCGCCCGCTGCGCGACGACGGCCGGCTGGACCTCGACGCGGTCCGGGCGGCCCTGCCCCCGGACCAGCAGCCGCGCCAACGCTCCTACACGGTGCGCGCCTGGGACGAGGCCGCCGGTGAGCTCACGCTCGACTTCGTCGTGCACGGCGACGAGGGCGTCGCCGGCCCGTGGTCGGAGAAGGCGCAGCCCGGCGACGAGGTCCTGCTGCTCGGCCCCGGCGGCGCCTGGTCGCCCGACCCGGCCGCGGCGTCACACCTGTTCGCCGGTGACGCCAGCGCACTGCCGGCCATCGCAGTCGCCCTCGAACGCCTGCCTGCGGACGCCGTCGGGCACGCCGTCATCGAGGTGCACGACGCCGAGGACCAGATCCCCCTGACGTTCCCGCCCGGCGTGCACGTCCACTGGGTGCACCAGGGCATCGGCGTCGCGGGCCTCGCGCTCGTCGACGCCGTCACCGCACTCCCGGAGCTGCCGGCACCGGTGAGTGCGTTCGTGCACGGCGAGGCCGGGGTGGTCCGCGAGCTGCGCCGGCACGTGCGCGTCGACCGTGGCATCACGCGCGACCAGCTCTCCGTCTCCGGCTACTGGCGCCTCGGCGCCGACGACGAGGGCTGGCGCGCGAGCAAGCGCGACTGGCTCGCGACGATCGAGGCGTCGGAGCAGGGGCTCGACTGAGCGGCTACGCCTCGACCTTGTCCAGCCGCACCACGACCGCCTTGGAGACCGGCGTGTTGCTGCCGAGCGCCGTGCTGCTGAGCGGGACCAGCACGTTCGCCTCGGGGAAGTACGCGGCGGCGCACCCGCGCGAGGTCGGGTAGGCCACGACGCGGTAGCCCGGGAGCACCCGGTCGGGCTCGTCGCGCCACTCGCTGACCACGTCGACGCGGTCCCCGTCCGCGAGGCCGAGCTCCGCCAGGTCGTCGGGGTTGACGAACACGACGTCGCGGCCGTTCTTGATGCCGCGGTACCGGTCGCTCAGGCTGTACATGGTCGTGTTGAACTGGTCGTGCGAGCGGATCGTCTGCAGCAGCAGCCGCCCCGGCGGGCACTCGACGGGCACGAGCTCGTTGACGGTGATCATCGCCTTGCCGGTGGGCGTCGGGAAGGTCCGGGAGTCGCGCGGACCGTTGGGCAGCACGAACCCGCCCTTGCGCCGGACCTGCCGGTTGAAGTCCGCGAAGCCCGGCACCACGCGGGAGATGGAGTCGCGGATGGTGTTGTAGTCGCGCTCGAAGCCGGCCCAGTCGATCGGACCGTCGTCGCCGAGGACGGCGCGGGCGAGCCGACTGACGATCGACACCTCCGAGAGCAGGAGCGGTGAGACGGGCGGCAGCGCGCCGTGCGTCGCGTGCACCGCGCACACGGAGTCCTCGACCGACACGAACTGCGGGCCCGTCGCCTGCAGGTCGACGTCCGTGCGGCCGAGGGTCGGCAGGATCAGCGCCTCGGCGCCCGTCACCACGTGCGACCGGTTGAGCTTGGTGGAGACCTGCACGGTCAGCTCGGTCCCGCGCATCGCGGCCTCGGCGGCGGCCGTGTCGGAGATCGCGGCGACCAGGTTGCCGCCCAGCGCGAACCAGACCTTGATCTCGCCCCGCTGCATCGCCTCGATCGACCCCACGGAGTCGAGGCCGTGCCGGCGCGGAGGCTCGAACGAGAACTCGGCGGCCAGCGCGTCCAGGAAGGCGTCGGGCATCTTCTCCCAGATGCCCATGGTGCGGTCGCCCTGCACGTTGCTGTGCCCCCGGATCGGGGACGCACCGGCGCCCGGCTTGCCGATGTTGCCGCGCAGCAGCAGCAGGTTGACGATCTCCTTGATGGTGTCGACGCCCTTGCGGTGCTGCGTGAGGCCCATCGCCCACGTGATGATCACGCGGTCGGCCGCGAGGTAGCGGTCGGCCAGCTCGTCCATCTCGGCGGCGGACAGACCCGTCGCCGCGAGGACCTCGGCCTCGTCGAGGGCCTCGAGGTGCGCGCGGAAGTCGTCCAGGCCGAGCGTGTGCTCCGCCAGGAATTCGTGGTCGAGCACCGTGCCGGGAATGCGGTCCTCCGCCTCGAGCACGCGCCGGGACACCCACTGCAGCAGGGCCATGTCGCCGCCGCTGCGGATCTGCAGGAACTGGTCCGCGAGGTCGGTGCCCCGGCCGACGATCCCCCGGACCGTCTTCGGGTTCTTGTAGCGCCGCAGCGCCGCCTCCGGCAGCGGGTTCACCGCGACGATCCCGGCGCCTGCGCGCTTGGCCTCCTCGAGCGCGGTGAGCATCCGCGGGTGGTTGGTGCCGGGGTTCTGCCCCATGACGATGACCAGGTCGGCCTTGGCGAAGTCGTCGTAGGCGATCGTCGACTTGCCGACGCCGAGCGTCGCGTTCATCGCGGTGCCCGTCGACTCGTGGCACATGTTCGAGCAGTCGGGCAGGTTGTTGGTGCCGAAGGCGCGCACGAACAGCTGATAGAGGAACGCCGTCTCGTTGGCCGTGCGGCCGCTGGTGTAGAACGCGGCCTGGTCCGGCGAGTCCAGGCCCCGGAGCCTGTCGGCGACCAGCCGGAACGCGTCGACCCAGCTGATCGGGACGTAGTGGTCGCTGCCGGCGGGCTTGTGGACCGGTTCGACCAGCCGGCCCTGCATGCCCAGCCAGTACTCCGACCTGTCCTCGAGGTCCGCGAGCGAGTGCTCCGCCCAGAAGGTCGTCGGCACCGTCACCGGCGTCGCCTCCCACGAGACGGCGCGCACGCCGTTCTCGCAGAACTCCGCCCGGGCGCGGTGCTCGGGGTCCGGCCACGCGCAGCTCATGCAGTCGAACCCGTCCTTCTGGTTCAGCCGGCTGAGCAGCGTGAGCGAGCGGCCCGGCCCCAGGTCCTCGAGCGCGTAGGTCATCGCGTTGACCACGGCGGGCAGCCCGACGGCCCACGCGTCGGGCGGGTGGACCCGCATGCGGTCGTAGGTCGGGTCCTCGACCGGCGGCTTGCGCGGCATCAGACCCGCGCCCCGACCAGCACGCGCTCGGGCCGCGAGTACACGACCATCGACGACCCCCGCAGGAACCCGACCAGCGTGATCCCGGACTCCTGCGCGAGGTCGGCGGCGAGCGACGACGGCGCGGAGACGCCCGCGAGCACCGGGATGCCGGCCATGAGCGCCTTCTGGGTCAGCTCGAACGACGAGCGTCCGGACACCATGAGCACCGTGCCGCGCAGCGGGAGCCGCCCGGCCTTCAACGCCCACCCGACCACCTTGTCCACGGCGTTGTGGCGGCCGACGTCCTCCCGCAGCACCAGCAGCTCGCCCGTCGCGGCGTCGAAGAGCCCCGCGGCGTGCAGCCCGCCCGTCCGGGCGAACACCTCCTGGCGCTCCCGGAGCCGGTCGGGGAACGTCGCCAAGAGCTCGGCCGGGATCGCGCCGTCGTCCTCGGCGACCGTCCAGCGCGAGCGCGTCCGCACCGCGTCGATGCTCGCCTTCCCGCACAGCCCGCACGAGGACGTCGTGAAGAAGGTGCGTTCCAGACTGGGGTCGGGCGCGGGGACGCCGCGGGCCAGTGTCACGTCCAGCACGTTGTAGGTGTTGAGCCCTTCGGCGGTGGCGCCCGCGCAGTAGCGTGCGGCCGCGAAGTCGTCGGCGGCCGTCACGACGCCCTCCGACACCAGGAACCCGGCGGCGAGGTCCACGTCGTGACCCGGGGTGCGCATCGTCACCGCCAGCGCTCGGCCGCCGACGCGGATCTCGAGCGGCTCCTCCGCCGCGAGGACGTCTTCCACCCGACGTGCGCCGTCCTCGAGCGTGATGCGCGTGACTCGTCGTCGAACCGCGATGCGTTCCATGGCCCCATCACAGCACCCGCGGGCCCGTCCGGTGCCCCCGCCGGGGTTCGAACCCGGACTGTGCCGGGTTTAAGCCGGCTGCCTCTGCCAGTTGGGCTACGGGGGCCGCGCCTCATCCTGCCAGGACGCGGACGAGCCCCCGGTCCGCGCGGGACCGGGGGCTCGTCTCGGGTGTGCTCAGGCGCTCTTGCTGCCGGTGGCCTTCTCGGCCGGCGAGCCCGCCTCGGCCTTGATGGCCGGCAGCGACGGGTCCTTCTCGCCCGGCTCGACCGCGCGCGGCTTGGCCGGCACCGACGCGGACCGGAACTCCGCGCGGGGGTCGTGCAGGCTGCCCAGCGCGACGACCTCGCGACGCAGCAGCAGCGAGCCGGTCCAGCCGACGGCGATCCGGATCTTGCGGTTCCAGGTCGGCATGGCGGCCACGTGGTACGAGCGGTGCAGCACCCACGCCAGGAAGCCGCGCACCTTGATCCGGCCGAACATCTGCGCGACGCCCTTGTACATGCCGAGGGACGCGACGGCGCCGATGTTCTTGTGCTTGTACTCGGTCAGCTCGGCGGAGCGCAGCACGCGGGACAGGTTGTCGCCCAGGTGGTTGCCCTCGCGAAGCGCGTGCTGGGCGTTCGGCGGGCAGAACTTGCCCGGGTTGTAGAGGTCCGGCACGGCGGCGCAGTCACCGGCGGCGTAGGCGTCGGGCACGACGGTGCCGTCGGCGTCGACCACCTGGAGGAAGGCGTTGCACGTGACCCGGCCGAGGTTGTCCAGCGGCAGGTCCGAGTCCTTGAGCACGGGGTTGGCCTTGACGCCGGCCGTCCACACCAGCGTCTCGGCGTCGAACTCCGTCTTGTTCGACAGCACGATGTGGCCGTCGATGCAGCTGCTGAGGAACGTCGACAGGTGGATCTCGATGTTGCGCTTGCGCAGCTGCTCGAGCGTGTAGCCGCCCAGCTCCTCGCTGACCTCCGGGAGGATGCGCGGCGAGCCCTCGACCAGCACGAACCGGAGCTCGTCCTGCTCGACGGCCTTGTAGTACTTCACCGCGGCGCGCGCCATGTCCTCGACCTCGCCGAGCGCCTCGATGCCGGCGAAGCCGCCGCCGACGAACACGAACGTGAGCATCCGGCGACGCAGCTCGGGGTCCCAGGTGCTCGCCGCGACGTCGATGCGGTTGAGCACGTGGTTGCGCAGCGCGATGGCCTCTTCGACGTTCTTGAAGCCGATGCCGAAGTCCGCCAGGCCGGGGATGGGCAGCGTGCGGGCGACGGCGCCGAGGCCCACGACGAGGTGGTCGTAGGTGATCCAGTACGGGTCACCCTCCTCGGGCGTGATCTCGACCGTGCGGTCGGCGTGGTTGATCTGGCTGACCTTGCCCTGCAGCACGTCGACGCCCTTGAGCGCGCGACGGTGCGGCGCGACGACGTTGCGCGGGTCGATCGAGCCGGCCGCGGCCTCCGGGAGGAACGGCGCGTAGGTCATGTAGGGGCGCGGGTCGACGACGACGATGGCCGCCTCCCGCTTGCCCAGGCGCTTGCGCAGCCGGCGGGCCGTGTACAGGCCCACGGTGCCGCCGCCGAGGATCACGACGCGGGGCACCTTGCGCGGCTTGCTCGTGCGGGCCGCCGCATCCACGGTGGCCTTCGGGGTGGCGACGACGGAGGCAGACTGAGGCATACCTTCAACGGTAGCGGCGAGAGGGTTCCCGTGCCCTACCAGATCCCGGTGATGCTGCGCACAGTGGGCACTCAGGAGGGCTCGACGGCGTTCGCGCGAACCACCGTGGAGTACCACTGCGCGCTCTGCTTGGGCGTCCGCTCCTGCGTCTCGAAGTCCACCCGCACGAGCCCCCAGCGCTGCGTCATGCCCTCGGCCCACTCGAAGTTGTCCAGCAGCGACCACGCGTAGTAGCCGGTCAGCTGGACCCCGTCGTCGATCGCGCGTGCGGCCTGCTGCAGGTGGGCGCGCAGGAACTCGAGCCGGGCCGGGTCGTCGGCGGAGCCCTCCGGCGTGGGGTCGGGGATGCCGTTCTCGGTGATCACCAGCGGGGGCGCGTCCGGGTAGTCGATGAGCAGGTCGATCAGCAGGTCGTAGAGGCCCTCCGGGTGCACCTGCTGCCAGGTCGCCGCCGACGTCGGGTAGAGCGGCACCTGGTTGCCGACGTCGTCGACCCCCGTGACGCCGTAGTACTGCACCGCGAGCACGTCGATCGGGGCGCTGATCGTCGCCAGGTCGCCGTCCTGCACCAGCGCCTCGAACGCGTCGGGGTCCGCAGGGAGCTGGCCGGGCCCCTTGCCGATGGCGTCCGTCGGGTACCGCCCGAGCAGCACCGGGTCGAGGAAGAGCCGGTTCTCGACGCCGTCCACGTGCACCGCCGCCGGGTCGGCCGTGCGGCTCACCGGGTAGACGGGGAGCAGGTTGAGCGCGATGCCGATGCCGCCGGCGGCGCCGCTGGCGCGGAACGCCTGCACCGCCTTGCCGTGCGCGAGCAGCTGGTGGTGGACCGCCGCGGCCGCTTGGTCGACATCGCTGATCCCCGGCGCGTGCGACCCCCAGCGGTAGCCGACGAACGCCGTCGTCTTCGGCTCGTTCAGGGTGAGCCAGGTGGCGTCGACGTCCCGCAGCGCGTCGAACACGACCGCCGCATACTCGGCGAACCGGTCCGCCGTGTCGCGGACCGCCCACCCACCGGCGTCCTGCAGAGGCTGCGGCAGGTCCCAGTGGTACAGCGTGATCGCCGGGTGGATCTCCCGTGCCAGGAGCCCGTCGACGAGCCGGCGGTAGAAGTCGACGCCCGCCTGGTTCACGGCGCCCGACCCCGTGGGCTGGATGCGCGGCCACGCCACCGAGAACCGGTACGCGGGCAGGCCCAGGTCCTTGATCAGGTCGAGGTCCGACGCCCAGAGCCGGTAGTGGTCCGCCGCCGGGTCACCCGTGGAGCCGTCGCGGATGCGTCCCGGCGTCGCTGCGAACGTGTCCCAGATCGACGGGCCCCGCCCGTCGGCCGTCGTCGAGCCCTCGACCTGGAACGCGGAGGTCGCCGCGCCCCACACGAACCCGGCGGGAAAGGTCATCGGCTCGGCGGGCGGCTGCCAGGCGGTCGTCGGCGTGGTCGCCGTCGGGGCAGGGGACGAGCCGTCCGGCGTGCACGCGGCGAGCAGGCCGGTCGTCGCGCCCAGCTGCAGGAGCAGGCGGCGGTCGAGCAGGGGCTCCCTGGGCGTGGGCATGGCGCTCCTCCTCGAGCGTCGGCACGGACTGAGCGCTGAGAGCGCTCCCAAGCAGGCATTCTGCCAGGTGGCACCCGCCGTGGGTGCCACCTGGCAGGCAGCTCAGGGTGTCGGGCTGGGGGTCGGTGTCGGTCCGTCGGCGCCCAGGGTCGGCGTCGCGGGTGCGTCGAGCGCCGGAGCCTTCGCGAACGGCCACGGCGGAGTCGTCGGGCTCGTGCCCGTGGGCAGCACCTGCATCCCGGAGTCGTCGTAGGTGAACGCCTCCGTCGGCGCGCCCTGCAGCGGGTAGACGTTCCAGCGGGACCGGCCGTCGGCGTCGGCCCGCGGCACGAACGACCACGGCTGCGTCGACTCGGGGAACCAGTACTGGCCGGCGCCGTCGTCGTACGTGGTCCGGACCGGCCGCCCGCGGTCGTCGTAGATCTGCACATCCGTCAGCGGGTTGCCGTCGACGTCGTACGCGAAGAGGTTGCTGACCTGGATTCCGTCGACGACGACGCCGTCGACCGCCTTGTCCTGGTAGATGGTCTGGGTGCCGCCGGCGTACGGGCCCGACTCGTAGCTGGCGACGAGCGCCTCCTGGTACTGGAGCTTGCCCTGGACCCAGGACAGCACGGGCAGCAGCGCCAGGATCGCCACGACGTTCGCGGTCACCACCAGCCAGCGCACCCGGGGGGCCCGCAGCCACACACCGCGCCCGCACTGCACGCTGACCACGACCGCGGCCAGCAGGACCACCCAGCTCAGCAGCGACCGCGGCACGGCGGTGGACGCAGCGCCCCCGAAGTACATCGCCAGCACCTCGTAGCCGATCCACGCGCGCAGCAACCACCAGACCGGCCGCAGCGACACGAGGAACGACTCGACCGGCGCCCACCAGCTCTGCGCGCGGAGCCGCCGCAGCGTCCCCCGACCGAGTCGCCGGACGTCCTCGACGGGGTCGGAGAACACCTGGAACCCCCGCCGCGTGCCCGATGCCACCGCCGGCGCGAGCCCCGCTGCCGCCCGCAGCTCGGCCGCGTACGCCTCCGGAGGCCCGAACTGCTCCAGCAGCCCGCTGCCGTGGGCGACGTGCCGCTCGTCCGCCATCGCGTCCGTCAGGTCGGCCTCGAGGTCGTCGGTGAGGTCCTCGACCAGCTCCGGCCCCAGGTCGGCCAGGCTGCGGCGCACCGCCTCCGCGTAGCCCCTGACGTCCAGCGCGTCCGTGGTGTCCAGCACGCTCATCGCACGCCCTCCGTCCCGAGCAGGCGGCCCATGGTGCCTGCGAACTCCGACCAGTCCTTGCGCTGCGCCTCGAGCATCGCCCGCCCCTGCGCGTTGATCCCGTAGTACTTGCGGTGCGGGCCCTCGTCGCTCGGCACGACGTAGGACGTCAGGGCTCCCGACGAGTACAGCCGCCGCAGCGTGCCGTACACCGACGCGTCGCCGACCTCCTCGATCCCCGCCGACCGCAGCCGGCGGACGACGTCGTACCCGTACCCGTCCTCGTCCGCGACGACGGCGAGCACCGCCAGGTCGAGCACGCCCTTGAGCAGCTGCGTGGTGTCCATGGGACCTCCCGGTCGACGTCCCGGCCCGTCGATCACCCGGGCGGGCGACCGACGGCACCGGGCCGGCTGTCTGGTGCGGGAGCCCCCTCCGGCTCCCGCAGGCGCGACGCTATTACACATTGCGCACTACCGTCCACCACGCGCCACATGCCGGCGTGTCGCGTCGCCCCACTCCCGGACGTCCGCACTCGATCGGGCCGGGACCCGCAGGAGTGCGGACGTCCTCACTCAGGTGCCGCCAACGTCCGCACTCGTGGTGGCCACTGCCCGCAGGAGTGCGGGCGCGAGTGGCGGGGCCGCTCGTAGCGTGGATGTCTGGCCGCGGGGCGTCAGCGGGTGGCGATGCTCCAGGCGATGCCGTCGAGGATGTCGTGCTCCGACGTGAGGACCTCGGTGAGCCGACCGCCGGCCGCGGCGACCTCGTCGCGGACCCGCCTGACGACATCGCCCCAGACCAGCGCGCCGGCGCCGATCACGTCGACGCGGCCGGGGTGCATGAACCCGAGGGCGGCACGCTCGGCGTGCGACCGGTGCAGCAGGTCGTCGCAAGCGGCCAGCACGACGTCGACGGGCAGCACCGACCCGTCGATGATCGAGGCGTCGTAGGCGGGCAGCCCGAGGCCGTGGGCCGTCACCGTGGTCACCGTGCCCGCGAGCCCGACCAGCGTCACCGTCTTGCCCAGGGGGACGACGGCCGACGCCGTGTCCAGCGCGGCCGCGACGTCGGCGTGCGCGGCGGCGATCTCGTCGGCGGTCGGCGGGTCGCTGCGCAGGTGGCGCTCGGTCATCCGCACGCAGCCGACATCCATGGAGAACGCGGCCTCGGGCGTCGTGGTGCCCAGCACCAGCTCCGTCGAGCCGCCGCCCAGGTCGACCACGAGGAACGGTCCGGGGTGGGCGGCGGCCAGGACGCCGGTGGCCCCGCGGAAGGACAGCGCGGCCTCCTCCTCGCCGGGCACCACCTCCGGCTCGACGCCCAGCGCGGCGCGAACGCCATCGACGAAGTCGGCCCGGTTCTCGGCGTCCCGCGACGCCGACGTCGCGACGAACCGGACGGCCTCGACGCCGAGCTCCGTGCAGATGTCGTTGTAGCGGCGGGCGGCGTCGAGCGTGCGCTCGAGGGCCTCGGGAGCGATGCGGCCGGTCCGGTCGACGCCTTGCCCGAGGCGGACCACCTCCATGCGGCGGTCCAGGTCGACCAGCGTCCCCGCGTCGGGATCCACGTCGGCGACCAGGAGTCGGATGGAGTTGGTCCCGCAGTCGATGGCAGCCACACGCGTCACGCGCCCATCCTCGCACCCCCACCCGGTCCCCCGAGGCCTGCACACCGGACGTCCGACGCGCTCGATCTGGAGCCGCTGGTACGCGGACGCGACCGCTCCCCCGACCGGACGTCCGCAGAAGTACGGGCTAGAGCACGTACCTACGCGGACGGCACGGCTGCCGCCGGCGGGACGTCCGCACAACTACGGGCCGGAACCCGTACCTGTGCGGACGTTGTGGGAAGGGGGTCAGCAGGTGCAGCGGTCCGGGCGCCAGTCGTCGCGGATCAGCGCCAGGGCCTCGTCGCCGATCGGGTTGACGCCCGGGCCGGCGGCCAGCGCGTGGCCCACGAGCACGTGCAGGCACTTCACGCGCGTGGGCATGCCGCCGGCGGAGATGCCCGCGATCTCCTCGACGTGGCCGAGCGCCTCGCGGTCGGCCAGGTAGGCGTCGTGGGCGCGTCGGTAGGCGGCGGCGAGCTCCTCGTCGTCGGCGAGCCGGGCGGTGAGCTCCTTCATCAGCCCGCCGGCCTCGAGGGTGCTCACCGCGGCGACGGCCGGGGGGCACGTGAGGTAGTAGGTGGTCGGGAACGGGGTGCCGTCGTCCAGGCGGGGGGCGGTGCGCACGACCAGCGGGCGCCCGCAGACGCACCGGGCGGCGATGCCGACCACGCCGCGCGGGGGGCGGCCGAGCTGCTCGGCGAGCACCGCGACGTCCTGGTCGGTGACGGCGTCGAGAGGCGTGGGGGTCACAGCGAGGTTCCGTTCGTGCCGGGGCGGGTCAGCCGCCCGCGGGTGCCGTGGGGCTCGGTGCGGGCGTCTCATTGTCGCTCGTGACCGGCGTGCTGCCGGCCACCTGCACGGACTCCCACACGTTGGCGTACCAGGGCAGGGTCGAGCCGGAGTCGAGCACGGACGCGGGTCCGGCGGCGGCCGGCGGAGTGTCGGGCACGGTCTCCGGGTCGATCACGCGGAACGCCTTCTCCCCCGGCATCACGAACGACAGCCGCTCGCGTGCCTGTGCCCGCACATAAGCCTCGTCGTCCCAGCGCTTGAGGTCCGCCTCGAGGTCGTCGTTGCGCTGCCGCGCCGCCTCGACCTGCCCGCGCAGTTGGTCCACCTCGACGCGCTGCTGCAGGTACGAGTGCAGCGTCGGGTACACGAGCACGAACGCGAGCAGCAGCACGCACGAGAACACCATGGCGCGGACCGTGAAGAGCCGGGGCACGCGGACCTGGACCCGCTCGGCGCGCGGGGTGCCGCGCGCGGGCGTCGGGGCGCTGCCGCGCGTGGCGGGGCGGGAGGCGGAGGGTCGCGACGAGGACGGGCGGGCCGACGACGAGGGCGCCGGACCGACGCGGGGCGTGGCTCCTGACCGCGGTGCCGACGAGCGCGCGCCCGCGTTGCCGCGCGGCACGTTAGCCCCGGCGGTCGGCGTGCCGGACCGCGGTGCCGCCGGACGCCGACCCGGGGCGCTCGGGGACGCCGGGCGTCGGGGGGCAGACATGGCGTCGATTCTGCCCCGGACGGCACCCACCTGCGCGGACGTCGGGAACCGTGGCGCGCCGAAGGCCGGCCACCCGCAGGATGACCGGCCTTCGAGGGTCGTGCGTCAGGCCTGGAACCGCGGGAAGGCGGAGCGGCCGGCGTAGCGCGCGGCGTCGTCCAGCTCCTCCTCGATGCGGAGCAGCTGGTTGTACTTGTTGATGCGCTCGCCGCGGGCGGGGGCACCGGTCTTGATCTGGCCGGCGTTCGTGGCCACCGACAGGTCAGCGATCGTGGTGTCCTCGGTCTCGCCGGAGCGGTGCGAGGTCATCGTGGTGAAGCCGCTGCGCTGGGCCAGCTCGACGGCGTCGAGCGTCTCGGTCAGCGTGCCGATCTGGTTGAGCTTGACCAGCAGCGAGTTCGCCGCCTTGAGCTCGATGCCCTTGCGCAGGCGCTCGGGGTTGGTGACGAACAGGTCGTCGCCGACGATCTGCACCTTGTCGCCGATGGTCGCGACCAGGTGGGACCAGCCCTCCCACTCGTCCTCGGACAGCGGGTCCTCGATCGAGACCAGCGGGTAGTCCTTCACCAGCTGCTCGTAGTAGGCCGACAGCTCCTCGTTCGAGAGCGTCTTGCCCTCGAAGTGGTAGACGCCGTCCTTGAAGAACTCGGTCGCGGCGACGTCGAGTGCGAGGCCCAGGTCGACGCCCGGCGTGAAGCCGGCCTTCTCGATGGCGACCAGGATGAGGTCGAGCGCCTCGCGGTTGCTGCCCAGGTTGGGGGCGAAGCCGCCCTCGTCGCCGAGACCCGTCGACAGGCCCTTGCCCTTGAGCACGGACTTGAGCGAGTGGTAGACCTCGACGCCGCTGCGCAGCGCCTCGCGGTACGTGGACGCGCCGATGGGGGCGACCATGAACTCCTGGATGTCGACGTTGGAGTCGGCGTGCGACCCACCGTTGAGGATGTTCATCATCGGGACCGGAAGCACGTGCGCGTTCGGGCCGCCGAGGTAGCGGAACAGCGGCAGGTCGGCCGAGTCGGCCGCGGCCTTGGCCACGGCGAGCGAGACGCCGAGGATCGCGTTGGCGCCGAGCTTGCCCTTGTTGGCCGTGCCGTCGAGGTCGATCAGCGCGGCGTCGACCAGGCGCTGCTCGGTGGCCTCGAAGCCGATGAGCTCCGGAGCGATCTCGTCGATGACGGCCGCGACGGCCTCCTCGACGCCCTTGCCCAGGTAGCGGGCGGAGTCGCCGTCACGGCGCTCGACGGCCTCGAACGCGCCGGTCGAGGCACCGGAGGGGACGGCGGCGCGGGCGATGGTGCCGTCGTCGAGTGCGACCTCGACCTCGACAGTGGGGTTGCCGCGCGAGTCCAGGATCTCGCGGGCGCCGACGGCCTCGATGCTGGCCATGGGTGCTCCTTCTGAAGCGGGTGGGTTTACGACCTCACCCTAGTGGCGTCCCCGAGAGAGCGTCCTGGGCCCTTCGACTGGTGGACGCCTCCCGCTCAGAGCGCCAGCATGATGTGCTCGACCTGGTCCTTCGCGTCGCCGAACAGCATCGAGGTGTTGTCGCGGAAGAACAGCGGGTTCTGCACGCCCGCGTAGCCCGTGGCCATCGAGCGCTTGAAGACGACGACGCGCGCCGCCTTCCACACCTCGAGCACGGGCATGCCGGCGATCGGCGACGCCGGGTCGTCGAGCGCCGCGGGGTTCACGGTGTCGTTCGCGCCGATGACGAGGACCACGTCGGTGTCGGCCAGGTCGCCGTTGATCTCGTCCATCTCGAGCACGATGTCGTACGGCACCTTGGCCTCGGCGAGCAGCACGTTCATGTGGCCGGGCAGTCGGCCGGCGACGGGGTGGACCCCGAACCGGACGTCGACGCCGCGGGCGCGCAGCTTGGCGACGAGCTCGGCCACCGGGTACTGCGCCTTGGCGACGGCCATCCCGTACCCGGGCGTGATGACCACCGTGCGGGCGTCGGCGAGCAGCTCCGCCACCTCGGGCGCCATGACCTCGTGGAACTCCCCCAGGTCGACGTCGGACGAGGCGACCGTGCCGCCCTCGGCGCCGAACCCGCCGAGGATGACGGAGAGGAACGACCGGTTCATCGCCGTGCACATGAGGTAGCTGAGGATCGCACCGGAGGACCCGACGAGGGCGCCGGTCACGATGAGCAGGTCGTTGCTGAGCATGAAGCCGGCGGCCGCGGCCGCCCACCCGGAGTACGAGTTGAGCATCGAGACGACGACGGGCATGTCGCCGCCGCCGATGGACGCGACCAGGTGCCAGCCGAGCGCCAGGGCGACGAGGGTCATGAGCAGCAGCGGAAGCACGCTCGCGGTGCCCAGGAACCAGACCATGAGGCCCGCCGACGCCAGCACCATGGCCAGGTTGAGCACGTTCCGACCCGGCAGCATCAGCGGCGCCGAGCGGATCCGGGTGGACAGCTTGAGGTAGGCGACGATCGAGCCGGTGAACGTCACGGCACCGATGAGCACCCCGAGGAAGACCTCGACCAGGTGCGCCGGGTCCGACGGCTCGGTGAGGAACGAGTTGTAGCCGACGAGCACGGCGGCCAGCCCGACGAACGAGTGCAGGACCGCGATGAGCTCCGGCATCTGCGTCATCTCGACGCGGCGCGCCTGCCACGTGCCGACGGTCGCGCCGACGAGCAGCACGACGAGGATCAGCGACGCCGTCACCTCGACCGGCCGCTCGGAGCGCTGGAGGGCGAGCGCGATCGTCGCGACGAGGGCCAGGGCCATGCCGACCATGCCGGCGACGTTGCCCCGGCGGGCGGTCTCCTGCTTGGACAGGCCGGCGAGGCTGAGGATGAACAGCACCGCGGCGGCGACGTAGGCGGCCTGGGCGACCGACGTCGGCATCAGGCGTCCTTCCGGAACATGCGGATCATGCGGTTGGCGACGAGGAAGCCGCCGAACACGTTGATGCTGGCGACCGACGCCGCGATGACCGCGAGCACGGTGACCAGCCAGCTGTCGTCGCCGATCTGCAGGAGCGCGCCGACCAGGATGATCCCCGAGATGGCGTTGGTCTGGGCCATGAGCGGCGTGTGCAGCGAGTGGCTGACGTTGGAGATCACGTAGTAGCCGACGATCACGGCCAGGACGAAGACCGTGAAGTGCCCGAGGAACGCGGTGGGCGCGAACGAGATGCCGAGCAGGACGACGACCGCGAGCAGCGCGAGGACGACCGACCGGCGCCGGCGTCGACGGGCCTTGTCCTGGGCCAGCGCGACCGCGGCCGCCGCCCGCTCCTCGTCCGTCGGGCCCGCTGGCGCGGACGGCGCCGCCGACACCTGGACCGGGGGCGGCGGCCAGAGCACCTCGCCGTCGCGGGTCACCGCCATGCCGCGCTGCACGGGGTCGTCCAGGTCGAGGACCAGCCGGCCGTCCTTGCGGGGGGTGAGCAGCTGGAGCAGGTGCACGATGTTGGTGCCGAACAGCTGCGACGTGTGCTGCGGCATCCGGCTGGTCAGGTCGGTCCAGCCGAGGATCGTCACGCCGTTCTCCGTGACCACCGACGACCCGGGCACGGTCAGCTCGCAGTTGCCGCCGCCGGACGCAGCAAGGTCGACGATCACGCTGCCCGGCCGCATCCCGGCGACCATCGCCGCGGTGATCGTGGTCGGCGCGTGGCCGCGCACGAGCGCGGTCGTGATGACGATGTCCGCGTCGGCCGTCTCGGCGGCGTACATCTGCTGGGTCAGCCGCTCCTGCTCGGCCGTCAGCGCGCTGGCGTACCCGTCCGCGCTGACCGCCTGCTGCGCGGCGTCCGCCTGCACGAACGCGGCACCCATCGACTCGATCTGCTCGCCCACCTCGGGCCGCACGTCGAACGCGCGCACACGCGCCCCCATCGCGCCGGCCGCGCCGATCGCGGCCAGCCCGGCGACCCCCGCACCGATGACGAACACCCGTGCCGGCGGGGTCTTGCCCGCGGCCGTGACCTGACCGGTGAACATGCCGCCGTACGCCTCGGCGGCCTCGACCACGGCACGGTAGCCGGCGACGTTCGACAGCGTGCTGAGCACGTCGAGCGCCTGCGCCCGCGAGATGCGCGGCACGGCGTCGAGGGCGAGCGCGGTGACGCCCTGCCCGTGCAGCGCCTCGACGAGCTCCGGGGCGGCCGCCGGCGCGAGCATGGCGATCAGCGTGGATCCGGGACGCAGGGCGGCGATCTCGTCGTCCGTCGGCGCGTTGACCTTGGCGACGATGTCGGCGGCCCAGACCTCGGCGGCATCGCCGATCGTGGCGCCGGCCGACGCGTACGCCTCGGAGCGGAACGTCGCGGCGTCGCCTGCCCCCCGCTGCACGAGGACGTCGTAGCCGAGGCCGACCAGCTGGCCGACGGTCTTCGGCGTCGCGGCCACGAGCCGCTCGCCGGCCCGGCTCTCGGTCGGGATGCCGATGCGCATCGTTGCGGTCCTCCACCTCGGATGGTCGTGCCGTGGCGCTCATCATGGCGGCCACGGGAAGGCTACGGGCGCGATCCCCTCGTCGGCAAGCGCTTTCCTTCTCCGTTTCGCACGAACGCCGGAACGTCTGTATCAGGGCCGGGCGGCCGACTCCGAGGCCCGAAGGTCTTGCTCCCAGGCGGCCGCCGTCCGGCGCAGCTCGCCCTCCGCGTCGAGGCCTGCCGCCTGCGCCTCGAGCACCAGCCGCAGCAGCCGCTCCCCGAGCCCGTCCCCGTCGGGCGCGTCCGTGGGCATCCCGGCGCGGCCGGCGCGACCGGCGATCTTCTGCGCGCGGGCCAGCGCTCCCAGCGCCGCCGGCACGCCGTCGAGGACGGACGCCCGCTGCTTCTCGACGTTCTTCAGCCGGTCCCACTGCACGTGGGCGTCCCCCTCGAGAGGGGCGTCCTCGAACACGTGCGGGTGCCGGCGCACCAGCTTGGCGACGAGGTCCGCCGCCACGTCGTCGACGTCGAACGGGTCAGTGGGGTGCTCGGTGGCGATCCGCGCGTGGAAGACCACCTGGAGCAGCAGGTCGCCCAGCTCCTCCCGCAGGCCGGGGCGGTCACCGGTCTCGATCGCCTCCGCCAGCTCGTACGCCTCCTCAAGCGCGTACGGCACGAGCGACTCGTGCGTCTGCTGGGCGTCCCACGGGCAGCCGCCCGGCGAGCGCAGGCGGTCCATCACGCGCACCAGGGCGCGCAGCGAGTCCGCCTCGGTCACGACGCCGAGGGCGACGGCTCGGGGGTGGCCCCGTCCGTGGGCGCCGGCGCCTTCGCCTTGACCATCCAGGGCGCGGTCGTCGGGTCGGCCACCTGGTTGCCGTCGGTGAGCGAGCCGAACCGCGGGTTCACCTCGACGTCGAGCTTCCGCAGCCGGGCGTCGATCTCCTTGCCCACGTCCGAGGCGTCGGGCAGCCCCTGCAGGTTGGTGTAGGCGATCGAGTACTTGGCCACGGCCAGCGACGGTGCGGTGAAGTCGGCGGTCGCGCCCTTGACCTTCTGTTGCACGACCGAGTCGAGCAGCGCCTGGGCATCCTCGTCGGAGACCGCGACGCCCTTCTCCTCGGCCAGCTCGACCACCGTGGGCTCCTGCACGAGGACCGCCAGCACGTTCGTCGTCGTCACGCCTTGGAAGTACGGCGCCAGCTCGGTCAGCGCGGCCTGCACGTCCGAGGTCGGGATCGCGGTCCCGTCGACCACCGCGGCGGCGCCGGGCTGCCCGGCGCACCCCGCCAGGGTCACCGTCGTCGCGAGCGCGACCAGCACACTCGTTGCCCGCACACCCGCACGCCACTGCACCGCCACCAGGGACCTCCCGCGTCGTCGCTCGTCGATCGGGGTCATCGTAGGGCCCTCACCTGCGTGCGGTGCCCACCGTTGCCGCAACACCGACGTCCCCACGGACGACGGCGTCGATGAACTGCTTCGCCCAGAGCATCACCTCGCGGCCCTGCACGGGCTTGCCGCCGATGCGCGCGGTCATCGGCCACGGCACCAGGACCGTGCGGACGGCCGGCTTGAGCACCGAGCCCGGGTACAGGCGCTTGAGCCGCAGCTGGGCCGACTCGGGCAGGTCGACGGGCGCGAAGCGGACGAACTTGCCCTGCGCGGTCACGTCCGAGATCCCCGAGGCGCGCACGTGCAGCCGGAACTCGGCCACCTCGAACAGGTTGTCGACCGCCGCCGGGACGGGCCCGTAGCGGTCGATCAGCTCCGCCCGGACGTCGCCGAGCGTCGCCGTGTCCAGCGCCGCCGCGATCTTCCGGTAGGCCTCGAGCCGGAGCCGCTCGTGCGCGATGTAGTCGTGCGGGATGTGCGCGTCGACCGGCAGCTCGATGGTGACGTCGGGCACCTCTTCCTCCACGTCGCCGCGGAAGTTCGCGACGGCCTCCCCGACCATGCGGATGTAGAGGTCGAAGCCGACGCCCTCGATGTGCCCCGACTGCTCGCCGCCCAGCAGGTTGCCGGCGCCGCGGATCTCGAGGTCCTTCATCGCGACGGCCATGCCGGCGCCCAGGTCGGTGTTCGCCGCGATCGTCTGCAGCCGGTCGTGCGCCGTCTCGGTCAGCGGCTTCTCGGGCGGGTACAGGAAGTAGGAGTACGCCCGCTCACGACCACGACCCACGCGCCCGCGCAGCTGGTGCAGCTGACTCAGACCGAGCAGGTCGGCCCGCTCGAGGATGAGGGTGTTCGCGTTGGAGATGTCCAGGCCGGTCTCGACGATCGTCGTGCAGACCAGGACGTCGAACCGCTTCTCCCAGAAGTCGACGATCACCTGCTCGAGCTGGTGCTCGTTCATCTTGCCGTGGGCCACGGCCACCCGGGCCTCGGGCACGAGCTCCATGAGCCGGCTCGCGGTGCGCTCGATCGAGTCGACCTTGTTGTGCACGTAGAACACCTGGCCCTCGCGCAGCAACTCACGCCGGATGGCGGCGCTGATCTGCTTCTCGTCGTACGCGCCGACGAACGTCAGGACCGGGTGCCGCTCCTCCGGCGGGGTGGCCAGCGTCGACATCTCGCGGATGCCCGTCACCGCCATCTCGAGCGTGCGCGGGATCGGGGTCGCGCTCATGGCGAGCACGTCGACGTTGGTGCGCAGGGCCTTCAGCGTCTCCTTGTGCTCGACGCCGAACCGCTGCTCCTCGTCGATCACCACGAGCCCGAGGTCCTTGAACCGGACCTCGCCCGTGATGAGCCGGTGGGTGCCGATGACGATGTCCACCGACCCGTCGGCCAGCCCGGCGACGACCTCCTTCGACTCCTTCGGCGTCTGGAACCGGCTCAACGCCTTCACCGTCACCGGGAACGCGCTGTACCGCTCGCTGAAGGTGTCGAGGTGCTGCTGCACGAGCAGCGTCGTCGGCACCAGCACGGCCACCTGCTTGCCGTCCTGCACCGCCTTGAACGCCGCGCGCACCGCGATCTCCGTCTTGCCGTAGCCGACGTCGCCGCAGACCAGCCGGTCCATGGGGATCGGCTTCTCCATGTCGGCCTTGACCTCGTCGATGGTCGCGGCCTGGTCGGGCGTCTCCACGTACGCGAACGCGTCCTCGAGCTCGCGCTGCCAGGGGGTGTCCGGCCCGAACGCGTGGCCCGCGGTCGCCATGCGCGCCGAGTAGAGCCGGATGAGCTCCGCGGCGATCTCCTTGACCGCCTTCTTGGCGCGGCCCTTGGTCTTCGCCCAGTCGCCGCCGCCCATCTTGGACAGGCTCGGCGCCTCGCCGCCCACGTACTTGGTCACCTGGTCCAGCTGGTCGCTGGGCACGAACAGCCGGTCACCGGGCTGGCCACGCTTGCTGCTCGCGTACTCGATCACGAGGTACTCGCGCGTCGCCGCGTTGGCGCCCGTGCCGATGGTGCGCTGCACCAGCTCGACGAACCGCCCGACCCCGTGCTGCTCGTGCACCACGTAGTCGTGCGGCCGCAGCTGCAGGGGGTCGACCACGTTGCGACGCCGGCTCGGCATCTTGCGCATGTCGCGCGTGCTGGTCCCGGCGCGGCCGGTGAGGTCGGACTCGGAGAACACGGCCAGGTGCAGAGGCTCGGCGACGAACCCCGGCCCGACGGGCGCGGGCACGACGAGCACGACGCCGCCCTCAGGCTCCTCGGTGATCGTGGCGACCAGCCGCGCGGGCACCTCCGAGGCCTTGAGCTGCTCCACCATGCGCTGCGCGGGGCCGTGCCCCTCGGTGGCGAGCACCAGGCGCCAGCCGGCCTGCTGCAGAACCCGCACGTCGGCCACGGCGCGCGCGACCTCGCCGCGGTAGCGCTCGACGTCCCGCGCGCCGATCACGAGCGTCTGGGCGGTCGCCGCGAGGTCGTCGGCCATCGCGGCCAGGTGCGGCGCCTGGTTCCGGGCCGCGGTGTGCCCGCTGCCGGTCGAGCCCTCGTAGAAGTCGTCGGGCTTGGCGGCCTCCGTGGCGTCGACGTCGAGGGAGAACGGCGACAGAGTCCACCACCCGAGCCCGCGGACGGCGGACAGCGCGCGGATCTCGGCAAACGAGGCGAAGCTCGCCGCAGACAGGTCCAGCGGCGTCGCCGCGCCCGCGGCCGCGGACGTCCAGGCGGCCTCGAGGAACTCCTGGGTGGTGGCGACCAGGTCGTGCGCGCGCCGCCGGACCCGCTCGGGGTCGACCATCACCACGAGGCTGTCGTCGGGAACCAGGTCGAGCACGGGCACCATGCGCTCGACCAGCGCCGGCGCCAGCGACTCCATGCCCTCGACCGCAATGCCCTGCGCCAGCTTGTCCAGCATGTCCGTGGCCCCGGGAAGCTGTGGGATGAGCTCCAGGGCACGCGCGCGCACGGCGTCCGTCAGCAGGATCTCGCGGCACGGGGGCGCCCAGACGCCGTGGTCGGCAACCTCGAGGCTGCGCTGGTCCGCGACGGAGAACCAGCGGATCTCCTCGACGTCCTCGCCCCACAGCTCGACGCGCAGCGGGTGGTCCTCCGTCGGCGGGAAGATGTCGATGATCCCGCCGCGGACGGCGAACTCCCCGCGCTTCTCCACCATGTCGACGCGCGTGTAGGCGGCGTCGACCAGCCGCTCGGCGAGGTCCGCGAGGTCGACCCGGTCGCCCGTGCTGATCGACACCGGCACCAGCTCGCCCAGCCCGTCGACCACCGGCTGCAGGAGCGCCCGCACCGGCAGCACGAGCACGCGCACGGGTCCGGCGTGCCCCTCGGTCTCGGGGTGCGCGAGCCGGCGGAACACGGCCAGCCGTCGGGCCACCGTGTCGCTCCGCGGCGACAGCCGCTCGTGCGGCAGCGTCTCCCAGGAGGGCAGCACCGCGACGTCGTCGTGCGGCAGGTAGCAGCGCACGGCCGCGGCGAGCTCGTCGGCGTCGCGCCCGGTCGCGGTCACGACGACCAGCGGACGGCCGCTGCTGAGCGCGGCGAGCAGGGGCGGACGCACACCTGCGGGGCCGACGATGTCGAGCTCCCCCCGGGCGCGGACGGACTCCACCGCCGCGGCGGCGGCGGGATCGGCGAGGAGGGCGGGGAGGAGGCCGGTGAGGTCCATGGGGTCCCTTGGGTCGAGGGCGTGCGCACAACACAAGTGCCCCGGATCCGTGGGACCCGGGGTGCATCTGCAGTCTACGAGCCCGCACCAACACGCGGACCGCTAGCCTGCCTGCACAGAACCCCACAGGGATCCGTCCGGGAGGTGTCGTGGCGCACGTCGTCGTGGTCGGTGCGGGGATCGTGGGGCTGGCCGTGGCGGCGCGCCTGACCGGCGACGGGCACCAGGTGACCGTGCTCGAGAAGGAGCACGCGGTCGCGGAGCACCAGACCGGGCGCAACTCCGGCGTGATCCACTCCGGCCTGTACTACGCGCCGGGCAGCCTCAAGGCGACGATGGCCGTGGCCGGCGCGCGGAGCATGGCGCAGTACGCCCGCGAGCGCGGCGTGGCCGTCGAGATCACCGGCAAGCTCGTCGTCGCCTCCACGCAGGACCAGGTGGCCGGGCTGCACCGGCTGGCCGACCGGGCCGTCGCCAACGGGGTCCCGGCGCAGCTGGTCGGGGCGGCGGGCGCCCGCGAGCGCGAGCCGCACGTCGCGTGCGTGGACGCCCTGTGGGTCGAGAGCACGGGGATCGTGGACTACACCGGCGTCTCCCGGGCCCTCGCGGCGGACATCTCCGAGGGCGGCGGCGAGGTGCGCCTCGGTGCCCGGGTGATCTCCGCGACCGAGACGGCCGACGACGTGCGCGTGCAGGTTGACTCGGGCGAGGTGCGTGCCGACGCCGTCGTGGCCTGCGCCGGGCTGCACGCGGACCGCATCGCGCGCGCCTGCGGCCTCGACCCGAGCGCGCGGATCGTGCCGTTCCGCGGCGAGTACTACGAGCTGTCCGCCACCGCCGCGGAGCTGGTGAACGGCCTCGTCTACCCGGTGCCCGACCCCCGGTTCCCGTTCCTCGGCGTGCACCTGACCCGCATGATCGGCGGCGGCATGCACGCCGGGCCCAACGCGGTGCTCGCCCTGGCGCGCGAGGGCTACACCTGGCGCTCGGTGAACCTGCGCGACACCGCCGACGCGCTGACCTGGCCGGGGCTGTGGCGGATGGGCGCGCGCAACGTGGTGCCGGGCGCCCGCGAGGTGGGTCGGTCGCTGTCCCGACGGGCGTTCGCCCGCTCGCTCGCCGCCCTGGTCCCCGCGATCGTGCCGGACGACCTCGTGCCGTCGCCGGCCGGAGTGCGCGCCCAGGCGGTGGCCCGCGACGGGAAGCTCGTCGACGACTTCCTGCTGCAGCGCACCGCGCGCCAGGTGCACGTGCTCAACGCCCCGTCCCCCGCCGCCACGTGCGCGCTGGAGATCGCCGACCACGTGGTGGGACAGCTCCCCGTCCGGTGATCCGCAGGTCTGGACCGAACGTGTGACGGCACCACGGGAGCGGGGGTGAAAACGTCCGCGATCGGCGGATATGGGTATTCCGCTGGGTACCGTGAGCACGTTCAAGATGTCCGCTTTCTGGCACTTTGGTCGCTCACCGACCGCTGCCGGAGCCCTCCCCTCCGAGGTCGTCGATGCTCACGCCGCCCCGCCCCACCGCAGCCGCCCCGCGCGGCCTCGCGGTCGCGCTCGCGGCGACGCTCGTGCTCGGCGCCACGGCGGCCTGCACGTCGCCCGG